>JBGPKC010000029.1:0-36297 GCA_041485725.1 Steroidobacteraceae bacterium
AGAGTTACAGGGCTTCTACCTCTAGCTCTACCCACCCCGAGATGTGCCCACAGGTGAGGTAGATCTCCCGCCCGCTGGTGAAGTGCACAACCTCATCATCCTGGTCGTCCTGCGAGGGGTCGTAGCGTCTCACGTTGCCGTCGCAGAGGCTGAGCATGTAGCCCACGGTGTGGAAGGCTTGGTTCACAATCGCATCAGCAGGCGAGAAGAAGTTCGCGAACAGGCGGTTGTGCTGAGAGCAGATGTGCGTGTGATAGTCCGCCACGATCCGCCAGCCTTCGGGTCTGCCTTCAGTGTACTGCGGAATATCCAGCCCGAAGTGCTTGTGGGAGGTCAGCGGCGCGCTCACGTGGTAGTGGCGCTCCGAGTCCTCATAGATCACGCCGCCACACTCATACTGCCGCGGGCAGTCGTCCCGCGCGGAGGTAAGCGCGGCGACAGCGGCGGAGTCCATGTCCCCGAAGATGGCGAAGATGAGCGGGATCATCGGACGTGCTCCCACCCATTTAAGCGGTCGATGTGCCGTGCGTTCACGAGGTCATATTCGCCATTTCGTGGCGTTGTGGCGGCGGATGTACTTCACACCATTGACCTCCAAGATGTGGACAGATTCCACGTAATGCGAGCTGCCGCCCTGGCTCTCTAAAGGCGTGACGCTGGTCCGGTGAAGTTCCCGGATGCTATGTGAAATGGGGGTGAACCTTCCTGGACCGCCCACCGCGTGTGACAAATCTCACGTTCGCGAAACTCGTGCGAGAGCGTTCGACTCCTATTGCGTAGCGCGGTAGAGCTGGCGGGTGATATCCGCCATGAGCCTTGCACTGTCCTTGGTGCCAGCGAGGCCGTGCACGAGAATGACCAGCACAAATGGCCTGGGCGCAAAAACGATCCCGGCATCGTGGTGAATCCTGGTGATCTCGCCGGTCTTGTGCGCCACGCGCGTGCCTGCGGGAAGCCCGGCGGGAATGCCGTCATTGAAGCTTTGACGCTCGAGGATTTCGATCATCTGCCGGGAGGACTCCTGATCCACGGCTTGCCCACGAGCGATCGCGTCGAGGAGCTGGAGAAGCCCACGAGCGGTCGTGGTGTTATTCAGGCCTTGCTTAAACGCCTTGTCGTCCTCGACACCGCGCAGGACATTCATGCCGTCCGCACGCAAGGAATGAACCGTGCCGCGGATAGCGTCGACGCCGAGTTTTTCGAGCAGGAGATTCGTTGCGAGGTTGCTGCTGACCGTGATCATGAGCTCGCAAAGTTGTGCCAGCGTGCGCGTCTCTCCAACAGCCTTGTACAAATCCGTTTCCGAGTCATCACCGGGATCGAGCGTGTAGATCGAGCCGTCCACCAGACTACGAAATTCATTTTTCACCCGCAGAGGATCGTCGAGGGTCAGCTTTCCCTGCTGCCTCTGGTGGAAAAGCTCGATCAGGACCGGAACCTTCATGGTACTGGCAGCGTGGAACGGCTTATCGGCGCGGAACAGCCATTCCGCCCCGCCATCCAGAGTGCGAAACGCCACGCCAACGTCCGCTCCGCTCTTCCGAATGGATACCTGGATCGCGGGAATCGCAGCTGCAAGCCTGGGATCCTCAGCTGCCGGGCAACGAGCGAAGCCCCAGGGCGCCAACACAAACACGCACCAGGACAATAGTGTCGGAAGTCGAAACCATTTCATGCAGTGGCGCTCCGGCTACGTCGAGGGAGTTCGGGAACTAAGGCTGGGCCGTACCGAGACCGTACCGGGAACGGTCGACGCATCTTGCACTGAACCGCCCCCCGGGCTGCAGCGATGGCGGCCGATTTCAACGACCGGGGCAACATCGTCATCGCGGATCAGTTCAACAACCGCGTCATCGAAGTGACGACAGGCAAGCAGCTCGTGCGGCAGTTCACCGCTGCAGGCACGGTCAACGGGGCGGCGTTCGCCAGCCGGCTGCGCAACGGGAATACGCTGATCACGGATGCGAACAACAATCGCATCGTCGAGGTCAATGGCGCGGACACGGTCGTCTGGGAATACCGCACCGACACGGAGTCCGGCACCAACTCCGCTCCGCTGCCGACGCGCGCCGTCCGCCTGGCCAATGGCAACACGCTCATCAGCGACCAGTTCAACAACCGCGTCATCGAGATCACTCGCGCTAAGGACATCGTGTTCCAGCAGGGAGTGCTCAACACGCCGGGAGACGGATTCAACCGCCTCAATGGTCCCTATGACGCCAAGGTGGTCGGCGACTTCACCGGCCTGACGCCCCCGTTCGACGACGATTAGGCGCCCGTAGGCGCCCGCCGAGCCGACGCGGATCCCCGGCTCGACCTGCGCGCACCGCGGGTCGGCCGGGGAGCCTCGCCGCTCGAATCATGCCGACTCTTGTTGCTGCACGCGCGTGATCCGTCCCATACACTAGCGCCCCGCTCTCGCCCGACGAAAGCGCACGCATGGCACGAGAGATCGCCGCGGCCGGGACCCCTCCTCCGTCGGCACGTGATGCCTTTGACGTGCCCGATGGCGTCGTCTATCTGAATTGCGCCAGCATTGCCCCGCGCCTCAAGCGCGTCACGGCGGCAGGTCATGCGGCGGTCGATCGGATGGCCGCACCCTGGAACATCCACACGCCGGACTGGTTCCGCGATGCGCGAGCGCTCGCGAGCGCCTTTGCGCGGTTGATCGCGGCGCCCGCGCAGTGCGCGGCGCTGGTGCCTTCCGTGAGCTACGGCATCGCGGCCGCCGCGCGTAACATACCTCTGCGGGCGGGCGAGAACATCGTCGTCATCGATCAGGAGTATCCGTCGAACTACTACAGTTGGCGCCGGCTCGCGGACGCCAACGGCGCCGAGATCCGCAGCGTGCGCCCGGCAGGCAAGGCGAGCCTCACCGACGCGATCGTCACCGCGATCGACCGCCGCACCGCAGTGGTCGCCGTCGCGCATTGCCGCTGGACGGACGGCTGTCTGGTCGACCTGCCGCGCGTCGGGGAGGCGGCGCGGCGGCACGGCGCGGCGTTGGTCGTTGATGCGAGCCAATCGCTCGGTGCCAGCCCGCTCAATGTCGGGGACTTTCAGCCGGACTTCCTGGTCTCGGTCGGCTACAAGTGGCTGCTGGGGCCTTACGGCCTCGGCTACCTGTACGTCGCGGAACGATGGCATGCCCAGGGGGAGCCCCTCGAGGAATCGTGGCTGCATCGTGCGGGAAGCGACAACTTCGCGAGCCTGGTGGACTACACACCGGACTACCAGCCGGGCGCAGCGCGCTTCGGTCAGGGCGAGTCGGCGCAGTTCTACCTGGTGCCCATGGCGCTCGAGGCACTCTCCCAGATCGCAGAATGGACGCCAGAGCACATCCACCGACAGCTGCGAGCGTGGACGGATGAGCTCGTTGCGCGAGCGGAGCCGTGGGGATTCACGGCCCCCGGACACTCGCAACGCGCCGGTCACATGGTCGGGCTGAGCTCGGAGCGCGGCCTGCCGCCGGATCTCGCCCGGGCGTTCGCCGAGCGAGGCGTTTACGTGGGCATCCGTGGCAGCTGCATCCGCGTGGCCCCTCACCTGCACACCCCCCTCGACGCCATGGATCGATTGATCGAGGCCTTGCAGACCATCGCCGTGTGAACGGTCCGACGGCTCAATAGTCGCCCCCTGAGCCCGTTTCGGGGCGTTATGTGGCCCCCGTCCGACCGCCCAGAGCCCCCTACAGGCCGTCCGTCGGATCGGCCCGGTACGTGTGACGCACTGCCGGTTTGTCCGGGCCCCTCCTCCAGTACATTGCCGCCCCATGAAACGGCAAACGGGCTTTACGCTCACAGAACTGATGGTGGTGCTGGCGATCGTCGCCATCCTGCTGAGCATCGGGGTGCCCTCCTATCGCTACGTCACCAACTCGTACCGCATGTCCGCGGAGGTCAACGGCCTTCTGGGGGATCTGCAGTACGCGCGCTCGGAAGCCATCAAGGAAGGCCAGACGGTCACCACGTGCGTTTCGACGAACGGCACAGCGTGCACCGGGGGCACCGCCTGGGCGAGCGGCTGGATCGTGTTCTCCGATCCGAACAACGTTGGGACCGTCGACGCCGGTGAGACCGTGCTGCGCGTACAGAGCGCGTTCACGGGCCGAATTCCCGACACCTTCAACGCCACTAACGGTGTCACCGCGATCACGTACAACCGCGAAGGTTTTCCCAGGACGGCGGCGGGCTTTCTCACCACCACCATCACCTTGCAGGATTCGACGGTAAATGGGACCTGGACGCGCTGCCTGGTAATCGCAGCCGCCACGCCGCTGGGTACCCAGACGCACACAAAGAACCCGGGGACATGCTGATGAAACGCACAGCAGCCAACGCCCGCTCGCGCGGTTTCAGTCTGGTCGAGGTCATGGTGGCCGTCATCGTGATCTGCGTAGGTATGCTGGGAATCGCCAAGATGCAGGCACTCTCCCTCTCCAACACGACCACGGCTCGCCTTCGCTCGCTGGCGGCAATCGAGGCTGCCAGCCTCGCCTCGGCGATGCACTCCAATCGACAGTATTGGGCCAACACCGCTCTTCCCTTCAACGCCGCGTTGAGTGCGACGGGTGTCATCACCTCCAGCGATGGGGCACTTGCGGTGCAGGCGACGGCTGACCTGACGAACCTCACCGCCTGTTTCGGGGCTCAATGCGCGGCGCTGCCGCTCGCGGCCTTTGACCTCGCCAGATGGAGCAACAACATGGCCGGCATGCTGCCGAATCCGACGGCTACCATCAGCTGTCCGGCCAACCCCGGCGTGAACGCCCCGCCCAGCTGCACCATCACGATCAGCTGGAACGAGAGATCCGTAGCGATCGCCCAGCAGCAAACGGTCGCCCTGGCGCTCCCGACTTACACGCTGTACGTGGAACCATGAGCTCGCGTCACTCAACGACGATCCGGCGTATGGCGCGCGGGCAGCGCGGCTTCACCCTGGTCGAGCTCATGGTCACCGTGGCCATCGCGCTGTTCCTGTTGGCCGGTCTGGTGACCATCCTGCAGAACGTGCGCGCCACTTACGCCAACCAGCAGTCGCTCGCGCAACTGCAGGACCAGCAGCGCTTCGCCATGACGGTCCTCACCGATGTCATCCAGGCCGGCGGATACTTCCCCGACCCTCTTGGCATGACACCAGGCAGCGCCCTGCCCGCCGCCGGCGCCTACCAGGTGGGACAGGCGTTCACCGGCACCCAGGGCGCCACCGACAGCATCGGTGTGCGCTATCGGACCGCCAACGGCGACGGCGTGATCCTGTGCGATGGCAGCAGCAACACCGCCGCCCCCCCGGGGAGCCAGCTCTACACCAATGTGTTCACCGTCGTACCCCCTGTGGGCGCCGTGCCCGGACAGCTGGTTTGTACGCTTACGATCGGCGCCGCCGCCAACGCCCCGCTGACGCTCGTCACCGGCGTGCAGGGGCTCACGATCTATTACGGGGTGAAGCGCAATCCCGCCGTCGTCGACTACAACGTCGACACCTACCTGACGGCCAACCAGATGCTTCTCGCGGGACCTAACGGCAATGACTGGCTCAACATCAGCTCGGTGAGGATCGTGCTCACTTTCACCAATCCGCTGGCCGGGCAACCGGGGCAGCCAGGCACCATCATTTTCGAGCGCGTCATCGAAGTCATGGCGCGCGCAGGAGTGCACACGTGAACGCGCAGACCTCACCCCGGGCGGCGGTACAGCGTGGCGTAGCGCTCATTTCCAGCCTGCTGCTGCTCCTCATCATCACCATCCTGGCGCTGAGCATGTTCCGCAGCTTCGGCACCCAGGAGAGGATCGCGGGCAACCTGCGCGAGAAAGACCGCGCGCTGCATGCCGCGGTGAGCGCACAGCAGTACGGCGAGTGGTGGTTGACTCAGGGCAACAACACCGCCGTCGGCGCGGTTGCCTGCGCCGCTCCGGTGCTCAGTGCGAATCTCGGGCAGGGGGAGATCTGCCTCCAGACACTGCCCAATGCCACGGGCCTGCCAGCAGGTTCGCTGATCGTGCAGGTTCCGCTTCCGTGGGCGCTTGGCGTCACCTACATACCCCCCACCATGGGCGTGCCCGGCGTGGCCGGCACGAACGGTGATCCGCCTTATTTCGCCGCGCCCGCCTTCTACATTTCCGACCGAGGCGTTGCGGGCGACGGCGCCGGCGAGGCGTACCAGATTGATGCTTACGGTTATGGGAGCGCGGCCGGCACGGTCGCAGTCGTCGAGAGTACTTACGAAGTCGCGCAGGGCGTCGTTAACAGAGGTGGTTTGTGATCAACCGCAACAGCTTTATTACCGTGTTGGCCGGGCTCGTGGCCCTCGCCGCGCCCCTGGCCGTCGAGGCGCAAGCGGCACTCAGTGAAGACTTCACCGGCGCGAGCACCACGGGCAGCTGGTACTTCTTTAACGGCGCGTGTCTGACCGCCGGATCCGCTACCGGAGTAGAACCAAGCGGCGGCACCGGAGGCCAGGTGCCCGGTTGCACGACCATCAAGAACAGTTACTACGGTGAAAACCTGGTGGGTGGCTTCAACGGCACCTTTCCCGACCCGGTCGGCAAGGGTGCACTGCGCTTCACCAACGGCCGCCCCGGAGGCTACAGCCAGAACGGCGGCATCGTGTCGACGGCACCCTTCCCGACCGGTCAGGGCATCTCGGTCACCTTCAAGACGATCACCTATCTCGGGGACTCCGGCGGGGCGGGCCGCGACGGTGCGGACGGCATCAGCTTCTACCTGATGGACGCCAGCCAGCTGAATACCGCCACGATCACCGGCACCGCCAATGGGGATGGCAATGGCCTCGGCTCCTGGGGCGGAAGCCTGGGTTATACCTGCTCGAACGCCAACCCGCCTTACAACGGGTTGATCGGCGCGTACCTGGGTCTGGGAATAGACGAGTACGGCAACTTCCTGAACGGCACGGCCCTGATGCCCGGCTACGTCGGTTCGAACAACGCGACCGGCGACAACAGTGCGCTGGGCTATGGCTACAAGCCGAACCGCATAGGCCTGCGCGGCGCGGGCAACATCGCCTGGTCGTGGCTGAACGCCAACTATCCGGCCGTCTACCCGAACAGCTTCACGACGGCACAGCGGCAGGCCGCGGTGCAGGCCACCTGTCAGAACGGCGTCGAGTGGAACTACCTGACCGGCAAAGCCGTCAAGGTCGGCGGCGTCACGGTGCCCCTGTATGACTACGCGCCGATCCCGAACGCTTACGTCGAGCTGCCCGCGGCCACGCAGATTGCGAACGAGGCGGCCGCGACCCGCGGCGCGGCGACGCCGATCTTCTATCAGCTGAGGATCAGCCAGAACGGTCTGCTGAGCCTGTCCTACAGCATCAATGGCGGGTCCTATCAGCAGGTCATTACGCGGCAGAGCATCAGCGCCTCGAACGGAGCGCTGCCTGCCAACTTCCTGTTCGGCTTCGCCGGTTCCACGGGTGGCAGCACCAATATTCACGAGATCCTGTGCTTCAAGGCCGATCCGGCCACCACCGCAGCCAGTTCCGCGGGCGCCAGCGAAAAGCAGTCCGCCAAGCTCGAGACCGGCGCTCAGGCCTACTTCGCCTTCTACAACCCGAGCGGCTGGACCGGCCGCGTCACCGCGAGTGGCCTTGGATTCGATAGCTTCGGCAATGTGATCATTGCCGCGACGCCCAACTGGGACGCCTCGTGCGCGCTGACGGGCGTGGCCGCCGGGCGTACCTGCCTGACCACCGGCGCCGCCGGCGTGATCCCAGCCCAGGCTCCGGCGAGCCGCGTCATGCTGTCGTGGAACGGCGCTTCGGGTATTCCCTTCGAATGGGGCAACCTGACCTCGAGTCCCGCCGGTGGCCAGCAGGCGGTCATTGATTCGGGAGATACCCTCCCCTACAACGCCAACCGCCTGAACTACCTGCGCGGCGACCGCAGCAACGAAATCAACACCTCCGGCGTCGGGCTGTACCGCCCACGCACGAGTGTACTGGGCGACATCATCGACTCGAGCCCGACCTGGGTAGGCCCTCCGGTGTCGCCCTATACGGCGACGTGGAGCGACCGGCTGTATTCGGCGGCCACCATCCCGGAGGCTGGTGCCAGTGCGCAGACCTACACCCAGTACGTCACCGCCACGCAGACCCGCATGAACGTCGTGTATGTCGGCGGGAACGATGGCCTGTTGCATGGGTTCCGCAGCGGCTCTTACGACGTGAACGGCAACTTCGTCGCTACCGGCAACGACGGCCAGGAAGTGCTGGCGTATATGCCGGGCGCCATTGTGCAGACGATTCACTCCGCCACGGCCAATGTGGATTTCGCGAACGCGCAGTACGGGCACAACTTTTTCGTCGACGCCACGCCCGGCACGGGCGACCTGTTCTACGGCAATGCGTGGCACTCGTGGGTCGTCGGCGGTCTGGGCCCGGGCGGTTCCTCGATCTTCGCGCTGGATGTCACCAACCCGACGCCCGGCAATTTTACCGAAGCCAATGCCTCGAGCCTCGTGATCGGCGAGTGGACCTCGGCCAGCATCGCCTGCACCAACGTGGCAGGCTGCGGCAGCAGGCTCGGCAACACCTATGGCACCCCGCAGATACGCCGCCTGCACGATGGCAAGTGGGCGGTGATTTTCGGCAATGGATACGGCAGCACCTCGGGCGATGCGGGCATCTTCGTCATGACCATCGATCCGACCACGGCCGCGAAGACCGTCTACTACCTGAGCACCGGCACCGGCAACGCCGCCAGCCCCAATGGCATCGCCTTTGCCTCACCCGTCGATCTGGATGGTGACCACATCACCGACTACGTGTATGCGGGCGACCTGCAGGGCAACCTGTGGCGCTTTGACCTGACCAGCAGCAGCGAGGCGAACTGGGCGCTCACCCCGGGGCCCGTGTTCAAGACTCCGGCGGGCCAGCCGATCACCACCGGGATCGTGGCCGCCTCCGGCGCGCCCAGTACCGGCATGCAGCAGTTTCTGATGCTGCTGTTCGGAACCGGTCAGAAAACTCCGCTTACCAACACGAATCCCGCGATCTACACCAGTGGCACGCAGGCGCTCTACGGCGTCTGGGACTGGAATCTCAGCGCCACCGATGGCGGCCGCCTCGGCCCCGGAGCGGGCAACCCCGCCGGCTGGAACGGCCTCTCCAGCGCACAGTACGCCAGTCTGACCCGTACAAACACGGGACTTGCCTCGCCCTACACGCTGACGCTGGCGAAGCTGCAAGCGCAGACGGTGACCATCGACGCCACGACTCAGAACCGCGACATCACCACCAACGCGACGGTCTGCTGGGCGACCCTGGCGACCTGCTCGGGCAACAAGCAGTTCGGCTGGTACATCAATCTGCCCGGCACCCAGGAGCAGATCATTTACAGCCCGGCACTCGTGTCGCAGGCGCTGACCGTGAACTCGATCGTACCGGCGACCAACAATCCTACTTCGTGCACCAACCAGTCGGACACGGGCTTCACCTACGTGCTCTCGGCCATGACGGGAGCAGCCTTCAACCAGGTGTTCCTGCCCCCGAGCGAGGCCGCCAATTCGGCGGTCAACAGCAATCCGAAGTACACGGACGCGCATGCGATCGCCATGCAGACGAATGCGACCGGCAGCTCGTTCATCACCGGCAACGCCGCCGGCACGCGCTTCCTCGTGTTTGAGACCAACCAGGTCCAGAGCGGCGGCGGCGCCAACGGCAACAACATCCTCGGCGGCACGCTGGGACTGAACCTGCCGCCGAATACCACGGGCCGCCGTTTGACCTGGGTCGAACTGCGCTAGGACCTGACAGAGAGGCACCATGCACTTGCGAACCGCAGCACGCTCATCCCGCCCGCGGGGGGGCTTCAGCCTGATCGAGCTCATGATCGTCGTGGCCGTCGCGACGATCCTGTTCGCCTTAGCCGTCCCCTCGTACATCAGCTACATTCGCCAGTCGCGCCGCACCGAGGCCAAGACCGCCCTGCTGGACCTGGCCGCACGGGAAGAGCGCTATCTCAGCACCAACCCCGCCGCCTATACGGCCGTGCCCGGGAACCTGGGGTACACCGGTTTCGGCGCGGGCAATCCGGTTGGCAACGGCTACTACTTCCTGACCGTCTGCTCGCCTGCTGCCGTCGCCTGCGCTCCCAATCCCCCGGCGGCTCCCTCCTATTCGGTCTTGGCGACCCCGGTCGCTGGCCAGAGCCAGGTCAACGACGCGCAATGCACCTCCTTCGCGGTGGACTCGACCGGGCAGCAGTTTGCGACCGGCACGCAGACTGCGGTGTACTGCTGGGCGAATTAGTCAATAACAATCATGTAGATACGATCTCATATTGATGTAACACGCGAGATTAGACGCCTGCGAGGTCACCCGTAAGTGCCTGGCACCGCAGCTTAAGTGCAGCTCGCGCCGCCAAGGATGCACGGCGTATTTTTTTTCTAGAGTCTGAGCTATATTTCGGGTGCAGCCGCTTGAGTGAGCTTGGATTCCGACCCCACCGGCACAACAAGAACTAGCCGACGCCGCCCCCGCGCAGGCTCCGTCCTGACGAACCCCGATGCGGAAGAGGCGTCACCGAGGTAGTGATGAGCACTGCTTGGGAACAGCTTGAGGGCGCCGCGCTGTCGCTCGCGCGCTCGGGTCCTATTAAGGACCGTCTCGCCGACGCCTATCGCAATCACCTCGCGCTGGTGAACGCCGAGGAGCTTCCCGATGCGCTGCGCGAGGAGTTCCGCGCCTGTCACGATGCGCTCACGCGCCGGCGCCCGCTGCGCGGCGAGGACGCGGTGCGCGCGACGGTGCGCAAGATGTCGAACCAGGAAGCCGACGACGTGGCCTGCAGCGTGGTGCGGTTGTTTGCCGCCCTGGCGCGCGCAGAGACGGCGCCGGCAATGCCCGAGATGCTGGACGGCGCGCTCGCGAACGGCTCCGCCGGCGCTCGGGTCAAGCTGCGCAAAAGTGTGCCGCAGGTGATCTCGCTGTACGGCGCGGAGCCGCAGGGTCTTCAGTCCAGTTTGAACTCGATCGTATCCCAGCGCGTCGTTTCCTCGTGACGCGCCTGGCGGCGGATCGCGTCCACCAGCGCCCGCTCATCCCACTCCACGACCTCGTCGGCGAGATCCAGGAGCGCCTTGGGTACCTCCTGGGGCGTACCGAAAGGCTTCAGGAGGATCACGGGCTTGTGACTCGCCTGGGCGTACAGCAACTGGAAGGTCAGCAGATCCTGATGCGCCTGGTAGAGGCTCGAGAGGGCAATGATCGCTTCGGCCGGTGTGATCTGCTGGCGCAGATTCTCGCGCAGCGCTTCCTTGTCGCCCTGCGGGCGCCGCTCAGGCGTGCTGTAGTTGCGATAGAAGAAATTCCGCTGGCTCTCCAGGTACTCGAATACGCGCAGATAGTCGTCGCTGTTCTCCCAGGCGTGCGTGACGAAGATCCGGACTGGATTGCTCTGCGACACCCGCGGGAGTCTCGCACAAGCGCGCTCGTGGGGAAACTCGCGCGCCGGCAGCCCCCGCCTCTCCCGCAGGCCGCAGCGCCGCGGGCTAGAATGAGGACCCCGCGGCGCCGCTCCTGCCAGGTCACGTTCCCACTGTGCGACTGCTCGTCTACAACATCCGCTACGCCACCGGCACCGGGCCCGCCTTTCACCTGCCGGTGCCGGGCGCGGGTTACCTGCGCAGCAACCGCAAGGTGCTGAGCGGCATCACCGAGTTCATCCGCTCCGAGCGCGCGGACGTCGTCGGACTGGTCGAAGTGGACAGCGGCTCGATCCGTACCGGGATGCTCAACCAGGCGGAGCACATCGCCGGACAGCTGGGCCATTATTCGACCTTCCAGTGCAAGTACGGTGCCGGCTCGATCAACCAGCTCATGCCCATCGTGCGCAAGCAGGGCAACGCCTTCCTGTCCGCGCCGAACGTGCATGGCGAGCGCTTCCACTACTTCGATACCGGGATCAAGCGGCTGATCATCGAGCTGGAGCTGTCGGACGTGTGCGTGTTCCTCGTGCACCTGTCGCTCAAGTTCCGGCAGCGGCAATACCAGCTGCGCTCGCTGCACGATCTGGTCGTGCAGGCGGCGAAGCCGGTGATCGTGGCGGGTGACTTCAACACCTTCTGGGGCACGCACGAGATCTACCTTTTCATGCGCGCGGCGGGTCTGCGCAGCGCCAATGCCGCAGGACTCCCCTCCTTTCCAGCGCGCGTGCCGCGCATCGAGCTCGACTTCATCCTGGTGAGCGAAGGCATCGAGGTCACGGACTTCCGTGTGCCGGACGTGCGCTTCTCGGATCATCGCCCGCTGGTGTGCGATTTCCAGATCCGCGCCAGCGCCCCGGCGCGCGCGGTCTCGGCGGCCTGACATCATGAACGACACGGCGACCGGATCCTGGAGGCTGGAGCGTGATTCCGACGGTATCGCCTGGCTGACGATCGACAAGCCCGGCAGCTCGGCCAACGTGCTCTCGGGCAGCGTGCTCAGCGAGCTCGATGGCCTGCTCGCAGCGCTCGAGAAGGATCTGCCGCGCGGGGTCGTGGTGATTTCCGCCAAGAAGAGCGGCTTCGTCGCGGGCGCGGATATCAAGGAATTCACCGGCATCACCGACGCCGCCAGCGGCTACGAGCTCATTCGCCGCGGCCAGCAGGTGCTCAATCGCCTCGCAGCGCTGCCTTGTCCGACCGTGGCGGCCATTCACGGCTTCGCCCTCGGCGGGGGATTGGAGCTCGCGCTCGCCTGCCGTTACCGCGTGGCTGTCGCCGATGAGCGGCTGTCGCTCGGATTGCCGGAGGTGCTGCTGGGCATTCATCCGGGGTTCGGAGGTACGGTGCGCAGCGTACGCGTGGCCGGTGTTCGTCCGGCCATGGAACTGATGCTGAGCGGCAAGCCAGTGCGCGCCGAGAAGGCGCTGCGTCTGGGACTCATCGATCGGCTGGTTCCCGAGGCCGAGCTGCGCAGCGCGGCGCGCGAGAGGCTGCTCGCGGCACCCGCGCCGCGCCGGGCGCCGTGGCAGGAGCGCCTGCTGAGCAGCGCGCCGCTGCGGCCGCTGGTGAGGCGTTCGCTCACGCTTAAAGTCGCCAGGCGCGCGCCCCGCGAGCACTACCCGGCCCCCTACGCCATCATTGACCTGTGGGCGCGATTCGGCGCACACGGGCCACAGGCGTTCGAGGCCGAAGCCCGCTCGATTGCGCACCTGTTCACTACCGAAACCTCGCGCAACCTCGTGCGCGTGTTCCTGTTGCAGGATCGCCTGAAAAGCGCGGGCGGCAAGAGCGCAGCCGACATCAGGCATGTGCATGTGGTGGGCGCCGGCGTCATGGGCGGGGACATCGCAGCCTGGTCGGCGCTGCGCGGGTTCACGGTCACGCTGCAGGATCGCGCCATCGAGTACGTGCAGCCGGCGCTGAAGCGGGCGCAGGAGCTGTTCGACAAGCGCCTACGCGATCCGGCGAAGAACGCCGCCACCCGCGCGCGGCTCAGCGCGGACGTCGCCGGCGCGGGCGTGCCCGGCGCCGACGTCGTCATCGAGGCCATCTTCGAGAACCTCGAGGCCAAGCAGGAGCTGTACGCGCAGCTCGAGCCACGCATGAAGCCGGGGGCCCTGCTGGCGACCAATACCTCCAGTCTCATGCTGGAGCCCCTGGCGGCGAAGCTCGCCCGCCCCGAGCGCCTCGTCGGGCTGCACTTCTTCAACCCGGTGCCGCAGATGCCTCTCATCGAGATCGTGCACGCGGATCACACCGACCCGGCCGCGGTGCAGGCCGCGACCGGCTTTGCGCGCCGCATCGACAAGCTGCCCCTGCCGTGCCGCAGCGCACCGGGCTTCATGGTCAACCGCGTGCTCACGCCCTACATGCATGAGGCCATGCTTGCAGCCGAGGAAGGCGTGCCGCTCACGGTGATCGACGCAGCGGCGGTGAGCTTCGGCATGCCGGTAGGTCCGATCGAGCTCGCCGACGTCGTGGGACTCGATGTCGCCGCTCACGTGGGCGAGATCATCGCACGCGGACTCGGCCGCCCGGTTTCCGAAGTGCCGCGCCTGCGCGAGCTGCTGGCCGCGAAGAAACTCGGCCGCAAGAGCGGCGCAGGATTCTATGTCTGGCGGGACGGCAAGGCGGTCAAACCCGTGGCACCCGCCGCCGCGGCGCCGCCGGATCTGATCGACCGCCTGATCCTCATTCTGGTAAACCAATGCGTGGCGTGCCTGCGCGAGCGCGTGGTGGAGGATCCCGACCTCGTGGACGCCGCGGTGCTGTTCGGCACCGGCTTTGCGCCCTTCCGCGGCGGTCCTCTCGCCTACGCGCGTGCGCGCGGCGTACCGGCGGTGGTGGCGCGGCTCACTGAGCTTGCCGCACGCTACGGGGAGCGTTTCCAACCCGACCGCGGCTGGCCGTCGATCGACAGCGGCGCCAAGCCCTGAGCTCACCTGACGGCGGGCACAAAGGCCTGTGCTACCATCGGACAGTCACAGCGCCGCGGCCGCAGCGGCGTGGTGTGGCGTTGTTTTTCAGTGCTTCCACGCACGCCAGGCACCAGGCAGAGATGGCCGAAGAGCAGGTAGCGTCGGTTCAATTGCTCAAGAATTTCGCGCCGCTCGATGCGATGAAGCGCGAGAATCTGGCTGCGCTCGCCAAGAAAGTGAGTGTGCGCACCTTGTCGGCGGGGCGGGTGCTGTTCAGCCAGGGCGACACGGACAAGCGCACCGTGTGGCTGGTCAGCGGCAGCGTGGAGGTGAACGAGAACGAGCGCAATATCGCGCTGCTGCGTAGCGGCACGCCCGAGGCGCGCAACCCGCTGTATCCGAAGCTGCCACGCCGCGTAACGGTCCGCGCGGTAGAAGACATCAGCTTCCTGTCCATCGAGAGCGATCTGCTGGACGTCATGATCACCTGGGATCAGACCGGCACTTACGAGGTCGCGGAGCTGCAGGCGCAGCTGCAGAGCGTGGGCTCGGACGACTGGATGACGACGCTGCTGCAGACCAACGCCTTTCACCGCATTCCGCCGACCAACATTCAGGCGATCTTCCAGCGCCTGCAGCGCGTGCCCTGTCGCACCGGTGAGGTGGTGATCAAGCAGGGCGATGAAGGCGACTATTTCTACATCATCGTCAACGGCAAATGCGCCGTGACCCGCGAGACTCCCTTGAGCCGCGACGGCATCAAGCTCGCCGAGCTCAGCGTGGGCGACAGTTTCGGCGAGGAGGCCCTGATCGCGGAAGCCAAGCGCAACGCCACCGTCACCATGACCACCGATGGGGTGCTGATGCGCCTCAACAAGCAGGACTTTCGCGAGCTGATGAACGCACCGCTCCTGCAGTGGGTTTCACCCGAGGAGGCGCGCGCCATCATCGCGCGTGGTGGCCGCTGGCTCGACGTCCGACTGCCGAGCGAGCATCAAACCCTGACCATCGAGGGCGCGCTCAACGTGCCGCTCTATCTGATCCGCCTGAAGCTCGCGACGCTCGACCGCAACACGCCCTACGTCGTGTATTGCGATACCGGCCGGCGCAGTTCCGCCGCCGCCTATATCCTGGTGGAGCGCGGGTTCGATGCGTACGTGTTGACCGGGGGGCTGAGCAGCAATGACGGGCTGCAGCTGGTGCGCGGCGGCTCGGCGGACAAACCCTAGGGCGCGCCGCGCCACCCCCTACATGGTGTGCGTGGCCTTGTCCCCTGAAAGCGCGCCGGCCAGATAAGTCTCGATCTTCTTCTGTGTCTGGCCGCGGTCCTGCTCGCTGAACTGCACGCCGATACCGGCGGTGCGCTTGCCCTGATTGCCCTGGGCGCCCTTGGGCGTGACCCAGATGACCCGGCCTGCCACCGGGAGCTTCTCGTCCTCGCCCATGAGGTTCAGGAGCATGAACACTTCATCGCCCATACGGTAATTGCTGTTGGTGGGAATGAAGAGACCGCCGTTCTTCACGAACGGCATGTAGGCAAGATACAGGGCACTCTTGTCCTTGATGGTGAGGGTCAGCAGACCCGGTTTGTTCCCCGCTCTCAAACTTCTGTCCTCACGGCGCCCGTTCTGCGGGCGCGAGTCGCCTGAAAAGAGCCTCGAGTGCCAGGCCCCGGTTCAACGGTACGTCCAGCGTAGCGCGGAAATCCCGCACTTCGTCCAGCAGCCCGAACAGCTCGCGTATATTCAAGAACGCATCGCCGCCTGACAAGTAGGGGGCAGCCCGCACTTCTGTCAAAAAGACCCCGTCCCGCTCGCGGCGGCGGATATGTTCTGTGAGCCAATTCTCAAAGCACCGCAGGCGCAACGGCAACTCCGCGCGCGCCCAGCGCTCCGCCGCGGCTACCGGGTCGGCGCTGCCGCTCGCCAGCGCGTCAAGCGTGCCGCGCGCGTCGGCCGCGATCTGCGCCAGCTCCAGGGGCTCGGCGCGCGCGGCGAGCATCGGAGCCTCTCCCAGCACATCGAGCGCGGCGTTCCAGTCACCGCTGCCCCGCAGCGCCGTCAGCCAGGCCACCCCCTCGGCACGGGCCGGCGCGCCCACACGCAGCCGCTGGCAGCGGCTGAGCACCGTGGGCGGCAGGCGCGAGGGCTGGGTCGTCACCAGCACCAGCAGCGTCCGGGACGGGGGCTCTTCGAGCGTTTTGAGGAGCGCATTGGCCGCAAAGCGGTTGAGCGCTTCCGCCGGTGAGACGATGCCGACCTTGTAGCCACCGGCGTGGCTGGTGAGCGCGAGGTCGGCCGCGAGATCGCGCACCTGCTCGATGCGGATCTGCTGGGAGTCCTCGGCGGTGCGGAGCCAGCTGAGGTCCGGGTGTTGCTGCGCCCAGACTCGCCGGCATGCCGTGCAGGCGCCGCACGGCGCCTGGGCGCTGTTCTGGCATAGCACCAGCTGTGCCGCCCAGGTCGCGAGCCATTCCCCGCCGGCACCCGGGGCTTCGTGGATCAGCAGCGCGTGCGGCAAGCGCCCTGCCCTGAAGGCGGCGGTCAGGCTGACTCTTTGCGCAGCCGTCCACGGTGGCACGGGAGTCGCGCCGCCCGCCAGGGGCACCGCCCGCATCGCCGCCTCACCTGGGCTGCTCACGCCCGCAGCTCCCGCGGTTGCAGCTCCCCGAGAGCCTCCGCGATGCGCTGCTCGACCTCGGCCAGGGGCGCCGCGGCATCGATGATCCGGAAACGCTGCGGTTCGCGGCGCGCCAGCGCGAGGTAACCCGCGCGCACCTTCTCGAAGAATCCCACGGTCTCCGCCTCGAAGCGATCCGCGCTGGCGCCCGGCCGGGCGCGCGCCCGGGCAAGGCCCACGCTCACCGGCAGATCGAGCAACAGCGTGCAGTCGGGCTGCAGATCACCGTGCACGGCGAGCGCGAGCGCATCGATCAGAGCCGCGTCCACTCCGCGCCCGCTCCCCTGGTAGGCCCGCGTGGCGTCGGTGAAGCGATCGCACACCACCCACTCCCCGCGCGCCAGCGTCGGGCGGATGACGTTCTGCACATGCAAGGCGCGCGCGGCGAACATGAGCAGGGTCTCGGTGAGCGGCGACACGGGCTCCGCGCCGCGCTCCAGCACGATTTGCCGCACCCGCTCCGCGAGCGGGGTGCCACCGGGCTCGCGCGTCAGCCGCACCGTAATGCCGTGGCGCCCAAGCCAGGCGCTCATGAACTGCGCGAGCGTGGATTTTCCGGCGCCCTCGATGCCCTCCAGCGTGATGAGCTTACCCGGGCTCACGGGCACGCGTGCGCTCATGGATGTACCGCACCGGGCTTGTGGAGCGCGCCGTGCTCCTGGGTGCGCAGCCGTGCGAGATAGGCCTTCACGGCGGAATTATGCTCTTCCAGGCTCCTGGAGAAGTGATGGGCGCCATCGCCGAGCCCGGTCGCCACGAAATACAGCGTGTCGGTCTGCTCCGGGCGCACCGCCGCCAGCACCGACTCGCGTCCGGGCAACGCGACCGGCGTCGGTGGCAGGCCCTCGCGGGTGTAGGTGTTGTAAGGCGTGTCCTTGAGCAGGTCACGCGTGTGTATCGAGCCGTCGTACCTCTCACCCAGTCCGTAGATCACCGTCGGGTCGGACTGCAGGCGCATGCCCTTGCGCAGTCGGTTGACAAACACTCCGGCGATCCGCGCCCGCTCGCTCTTGAGCGCGGCTTCCTTCTCGACCATGGAGGCGAGGATCAACGCCTGGTACGGCGTGTCGAACGGCAGCTCGGCGCCGCGCTGCGCCCAGGCCGCGGCCAGCGCCCGTTGCATGCTGTCGTAGGCGAGCCCGAGGATCGCGACATCGGGAGCGTTTGCTGCGAAGCGATAGGTGTCCGGGAAGAACTCTCCTTCGGCGTGCACACCCGGGTGTCCCAGCGCGGCCATGACCTCGGCAGGGCCCTTGCCGCGCAGGGTATGCAGCACGTAGGGATGTTGATCGAGCGCCTCCACAAACTCGCCGAACGTCGATCCTTCGACGACCGTGAGCTGCTCCAGAACGACTTTGCCCTGCTCGAAGAGCGCGATGATCTCCCCGGGGCTGGCGTGCGGCGGTATTTCGTACGTGCCCGCCAGCACGCGCGGCTCACGGCCGCGCAGGCGCAGATAGACCTCTACGGCGCGCGCATTGCGCACCGCGCCCGTCGCCTCGAGCCGGCCGAGGACGCTGCGTACACTCGCGCCGGGGTCGACCTCGATGCGCGAGGGCGTCGCCGCCGGTCCGGGTGCCTGGAACTGACTCCGCAGCCAGGAATATCCTGCCGCGCCCGCGAGCGCCAGCAGGAGGAGGACACCGAGGGCGGCTGACAGGGCTCGCCGCCGGCGCCGTCCGGAACGCGTGCCACTAGCCATCGCGCGCCTCGAGCAGTGGCGCGAGTCGCTCCTGCAGGCGGCGCGTCAGCGGTCCAGGCGACAGCGGCCGGCCATCGAGCTCACGCACCGGGCGGATGCCCATCAGGGCGTTGGTCAGAAACACCTCCTGAGCGCTCAGCAGCTCCCGTGAGTCCAGCACGCGCTCCTCGGCCGCCACGCCGGCGTCCGCTGCCGCCGCCAGTACCACGTGGCGCATGATGCCCGCCACTCCGCAGCGATCCACGCGCGGCGTATACAGCTTCGCGTCCCGCACCATGAACACGTTGCTCAGGGTGCCCGAGATGAGAGCTCCGGAGCTGCTGAACATGAGCGCCTCGGCGATCCCGGTATCGGTCCACTCCCGGCGCGCCAACACCTGCTCCAGGCGATTGCAATGCTTCAGGCCCGCCAGCGCCGGGTTCTCTCCGAGCCGCACCGCGGCGATGCGCACCCGCACGCCCTCGCGCGCCAGGCCGGGATCTTCCGGCGGCCAGGGGTAGCGCAGCGAGATGCGGGTCGGCTTCTCGAATCCCGTGACCGCATAGCCGCGTGCCGCGGCCGCGCCGCGCGTGAGCAGCACTTTGATGATGGCGCGTGCGCAAGGCGCCGCGAGCTGCTGCACCTCGGCGCGCAGAGTCGCCTCTGCGGGAGCCTCGATCCCCAGGCGCGTGCAGCCCGCGGCGAGCCGCCGCAGATGCAGCTGCAGAAAGCGCGCGCGACCGCCCACGCACGCGAGGGTCTCAAAGAGACCGTCGCCAAAATGAAGGCCGCGCTCGAGCGCGGACACTTCCCCGGCCGCGCGGCCGTTCACCCACACCAGCTCCGCGACACCCGCCGGCGTCACTCGGGGGCTCCCAGGGCCGCCAGCAGCCCGCGCGCCTTGGCGCGCGTCTCCTCGAGCTCGCGCTCGGGATCGGAGTCCGCGACGATGCCGGCGCCGGCCCGAAAAGTAAGGTGCTGCGCGCTCAGGGTCATGGTGCGAATGAGGATGTTGAGATCGAGGCGGCCGTCGCGCGTGAGGTAGCCGAGCGAGCCGGTGTACGCACCACGCCCTGCCCCTTCGAGCTCCGCGATGATCTGCATGCAGCGGAATTTCGGGCAGCCGGTGATGGTCCCGCCCGGAAACACCGCGCGTAACGCGCCGATGGGCGTGACTTCGCCCTTGAGCTCGCCAGTCACGTTCGACACGATGTGATGCACGTGGGTGTAGGACTCGATGGTCATGAACTCGTCCACGCGCACCGTACCCGGCTCGCACACGCGCCCGAGATCATTGCGCTCGAGGTCAATCAGCATGATGTGCTCGGCGCGCTCCTTGGGATGCGCCGCCAGTTCGGTCATCTCGTCGCGGTCCCCGCCGGGACGACGGCTGCGAGGCCGGGTGCCCGCGATGGGGCGCGTATCGATCCGGCGTCCCACGATGCGCACCAGCCGTTCGGGCGAGGAACTGAGGATGGCCACTCCCCGCCACTGGGCGAGCGCCGCGAACGGCGCCGGATTGGCGGCGCACAGGCGCTGATAGAGCGCCGCGGCCGGTGCCATCTGCGCGTGCGCCGCGCTGCCACGGATCTGCACCTCCCACGGGCGCGACAGGTTGGCCTGATAGATATCCCCGGCGCGCACGTACTCCTTGGCGCGGCGCACGCGCGCGAGATAGGCGCGGGGGTCCTCTTCGTGCACCTGTTCGATGCGCAGCGTGTCGCGGGCATCCGCATCAAGGGCCGCCTCGCGCGCCTCGCCGGCGATGCGCGCCAAAGCATCCGCGGCGTGGGCTTCGGCCACCGCGAATACGCGCTCGCGCTCCAGATCGTGCACCAGGGCACAGGGCGTGCGCAGCGCGAAAGCCTGCCACGGGAGTGGTGAGCGCGGCAGGAGCAGGTGCGGCTCGATTTCCTGCGCCAGCTCGTAGCCGAGGAACACTGCCCAGCCGCCCTCGAACGCCAGCCTCCCCGCGACGGTATCGGGGTGCGCATTCGCGGGCGGCGCGCTGCGCTCGCTAAGCCACCAGTTCTCGAGCGCAGCGAGGAAGCTCGTTCCCTGTGGCACGAACCCTTGCGCGCCCAGGCGTCCGTCGGCGCCGAGCCACAGGGCCGCGTCAGGCTCCGCGAGCAGCACGCTCGAGCGACTCAAGGGCCCGGAGACGGCACTGTCGAGCAGCAACGGATAGCGGTCGGGGAAACGCGCCGCCAGGCGACGCAGCACCGCAGGCGGAACGTCGAGCTCGCGGACGAGGGGTGCGCGCGTGGCGGACTCACCTTTCGGCTCGCGCCCTCAGGCGCTGAAGCGCCGGAACACCAGCGACCCGTTGGTGCCGCCGAAGCCGAAGGAGTTCGAGAGGCTCACGTCGATCTTCATGCGACGGGCGCTGTTGGGGACGTAGTCCAGGTCGCACTCCGGGTCGGGCGTATGGTAGTTGATGGTGGGAGGCGCAACGCCATCACGGATCGCGAGCACCGAGAAGATCGCCTCCACGACGCCTGCAGCGCCGAGCAGGTGCCCGGTCATGGACTTGGTCGAGCTCACGGCGAGGCGCTTGGCGTGCTCGCCGAAGGCGCGCTTCATCGCGACCGTCTCGGCCTTATCGCCGAGCGGGGTGGAGGTCGCGTGCGCGTTGACGTACTGCACGTCGGCGGGATTCAGGGCGGCATCCTTGAGCGCATTCACCATCGACAGACGGGCACCGTCGCCGTCCTCGGGGGGCGCGGTGATGTGATAGGCATCGCCACTCATGCCAAAGCCCACGAGCTCGGCGTAAATGTGCGCACCGCGCCCGCGCGCGTGTTCCAGCTCCTCCAGGAGCATCGCGCCGCCCCCGTCGCTCAACACGAAGCCGTCGCGGTCCTTGTCCCACGGGCGGCTCGCCTCGGTGGGGGCGTCGTTGCGCGTGGACAGCGCCTTCGCCTGGCCGAAGCTCCCCAGCCCGCAGCGCGTGGTGGCCATCTCGCCACCGCCGGCGATGATCAGGTCTGCATCGCCGTACTGGATGGTGCGCATCCCCAAGCCGATGGCGTGCGTCGAGGTGGTGCAGGCGGTGACCACGCCGAGATTCGGGCCCTTCAAGCCATAGCGGATCGAGAGGTGCCCGGCGATCATGTTGATGATGGTCGCGGGGACGAAGAACGGCGAGATCTTGCGCGGACTCATCGCCTTCAAGTACTCGCTGTATTCGGTCTCGATGGTCCAGAGGCCGCCGATGCCGGCGCCGCACACCGCGCCGCAGCGCGCGGGATCGGTTTTGGCGAAGTCGATACCGGCGTCGCCGACGGCCTGCACTCCGGCGGCCACGCCGTACTGCATGAATTCATCCATGCGGCGGGCGTCCTTGGGTGGGATGTACTGACTGACGTCGAAATCGCGCACCTGCCCGCCGAAGCGCACCGGGAACGCGGACACATCAAAGCGCGTCACCGGACCGATGCCGCTCTCCCCGCGCAGGATGGCATCCCATGCCGATTGAACGGTGCTCCCGACCGGGGACACCACTCCAAGGCCCGTTACGACGACACGGCGCTTGCTCACACGCTACCTGTATCGCGCCCTGGCCCGAATCAGGACTTGCTGCGGCGCTCGTTGATGTAGTCGATGGCCTGGTGGACGGTTGTGATCTTCTCGGCGTCCTCATCCGGGATTTCGATCTCGAATTCCTCTTCGAGGGCCATCACCAGCTCGACCGTGTCGAGTGAATCGGCTCCCAGGTCATCAACGAACGAGGCATCGTTCGTGACCTGCTCCTGTTTGACGCCCAGCTGTTCGGCAACGATGGCTTTGACCTGCTGCTCAACTGTGCTCATTAGCGATTGGTCCTTATGTAGGCTTCTAAAAAGGGTCTGCCCCGCCGTTCGCCCCGTGAGGCCGGTAGCGGGCGCGGTATTGTAGGGGAACACCCCGGGGGCTGCCACTCGCCCACCGCCGGTGCGAGTGATTGTTTTTACTGGCGAAACTGACGGGCTGGTTCCGCGCACTCGGCGTCGTGCCCGCCGGCCTGTGGCGTGCGTCCAACGGCCCCACCTACGGCATGTACATGCCGCCGTTGACGTGCAGGGTCTCCCCGGTGATGTAAGTCGCCTGCGCTGAGACGAGGAACAGGACCGCGCCGGCCACATCTGCAGCGCTCCCGAGCCGGCCCATGGGAATCTGTCCGACGAGCGCGGCGCGCTGCGCCTCGCCGAGCGCGCGTGTCATGTCAGTATCGATGAAGCCGGGGGCCACCGCATTCACCGTAATGCCACGCGAGGCGAGCTCCCGGGCGAGTGACTTGGTGAATCCCAGCAGTCCCGCTTTGGCCGCGGCATAGTTGGCCTGTCCGGCATTGCCCGTCACGCCCACCACGGAGGTGAGGTTGACGATCCTGCCGCGCCGCTCCTTCATCATGCGGCGCACGCACGCCTTGGACAGGCGAAACACGCCCGTGAGGTTGGTGGCAATGACCGCGTCCCAGTCCTCCGGCTTCATGCGCACCAGCAGCGTGTCGCGGGTGATGGCGGCATTGTTGACGAGGATCGTCGGCAGCTCACCCGCGCTTTCAAGCTCGCCCACAAGCGCGTCGACCGAGGCGGCGTTCCCGGCGTCGAGCACCGCGCCGCGGCCGTTGCATCCATGCGACGCGAGCGCGGCGCTGAGTCTTGCGGCGCCGTCCTCACTGGTGGACGTGCCGATCACCCGGGCGCCGGCCCCTCCCAGGGTGAGCGCGATGGCGTGCCCGATGCCGCGCGAGGCGCCGGTGACGAGTGCGACTTCGCTTTCAAGCATGGGAACCTCCTCCGGTCGCCGTGAGTGCCGCGTCGATGGAGTCCGGGTCCTCCAGCGCCAGAAAATTCAGGTCTGCACGCCGCTCGATGCGACGGTTCAGGCCCGTGAGCACCTTGCCCGGCCCGCACTCGATCACCTGCGCGACCGTGCCCGCGCTCAGCGCGCGCAGCGTGTCCGACCAGCGCACCGGGCTCGACAGCTGCCGCACGAGCAGCTCGCGGATGTCGTCGGGTCGCTCGTGCGCGCTCGCATCCACGGCGCTGAGGTAGCGGATACGAGGCACGCGCACCTCGAACGAGCGCAGCCGCTCCCTCAAGCGCTCGGCCGCGCCGCGCATCAGGCTGGTGTGCGAGGGCACGCTCACCGGCAGCGCCACGGCGCGCTTGGCGCCGCGTGCCCTGGCGGCTTCGATCGCGCGCTGCACCGCCGCCTTCTCACCGGCAATGACCACCTGGCCCGGGGAGTTGAAATTGGCCGCTTCCACGATGGCCCCTTGCGCGGCTTCCCGGCAGGCCGCCTCCACCGCCTCGTCATCCAGCCCGAGAATGGCCGCCATCGCGCCGCTGCCGGCCGGCACGGCCTCCTGCATGACCTGTCCGCGGAAGCGCACCAGATCCACCGTGGCGCCAAAGGGCATGCCTTCCGCACACACGAGCGCCGTGAATTCCCCGAGGCTGTGACCGGAGACGACGGCAGGCAGTGCACCGCCGCGCGCGCGCCACACGCGCCAGGTGGCCACTCCCGCGGCGAGCATCGCCGGCTGGGTGTGCTCGGTGGTATTGAGCGCTTCCTCCGGGCCTTCGCTCACGAGTTTCCACAGATCAAGGCCGAGCACCGCAGAAGCCTCGTCGAAGGTGGTGCGCACGGAGGCGTCTGCCGTGGCGAGCGCGCCGAGCATGCCCAGCGACTGCGAGCCCTGACCCGGAAACACGAACGCAAAGGACATGTCTACTCCTGGGGAGAATCCCGGCGCCGAAATTATAGCGGCGTCCGGTGAGGCTTCAGGAACGCGGCCACCGCGGCGCCGCCGATCACCCCATACAGGTGCGCGCTCACCACTACCGGATCGCTCCCGGAGAACGGCAGCGCTCCCAGCCAGTGCTCGTACGCCAGTTTGACCGCGAGCAGCCCCGCCAGGACCCACCCCTCGCGCTCACCGCGACGCAGGCGCGCCAGAGCACCCGCCGCCATCACCCCGTGCAGCGCGCCGGAGGAACCGACGTACCACAGCACGGTCGAATCGCACAGCCACAGCCCTGCGTCGATGGCTGCCATCGCACCCAGCACGATCGGCGCCCACTGACGCGGGGAGTAATCGCGAGCGAACAGCGCCCACATGAGAGCGAGCCCCAGATCATTCAGCAGCGCGTGCCGGATATCCAGATGAACCACATGCGCCGTGAGCAGCCGCCACCACTGCCCGGCCGCGAGCGCCACGCGGTCGTAGCGCAGCAGCTCTCGCCCCGCCTCCCCGGCCAGCGTGGGCAGCAGCAGCAAAGCGCAGGCGGCGAGCAGTGCCAGTCCCAGGCGGCCGTCGCAATTGAGAGACTGGAGCACCCCGCGCACGGGCTTCACAGGCCGGTCGACCCCCATTTGTTATGATCCCGACCCGTTTTTCGGTCTCAAAAGGCGGCTTCGCCGCCCGGACACACAGCGCATGAGCTACATCGGTCAGGTTAGCAGACGGCGCCGCGCGCGGCGCGCGCGCGGCTTCACCCTCATCGAAATCATGGTGGTCATAGTCATCATTGGCCTGCTGGCCGCGGTCATCGTTCCGACGGTCATGGGCAAAGTGGATGACGCGCGCGTCGCCAAGGCGAAGGCTGACATCCAGAGCCTGGAGGCGGCGCTCTCCATGTACTACCTCGACAACTCGAAGTATCCGAGCTCGGAGCAGGGCCTCACGGCACTGACGCAGCAGCCCACCGACCCCTCGATCAAGCACTGGAGGCCCGGCGGCTACCTGGAGCGGGTCAGCAAAGACCCTTGGGGGAACCCCTATCTGTACACATTCCCCGGCACGCACGGCAAGCAGTACGACCTCTACACGCTCGGCGCCGATGGCCAGCCCGGGGGCGATGGCATCAACGCCGATATCGGCAACTGGAATCTCGGCGACTAGGTGCCGCAGTACGACGATGCGACCCGCCTGCGCTCATCCGGCCGGCGCCGGCTTCACGCTGATCGAGATCCTGGTCGTCGTCGCCATCATCGGCCTGATGTCCGCGGTCGTGCTGCTGTCGTTCAGTCTGACGGGGCGCGACCGCGACCTCGAGAAGGAGAGTGATCGGCTCCTGGCGCTGTTTACCTACGCGCGCGAGCAGGCCGAGCTGCAGACCCGCGAGTACGGCGTGCTGTTCCAGGACGATGGTTACGAGTTTCTCACCTATGACATGCGCCGCGCGGCGTGGCGCAGCGTGTTCGAGGACGATGCGCTGAGCGCGCGCAAGCTCCCCGATGGGCTCGGCGTCAAACTCACGGTGGAGGCGCGGCCCGTCGTGCTGACCCGTCCCGCGGATGCCAAGGACAAGACTCCGCAGGTCATGATCTTCTCGAACGGCGATCTGACGAGTTTCGCCGCCACGGTGGAGCGCGACGGCGGCAGGCGCAGCGTCACCGTTACGCAGGACAACCAGGGTCAGGTGATCGAGCAGGCCATGGTGGAGGCGAAGCCGTGAGGCGCGCGCGGCGCGCGGCTCGCGGCTTCACGCTCATCGAGGTGCTCGTGGCGCTCGCAATCGTCGCGATCGGCATGGCCGCCGTAATGGGCGCACTGACCTCCTCGGCGAACACCATCTCCTATCTGCGCGACAAGACGTTTGCCCAGTGGGTGGCGCTCAATCAGATCGCGAACCTGCGCCTGTCGGGCCGACAGCCCCCCACCGGCAACAGCAACGGCGACACGGACTTTGCCGGCCGCAGCTGGCACTGGCGCCAGGAGGTGGTCGCAACCCAGGTGCCGGGAGTGGAGCGTATCGATGTCAGCGTGCGCCCCGCGGACGTCAAGGCGGGAGACGACAACGGCTGGTTCACCACGGTGAGTGGCGTGTGGGGCGATGCGCTCGGCACACCTAACGGTTACCAGCCCGACTGGGGCACGCAGACTTCGAGCGGGCTGCCCGCGCCACCGGTTACGGCCCCGCCCCTCGTGCGGCCCGGACCTCAAACTCCGCAGGGGTCGCCGTGAGCCCTCGCGGCCGCGGGTTCACGCTGCTCGAGCTGCTGGTGGCGCTGTTCATCGCCGCGGTCATGTTCGCCATGGGTTATGGCGCCATCACCCAGGCACTCACCAGCCGCGACTCGCTCAAGGAGCAACAGGCGCACCTGCTCGAGCTGCAGACGGCGGTGCGCGTGCTGGAACAGGACTTCATGCAGCTGGCCCCGCGTCCGGTGCGTCAGGCGATCGGTGACGAGCCCGCGCAGCCGGCACTGCTGGGCGCGGTTCCCGGCGTGCAGCCGATCGTCGCCCTCACCCGGGGTGGCTGGGCGAACCCGGCCGGGCTGCAGCGACCGGGGTTGCAGCGGGTGGCGTACTTCCTGGAGAACGGGACGCTGCGGCGCGAGTACTGGAACGTACTCGATCCCACGCTCGCCAGCACCACGACGAAGCGCGATCTGATGACGCACGTCAAGGCGGTGACCCTGCGTTATCTCGACCAGGCCCATCAGTGGCAGGAGCAGTGGCCACCGGGGACGGCCACTATCCGGGCGCAGGAATCGACCCTGCGCCAGCGTCCGCTGGCGGTGGAAATCACGCTCGACACCGAGGCCTGGGGCAAGGTCGTGCGGATCATCGAGGTCGCCGTATGAGGGTCGCATCGCAGCGTGTGCGACGCCAGCGTCCGCGGCATGCGCCGCGCGGCCAGCGCGGCATTGCGATGCTGGTGGCGATTCTGCTGGTCGCGCTCGGCACCATCATCGCCGCCGCCGTGGCGTACGAGAACGCGACGGCCGTGCGGCGCGGCACCGCAACGTACGCGTTCGATCAGGCCTGGCTCGTCGCCCAGGGAGCCGAGGCTCTCGCGGCCTACGGACTGCGCCAGATACGGCAGAACGACCAGAACCATACCTATCCCGGGCAAGGCTGGGGTAAGCCCCTCGGACCGATGGAGGTGGTTCCGGGCGTGATGCTCGAAGCCTCGCTTGAGGACCTGCAGGGGCGCTTCAACCTCAACAACCTGGTGAAGAACGACACCACAGCGGACCCGGTGCAACTGCAGGCCTTCATTCTGCTGCTCGAGAGGCTCGGCCTCGAGCCCAAGTGGGCGGGTTATATCGTCGACTGGATCGATGCGAACATCGCGCCGTCAATTCCTGATGGCGCGGAGGACAGCGTCTACATGGGCCAGACGCCACCGTACCGGACAGCCAACCGTTACATCACCAGCAGCAGCGAGTTGCTCGCGCTGCCGGGCTTCGGCCGTGAGCGCTACCTGAAACTCGCGCCCTTCGTCACGGCGCTCCCGTCTCCCACACCAGTCAACCTCTGCACGGCTCCGGGAGAGGTGCTGGATGCGTATCTCGGACACCCGGACTTCAGCTCCGATCCGGAGTCCCTGGCCAAGAACCGCGCCAACGTCAGCGCCTGCTTCCCGACGCAGAAAGAGTACGAAGCGGCATTTGCCGATCCGCAGCTGCTCGCAAAGGTGCGGCCAAAGATCGCGCAGGTTTCAAGCTACTTTCGCCTGACCAGTTTCATCACTATTGGCAGCGCGGAATTCAACTTGTACAGTCTTCTGTATCAGGACCCGCAGGGCGGGGGAGCCGTGCGCCCGATCCTGCGCAGTTTCACGCCGGATTGATTGCTCGCGCACCGTGACACAATCGATGATCACCGCAGTCGAAACGATGACAGGATCCGTCCATGGCTGACTGGCTGCTGCTGCGATTACCGCGCGCCCCCGAGGAACCGGCGTCCTGGCTGGTGGCCGATGCGCGCGGCGCGCCGGTGGGGCCGCCGCAAAGCGGACCGCTGAGCCTCGCGGCCGCCCGGGCCGCGGGACGGCGCGTGTGTGTACTGGTGCCCGGTGCGGATGTGCTGCTGGCGGAGCCGGACGTGCCCGTCAAGGCCGGCGCGAAGCTGCAGCAGCTCCTGCCGTACGCGCTCGAGGAGCACCTGGCCGACGACATCGACGATCTGCATTTCGCCATCGGCAGGCGGGCCGGCGAAGCTTCCCGCACGCCGGTCGCCGTGGTGGCGCGCGCGCTGCTCGATGAGTGGCTGGCGATGTTGCGCGCGAGCGGCATCGAACCCGAGGCGATCTACGCCGACAGCGACCTGCTGCCGCGCAATCCCGGACAGGCGGTGGTGCTCCTGGAAGAGGACGCGGTGTGTGTACGCTCGCCCGGCGCCTCCCCGGTGACGCTGCCCGCGGATGCGCTGGCGGAAGCGCTCGAGATCGCGCAATCAGGCGTCGATGCGCCGCTGACCGGCGCGCGGGGTCTCATTCTCTACACGGGAGCGGCGGAGTGGCAGCGGCACTCCGCACAGATCGAAGCGGCGCGTGCTCATTTCGACGGCATCAAGATCCAGCTGCTCACCGGCGGACCCCTGGCGCTGTTCGCGCAGCAACTGCCGGCCTCGACACCGATCAACCTGCTGCAGGGCGCCTACGCTCCGACGGCGGCGCGCGCCGTCGGCCTCAGGGCCTGGCGGGTGGCGGCGATCCTGCTGGTGTCTCTCATCACCCTGCACCTCGCAGGCAAGCTCGGGGAGCTGCAGCTGCTGAAGAATCGCGAACACCAGCTCGATGCTTCCATTCGCGATACGTTCCGCACCGCCATGCCCGGGGACCCGAACAGCCTCGATGCGCGCCGCCGCATGGAGCAGCGCCTGAGCGCTGCGCGCGGCGCGGGCGGGGGTCTTCTGCCCGCGCTGCAGGCGCTGGCGCAGGCGCGCGATGCCACCCCCGGCATGAGCGTGCAGGCTCTGAGCTTTCACGGCAGCGCGCTCGACATGAAGCTCTCCGCTCCGGATGCCGCGAGTCTCGACCGCGTCAGCCAGTCGCTGCGCACCAACGGCTGGCAGGCCGATCTCACGGGCGGCAACAACGCCCCGTCGGGCTACGAGGGACACATCCAGGTGCGCGCCCGCGGCACCTAGGATCTCACCCATGAAGCTGTCGCCCAATTCACTGTCGCTCGATTCCTTCGCTGCCCTCCCCGAGCGCGAGCGGCGCTTAGTTCTGGGGGGCCTCGCGCTCGCGGCAGCGATCCTCATCTTCGGTGTGCTGATTCCCCTCGATCGCAGCGTCGCGCATGCGCACGACCGCCTCGCCCGCAAGCGCGCCGATCTCACCTGGATGCAGGGCGTGGCCCCCGAACTTGCCGCCTCGGCACCCGCGCCTGCGGCCACGGGCGAATCGCTGCTCGTGATCATCGACCGTTCGGCGCGCGAGTCGGGGTTGGGCGGCGCGCTCGCGGGGAGCGAGCCGGGCGGGCCCGGGAGCCTGTCGGTACGGCTCGCGAAGGCGCCGTTCGATACCGTGGTCGGGTGGCTCGGCCGGCTCGCCCAGCAGAACGGCCTCAGCGTGGAGTCAGCCACCATTGAAAAGACCGATACGCCCGGCCTGGTGAACGCCGCCATCGTCCTGCATTCGGGTTGAAGTGAAGCGAGGGATCTGGATCGCGCTGCTGGCGGGGGTCGCTTTTGCGGCCATTCTCCTCGCCCGCATGCCGGCCGCCTGGATCATCCCGGCGGGCGGCGCGCAGGGTTCCTGTGCCAGCGTCGAGGGTTCGCTGTGGAGCGGAGTCTGCACCGGTCTTGCCGTGCAGCGCACGCCAGTAGGGGACGTCAGCTGGGAGTTGCACCCGTTGCGGCTCCTCCTCGGGAAGCTCGCCGCCCACATCACCGTCACACGCGGCGCGGGCAATCTCGATGCGGACGTGGAGCTCGGCCTCGGGCAGCGCGTCACGCTACGCCATCTCGTGGCCGACCTGCCCCTCGATCCGGCGCTGATCCCCGGACTGCCGGCGGATCTGCACGGCCGCGCGCATCTGGATCTTGCGCTGGCTCAGATTGAGCACGGCATCATCACCGACCTTCAGGGGCGCATCGAAGCGCACGATCTCGAAGATCGCAGCGGCACCGCGACGCCGCTGGGCAGCTACGTAGTGACCTTTCCCGGAGGCAGCGCCGAACCGACCGGGAAGCTCCGCGACCTCGACGGCCCACTCGCCGTCGAGGGTTCGCTGCGCTTGACGCGTCAGCCCGGTTTCGAGCTCGAGGGACTGGTCGCGCCGCGCTCCGGCGCGGCGCCCGAGCTCGTCAACAACATCCGCTATCTCGGCTCCCCGGATGCCACGGGCCGACGCCCGTTCTCCGTAGCCGGGACGTTCTGACCCGCAGGCCGCGCCGCCGCGCGAGACCGCGTTGTGCGCTGCCGTCGTGGGCTCAGGCCGCGAGGACGCCCTTGGCCTTGGCAGTATGCGTCGCGATCAGGTCCATCAGCGCCGGCGACAGACAGTCGTAGGGCTCAAGACCCAGCTCCTTCAACCGCGCGCGCACGGCGCCCATCTGCTCGGGCTTGGCACCGGACTCGATGATCGAGGAGACAAAAGCCGCGAACCTCGGCTCTTCCCAGCCGCTTTCCTTCGACAACTCGACGTGGACGAAGTCGAGCCCATGGAACGGGTGGGCCTTGTTCTCGATGCGGCCGTACATGTGAACGCCGCACCCGGTGCAGGCGTAGCGCTGAATCGTCGCACTCGGGTCGACGATCTTGAGCTTCTGGCCGTTGGCCGTGACGGCGACCTTGTCCCGCGACGCCACGGCGACGACCGAGAACAGCGCGCCATTGGGCTTCCAGCACTTGGTGCAGCCGCACGCATGATTGAACGCCACGTTCGACCCGATGCTGACCGTGACCGGCGCCTGGGCGCATTTGCAGGTCAGGGTACCACCGGCGAAATTCGGATTGCCTTTCTTTACGCCGTTGTCCACGGAGGGGTGAATTGAAACTGCCATAGATCGTGCCTCGCTTAAAAAATTAATTACTTCCCGCGTGAGCCTGTGTCCGCCGGGCCCCTCGGCGGCGCCCGTGCGTCGCTGTCGTCATGACCGCCGCCGCGCTCGCGACCCGCTAGGGCGAGCGCTGTCGGCGCGCAGTGGTGCTCAAGGTCCTCAGCTGTCCCGTACCCGGCGGCGTGCCGTACCAGCCCATGCCGGTGCATCTTTCGGTACAGCGTGCGCCGACTGAGGTGCAGGCGCGAGGCTGCGGCACTGATGTTCCAGTGGAACGCCTCGAGCGTCCGGCGCAGCGCGTCGCATTCAGCGCTGCTCAGCACGTTCTCGACGGCTGCTTCGGCCGGCTTGCCGGACTGCAGCGTCGGCTCCTCTACGCGCGTGGCGCCGGCGAGCCAGCTGTCGTTGAAATCGGCAAGCGTCAGGTGATTGGTGCTGCGCAGTGCCAGCATCGTGCGCACCACGTTGCGCAGCTGGCGCACGTTGCCGGGCCAGGAATACCTGGCCAGCCGTTCGAGCAGCGCCGCGTCGATGTCGACCGCGTTCTCGGGTCCCGCTTCCGCGCGCACCAGCTTGCGGATCAGATCGGGGATGTCCGCGCGCTGGCGCAGCGGGGGCATGCGGACGGTGATGCCGTTCAGGCGATAGTACAGGTCATCGCGGAACTTCCCCTTGGCGATCAGCTCCACGGGGTCGTGCTGCGTGGCGCTGATGATGCGCACGTCGACCGGGATCGCCTTCGTTCCGCCGAGCGGCAGCACCTCGCGGTCCTCGATGACGTTCAGGAGGCGCGCCTGCAGTGGCAGCGGCATGTCGCCGATCTCGTCGAGGAACAGCGTGCCGCCGTTCGCCTGCAGGATGCGGCCCATGCTGCCCTCGCGCGCAGCACCGGTGAAGGCGCCGGGTTTGTGACCGAACAGCTCGCTTTCGATCAGCGGCTCGGGGATGGCGCCGCAGTTGACCGACAGAAAGGGCTTCTCGGCACGGCGGCTGGCGGCATGGATGGCGCGCGCGCAGTAACCCTTGCCGGTGCCTGTTTCGCCGAGCAACAGCACCGAGATGTCGCGATCGACGACGCGGCGCAGGACCTCTACGCTCTGCTGCATCACCGGATCGGTGGAATGCAGGCACTGCAACGCGTCCGACTTCGGTGTTTGCGGTGTGCTCGGCGCGGTCCCGGCCGCAGCTATCGCTCGCCGCGGCGATTCCACCGGCGCCTGGATCATCGCGAACCACGGCCGCCGCCCCACCGGGGCCGGCAGGGGCTCCGGGCGGAAGCGGTGGCGCGCGGCGAGTTGCAGCAAGGCCGCAAGGCTGGTTTCGAAGACGTGGTCCACGCGCTGCCCGCACAGTGTCTCGTGATCGCGAAATCTCAAGAGCTCGAGCGCACTGCGGTTCGCACCCTTGATCGTGCCCTGCTCGTCGAAGGCGACCACGCCCTCACCGGGCGTGCTGACGAATTCCGCACAGCGGTGGAAGCGCAGCACGTGGTAGTCCCTGCAGGCACCGAGCAGTGCGCGGTTCTCCACGTTCTGCGCGGCCATGTCGACGAGCGCCAGCGTATGGGTCTGCGCGTTGGCGGAAGCGCCGGAAATGTCGAGTGCGGCGAGCAGCTGCCCGCGCATGTCGAAGATCGGCGCCGCCGAGCAGGTGAGCTGTATATTCTGGGCGAGGAAATGCTCGGCGCGGTGGATGACGATCGGGCGCTGCGTCGTCAGGCATGTCCCCATGCCGTTCGTGCCCAGTTCCTGTTCGCTCCACACGACGCCTTCGCGGAATCCGGAGCGACGCGCCGTTGCCGCAAAACCGGGATCGCCGACGTAGCTCAGGATGACGCCATCGCGGTCGGTCAGCATGATGCTGTATTCGGAATGCAGCATGAGCTTGCTGAGGCCTTCCATCTCGATGCGCGCGATCGGCAGCACGGCACCGATGCGCTGCCTGCGTGCCTGCAGGTCAGCGTGCTCGACGGTGTTCGGGCGCTTGCTCTGAACTGGATCCAGCGCGTAGGTCGTGAGACAGCGGTTCCACGAGCGCCGTATGACCTCATTGATCGGCAGCCCCGCCCCCTGTCCGGCGATGACACTGCGAATCAGGTCCGCGTGGCTCTGAGTGTTTAGTCGCGTTTGCATGGTGCCGCCCCCCGAACGCTCGTCCGGGCGCCGTGCATGGCGGTACCCTGAGCATTTCCGGCCAACCGTAACGTGAGTGACCCGACGAACTCCGGTAGACATCCTTTCCCGGCCTTCTCGTGCGTCAGGCTACTGCAAACGGCCCGTCGCCGACAATTGCTGCAGCGCGTACTGCCTGTTTTCGATGCGTCCCGCCACAGGTGAAGCTCCGCTCAGAACCGGATGACCGAGCGGATGACCTTGCCCTCGTGCAGCAGGTCGAACGCCCGGTTGATCTCCTCGAGCGGCAGCACCTCGCTGACCATCTGGTCGATCTTGATCTCCCCGCTCAGGTAGCGCTCCACGAAGCCCGGCAGCTGCGAGCGGCCCTTGACGCCGCCGAACGCCGAGCCGCGCCAGACGCGGCCGGTGACCAGCTGGAACGGGCGGGTATGGATCTCTTCGCCGGCGCCCGCGACGCCGATGATCGTCGACTCGCCCCAGCCCTTGTGGCAGCACTCGAGGGCGGAGCGCATGACGTTGACGTTACCAATGCATTCGAAGGAGTAGTCGACCCCACCGTCGGTCATGTCGGTGATGACCTGCTGAATGGGCACGCTGTGGTCCTTCGGGTTCACGCAATCGGTGGCGCCCAGCGACCTGGCCATCGTGAATTTCTCGGGGTTCGTGTCGATGGCGATGATGCGCCCGGCCTTGGCCATCACGGCGCCCTGCACCACCGACAACCCTATGCCCCCCAGCCCGAAGACCGCGACGGAGGAGCCCGGTCGCACCTTGGCCGTGTTCAGCACCGCACCGATGCCGGTGGTGATGCCGCAGCCGAGCAGGCACACCTTGTCGAGCGGCGCCCGCGCATTGACTTTCGCGACCGCGATTTCGGGCAGCACCGTGTACTCCGAGAATGTGCTGGTGCCCATGTAGTGCAGCACGGGCTTGCCCTTGGCAGAGAACCGGGTGGTGCCGTCGGGCATGAGCCCTTTGCCCTGCGTGGCGCGGATCTTCTGGCAGAGATTGGTCCGCCCCGAGCGGCAGAACTTGCACTCGCCGCATTCGGGTGTGTAAAGAGGGATCACGTGGTCGCCGGCGCTTACGCTCGTGACACCGGCTCCCACCTCCTGGACGATGCCTCCGCCCTCGTGACCGAGAATCACGGGGAACAGACCCTCCGGGTCGCGCCCGGACAGCGTGAAGGCGTCGGTGTGGCAGACCCCGGTCGCGACGATCTTGACCAGGACCTCGCCGGTCTTGGGCGCGGCCACGTCCACTTCCTCGATCGACAGCGGCCGAGCGGCAGCCCAGGCAACGGCGGCTCTGGATTTCACAGCGGCATCTCCTCCGTCAGACCTGAGGTTGTGGTGCGCCAGGACTTGGCTACTAGCATTCCGCGTGCCAGCACCTGCAGGGACCGAAGGACCCCTTTCTCTTGAGTGACTTGCCGCGGGGCAAAGCGCAGCAGCAGGAGCGGCGCCCGGGGACCTGCGCCGCTCGTGCCACAGAGCGATGCCAGATCTGGCGCAGACGTCGCAGCGCCTACGGATTGGCCGGTACGGTTTCGGGCGGCTGGCCGAACTTGTTCTCGGGTGCCCCGCGGAAGTTGGCACGGATGAAGGTCAGTATCCGCCACAGGTCATCGTCGGTCGCGATGATCGGGCCCATCGGCGGCATGGGGGCGACGAGGTTCTCCATGCCGATGCGCGTGTAGCCCTTGCTCTGCAGCACATCGCTGCCAAGCGTAACGAGCCGGAAGAGCGTGTCGTCATCTCCGCCGTACACCCACGTATCGTTGATCAGAGGCGGGCAAATGCCCCCGCCGCCGTTGCCGCCGTGGCAGCCGTTGCAGCCATAGCCCATGTACACCTTGTGCCCGGCCTCGACGATCGCCGCATTGTCGTCGGTGTAGGGATTCTTGAGCTGCCCCTTGGGCGTCGCCTCGACGCGATCCGCAGGCTTCATGCCATCGGCGGGGGCCGGCGGTGCCGCCGGCGGCGCCACTGGCGGTGCCACTGGCGGTGCCACTGACGGCGCCTTTGGCGGCGTCTTGGGCGGCGCCTTGGGCTCGTCGGCGCTGAGGGCCGGGATCCCGAGCAGGAAGAAGCAGCTGAGCAGTGCGCACTTTGCCAAGACCCACCTCTTCGTCGGTGATGGCAGTGTAGTAAGTTCCCGGAGGCGCCGTGCGTCAGGTCGTCGGCGAGGGCTGCTGCTCGAGCAGCTTCAACACCGCCTGATAATCCTTCGCCCGGGCGATCGACAGCGCCGTCTCACCCGTCTCGCTCTGGGCGGCGACGTTCGCACCCGCCTGGACGAGCAATGCGACGAGCTCTGGCTGGTCGGCGGCCGCCGCGATCATGAGCGCCGTGACGCCGCCCTGGTTGCGGGCATTCACGTCCGCACCGCGCTTGAGTACGGCCTGGGCTGCGGTCTTCGACTGCCGGGCGACGGCGAGCATGAGCGGGGTGTACCCCGCCCCCACGGGGCGGTTGACGTCGGCCCCAGCCTCGATCAGGGCCACCGTGGCTGCATCCTTGCCGCCCTGCAAGGCGATGCCCAGCGGCGTGAGGTTACCGGCCCCCGCGGCATTCGGGTCGGCATGCTGCTTCGTCAGCAGTGTGACAATCGATCCCTCGTTGACCCAGGCAGCCGTCATGAGGGGCGTCCAGCCGTCACGGTCGGGCACCGCCACGCCGGCGCCGTGCTCGAGCAGGTAGCGGA
>JBGPKC010000030.1:0-32554 GCA_041485725.1 Steroidobacteraceae bacterium
GCAGCGTCGGCGCCTTGAGCTTGGGCAGCGTGCGCTGCAAATCCTCCTCCACCAGTGCCTGATCGAGAACCGCCAGCCACACCCGCAGCGGGATCGCCGCCGCGTCCTGGCGCTGGCGGCGGATGAAGTCTTCGTCGACGGCGGTCGGTGAAGACCACCACCCGACCATGAACGGGGAGTCCGGATCGATCGGCTCCTTGAGCTGCCGGATCTGCGCGGCATAGTCGTAGGCAGGCTTGCGGGGCGCAGCCCCGGCCTTCGCGCCGCCGCTCGAGGAGATCAGGATCACGCGTCGTGTACGTTCCGGCCAGTACTCGGCGAAGGTCTGCGCAATGATGCTGCCGAGGGAATGCCCGACGATTTCCGCCTGCTGCACGCCCAGCGCATCGAGCAGCAGCTTGATGTCGTAGGCGAAATCCAGCCGCGTGTAGCAGCACTCGGGTTTGCCCGAGCGCCCGTGGCCGCGGATGTCGACCAGGATCAGGCGCAAGCGGGGCGAGAGGTACGGTACCAGCGGCACCCAGTCGCGCGCGCTGTCCGTGTAGCCATGAATCAGCACCACCGCAGGACCGGCCGCAGCGCCCATGGGCACGTAGGCGAGGCTCTCCCCGTTAGGCAGCGCAACGCTCTTCTTCAGGGCGTCGAACGCGTTCAGATCGATCCTGGCAGGCGCCGCGGCAGGTGCGTTCTGCATCACCAGGGGGAGAAAGACGACGGCCAGCCACGCGAAGCGCTTCACCGCTGCACGTCCTACTGCGAGCCATCGAGCCGAGCCAGTCCGTCCCGGGACCGCCGGTCCTCGCTGTCCGCTGCGATCGACCTCAGCGCCAAAGCTCGCGCAAGGCGCAAGGAACAACAGCAGGAACGGCACGCGCGCAGTGCACGGTTGCATGGTGTTCTCCCGGTTGACGTTCTGGTTTATGGGCCGGGGCCGCTCGCAGTATGTGCGGTCACCGGCTGCGCGTCACCCCGACCGGCAGAGTGTCCGCGGCCCGCATGTCCGGATCCCGAAAGGCATCCGGATGTCGCAGGTACTCGAGCGCCATGTCGAAAGCGTCGTGCCCCCAGAAGAGCTCGTCGCCGATCACGAGCGTCGGAACACCGAATATGCCGCGTGAGCTTGCCCAGTTGGTGTTGTCGCGCAGGCGTTGTTTGATGGTCGTGTCGCCCAGAGCCGCCTGCGGGTCCGCGACCCCCAACTCACGAGCGAGCTCGGCGATGACCCCCGGATCAGCCACGTCGCGCCCCTCGCGGTACACGGCGTCAAGGGCGATCCCCGCGGCACGTCGATCGCTGCCCGCGGCGATGATCAGGCGCAGGGCGGCCAGCGGGTTGAAAGGATGCGCCGGCGGCATGCGCATCGCCAGTCCCAGCTGGCGCGCCCGCCACAGGGCAAAGCGGTAGGTGAAGCGTCGCTTGGAGGGAATTTCCGCCGGTCCCAGCTGCCCGAAGTGTTGCAGCAATCCCGCAAACAGCACCGGCACGAACTCGACGCTCACGTGGGCTGGCAAGCGCGACAGCTGCGGGAAGGCCAGATAGGCGAACGGTGAGATGACGTCGAACACCCACGAGACTTTGACCACGTCCTGCATGAGCGTCAGCTGCCCGACACACGCACGATAAGCTTGCCGAAATTCTCGCCGCGCAGCAGCCTCATGAGTCCCTGCGGAGCGCTCTCCAGTCCGTCGATGATTTCTTCCCGGTAATGCACCCGACCTTCGCGCAACCATCCGCTCATGTCCTGTTGGAAGGCCGGGGCGCGCTTGTAATGATCGTAGATGATGAATCCCTGCAGCTTCACCCGCTGGCGCAGCACCGTCGTCAGCAGCAGCGGCGTGCGGTCGCCCCCTTCAGGAAGCCTTTCGAGGTTGTACCAGGCGATGAGGCCGCACAGCGGCACCCGCGCCCCGATATTGAGCAACGGCAGTACGGCGCCGAGAACCGCGCCCCCGACGCTCTCGAAGTACACATCGATGCCGTTTGGGCAGGCGGCCGCGAGTCGCCCTGGCAGCTCGGCCTCATGGTGATCGAGGCACTCATCGAACCCCAGCGTCTTAAGCGCGTACTCGCACTTCTCGCGGCCGCCGGCGACACCGATTGCGCGGCACCCCTTGATCCTGGCGATCTGCCCCACAACCGATCCGACCGCGCCGGTGGCGGCGGCCACGACGACCGTCTCGCCGGCCTTGGGCTGTCCGATATCGAGCAATCCTACGTAGGCCGTGAGCCCCGGCATGCCGAGCACCCCGAGGGCGTACGAGGGGCGCGGCATCGCGGCATCGATCCTGACCAGATCGCTCCCGTCCGACAGGCCGTAGTCCTGCCAGCCAACGTTGGCGAGCACCAGATCACCCACCTGGAAAGCGGAAGTGTTGGAGCGCTGCACGACGCTCACGGTCTGCCCGGTCATGGGCGCGCCGAGCGCCACGGGCTTCACGTAGGAACGTCCTTCGTTCATGCGGCCCCGCATGTAGGGATCGAGGGACAGGTAGCGGGTGCGCAGCAGAACCTGGTTGGGACCTGCCGGCGGCACCGGCTGTCTCTCGAGGCGGAAGTCCTCCGCGCCTGGAGCGCCCTTGGGGCGGCGCGCGAGCACGATGCGGCGATTCACTGAAGGCTCGGCACCCATGGGGACATCCTTCATTCAGCGCAGAAACTCCAGCTTCACTCCGGGCGGCGCACTCGCGGTGCGGTCGATGAACAAGTCTGCCAGCAGCGTGCCGCCGGGCTCGACACTGTAGGCCTCGAAGTCCCGCACCCCGGTCTCGTACAGGACGCTGTCGTCGATGAAGAACTGTCCGGTGCATTCGCGCGAGGGTTTGTTGAGAATCACGTAGGCGGCATCCGCCACGATCTCGGGCTTACGTGACCGGCGCATCATGGCGGTACCGCCCAGAGCGAACTCCACCGCGGCGGTCGCGATCGTGGTGCGCGGCCACAGCGCGTTGCAGGCGATGCCGGCGCTGCGGTATTCCTGCGCCAGTCCCAGCATGCACAACGACATGCCGTACTTCGACAGCGAGTAGGCCAGCTGCCCGGCAAACCATTTCGGCTGCAGGTCGAGCGGCGGCGAGAGGGTGAGCACGTGCGGATTCGACGCCTGCTTGAGATACGGTATGCAGGCACGCGAGGTGACGAAGGTGCCGCGGGTGTTGATCTGCTGAATGAGATCGTAGCGGCGCATGTCGATCTGCTCGGTCGTCGCGAGATTGATCGCCGAGGCGTTGTTGACGCAGATGTCGATGCCGCCGAACTTCTGCGCGCACTCGCGCACCGCCGCAGCGACGCTCGCCTCGTCACGCACGTCCACCGCCAGCGGCAACGCCTTGCCGCCGGCACGCTCGATGTCCTCGGCGGCGCTGAAGATGGTCCCCGCGAGCTTCGGATGCGGCGCGGTGGTCTTGGCGGCGATCGCGATATTCGCTCCGTCACGCGCGGCCCGCAGCGCGATGGCCAGCCCGATTCCGCGGCTGGCACCGGTAATAAAGAGTGTCTTGCCTGAAAGACTCACAGCTCCCTCCCCCTCGGTCAGGTGTCCTCGCACGCACCCTTCAGCTCGATCCGGTTGCCGTCGGGGTCTTCGACGTAGAACGAGCGCCCCTCGCCCTCGGCGCCGTAGCGCGACGCCGGTGCGATGACTTCAACGCCGTACGCTGCCAGCCACGCTGACAAGTCCCCTTCGCGGAACGGCGCGAGCGCCAGGCAGAAATGATCGACGTTGGGTCCGCCGGGACCAGGCGTCGCCGGCTCCGGCGCCCGACCCAGCGGTCCGTCGAGCGTCACCAGGTCGATCAGACTGCGCCCCGCCCGCAGCTGCGTAAGGCCCAGCTCGGGCTGCTGGCGTTCCACACTGCACCCGAGGACGTCGCGGTAGAACCCTAAGGCGCGCGGCAGGGCGCGCACCCGCAGCACGATGTGATCGATGCCTTTGACGGCAAACGGAGGATCAGCCATTCGACAACTCCTGCAGTCTTCCTCAGCATCTTACTCGCCACAGCCCCTGTGTCTGCGCTGCCGGTTGCCGCCTTGCTTTCCCCTGCAACGCTGCGGTATACGGGGCCGAGAGTTCCATTGGGAGAACGGCGTGCGCTGGGACGATCTTCGCCAAAGCACCAACATCGAGGACGTCCGCGACAGCACCGGCGGCGGTGCGGGGCTGAGGCTCGGCGTGGGCGGTACGCTGCTGGCGCTGGCGGCCGCCTATTTCTTTGGGGTCGATCCGCGGCTCATCATGGGCCTGTTCAGCGCGCTTCCGACGCAGTCATCGGTGGCTGGGGCGCAGCGCGGAACTCCGCAGGACGAACAGGGCCGGTTCATCGCGGCCGTGCTCGGCGAGACCGAGGACGCGTGGGGAGCGATCTTCCAGGCCCAGGGCCTGAGATACGTCCCGCCGACCCTGGTCTTGTACCGCGGCCGGATGCCCTCGGCCTGCGGCTCCGCGAACCCGGCCGTCGGCCCGTTCTATTGTCCGGTCGACCGCAAGGTGTATCTCGATCTGGATTTCTATGAGCAACTCGCGGACGAGTTTCAGGCGCCCGGTCTGTTCGCCCAGGCGTATGTGCTCGCGCACGAAGTGGGCCATCACGTGCAGAACCTGCTCGGCATCGCCGCCCGGGTGCACGCCGCGCAGGAGCAGGGATCGCAGGCGCAGGCAAACCAACTGTCGGTGAAACTGGAGCTGCAGGCCGACTGCTATGCCGGCGTTTGGGCGAAGAACGCCGACCAAACCAAGCACATCCTCGAGCAGGGCGATGTGGCCTCGGCGCTGCGCGCCGCCGCCGCGGTGGGTGACGACACGCTGCAGAAGCGCGCTCAGGGCTACGTGGTGCCCGAATCGTTCACGCACGGCGCTGCGACGCAGCGCGTGAGCTGGTTCAGGCACGGGCTCGACGGCGGCTCGATCGCCGACTGCGACACGTTTTCGGCCCGCAGCTGAGCAGCTTCAGTCTGAAGGCTACGACTTGCCGGAGTAGCTGCCGTCCAGGTAGTCGAGAATCTGCTTCGCCTCCTCGTCCGTGAGCGGCGCGCCGAAGCGGTCCTTCATCTTCTGAATGGTCTTTTGCCACGCCGCACGATTCATGGCCGGCGCGTTACTCGGTATGTACTCGAGGCTGTGGCAGATGATGCAGCGGCCCGTGGTCAGGTCGCGCCCGGGGGCGTCTTTGAGCTGAATCGACTCCTCGCCGGCCGCCGCCCACAGCAGCCCACAGGCGCCGGCCAGCGCCAGCGATATCAGCACCAGGGGTGCCAGCCTGCGAGAACCTTTCATACGACCTCCAGGCTCACGGTCTGCACGATGTTGTCGTGGTAACCGGAAGGATTGGGGGTCAGTTTGTCGGGTTGCTTCGCTCCGCTGCGGCTGCGCGCCCGCACCGCCATTTCCAGAGGACCGGCCTTTGAAGTGTCGAGGGCAAAGCGGAACTCGCGCCACGCAAAGCGTCCCAGATCGCGCTGCAGCGTGGCGTCGCGCCAGCTCTGTCCACGGTCAGCGGAGACCTCCACACCCTCGATGCCGGCGCCGCTGTCCCACGCCTTGCCGGCCAGCTCCACCCGCTCGCTGCGCCGCAGCTGCGCGCCCGAGACATGGCTGGTGATGAGTGAGTTCACCATCAGCTCGGTCACCGGCGTGGTTTCCGCGTTCTCCTGACTGGTGAAGCGGCTGCCGGGAAACGCTCCCGTCGGCACCCGGTAGGCGGCCTTCATCCAGAACCCGTCGAACGCCTTCGGCTCGATTCGAATCTCGGTGAGATGCTTCATCCAGTAGGTTCCGACCCAGCCCGGCACGATCAGCCGCGCGGGAGCGCCGTTCCAGTGCGGCAGCGGCCGGCCATTCATCTCGAATGCGATGAGCGTGTTCTCATCGAGCGCGCGCTCGACGGGCAGGCTCTTCAGGAAATCCGGAGTCGCCGGCAGTATCGGGGAATCCGCACCGTCGAACACGACTTCCGCCGCGTCGGGCGCCATGCCGGCCCGGTGCAATACATCGCGCAGCCGCACGCCGCGCCACAGCGCGTTGCCCATCGCACCATTGCCCCACTGTACCCCGGGCACTCGCGGCGTGAAGAGTCCGCGCCGATTGCCGGCGCATTGATTGACCGCGGCCACGCTGACGTGCTCGAAGCCGCCTCTGAGCTCTCTCAGGGACATGGTAAGCGGGCGCTGGGCGCTCGCGCCGGCAATCTGCAACCGCCAGGTCGCTGGATCCACCCGCGGAATGACTGCCAGGTGATAGCGCACGAAAAACGCGTCGTTGCGCGTGAAAGGCGCCGCGAGATCCGCGAGCGGTGTCTCGAAGTTGGGTGGCCGGAAGGCGCGCCGGATGAGAGGCTTCTTGCCCGGCAGAGTCGTAAGCGTGTCTGCCGCCTCGCCTGCCCACGCCTGCTCGAGCAGCCAGCCGCCCGCCGTGCCGAGCAGCAGCTCACGCCGTGTCACCATGTCAGCCTCAGGAGCAGGGCTTGCCGTGATCCGGACGGGCGCCGGCCGCCTTCGCCTGAGCCTCGCTCATGTACTGCCCTTGTTTGGTTTTGCCATACCACCTGTCGTTGTGGCAGTGGTAGACGTTGCTGCTGGTGTTGACCCAGACTTGTCCCGGGCCACCCCCGGCTGCCGGAGCCGCCGCTACGCGTGTCGCCGGAGCCGCCGCTGCAGACGCCGCTGCCGCTGGGGCTGCCGCCGCAGCCGGCGCCGGAGCCGCCGCCGCACCACCGCCGGCCGAGCCTGACTTGTTGACGCCGCCGTGCCCACTGCATGCACCACGACCACCGTGCGCCGCCGTGGTCCCGTCCTTGCACGCCACCGGCTTCGCGCTGCTGTCCTGCGCCGTGGAAACCGCAGGCGCGGCGATCATCGCGGCAACCCATATCGCGCCGTACATCACGGCGTTGAGTTTTGCGATATTCATGTGCAGTTCTCCCCAAGGCAACCGCCCGTTTCAAGGGCGGCAAGAATACCGTAATCCCCGCGGCGGCGGTATCGGGCGCCGGCGCTCATGCAGTAGGATCCGATCCGATGACCGCGCGCAACGCCTGGCTGCTGAGTCTTCTCGCGCTCGCGAGTGCCGCGCCGCACGCCGCTCGGGCTGCCTGGGTGGAGCGCACGGAAGCGATCATGGGCACGCGCGTGTACGTGCAGCTCTGGGCAGATGATCCGGTCAAGGGTAATGGCGCGATCGAAGCGGTCATGGCGGAAATGCGCCGCATCGATGCGCTCATGAGTCACTACAAGCCCGAAAGCCAGTTGTCGCAGATCAACGCGCACGCCAACAGCGAACCGGTCCAGGTGGACAAGGAGCTGTTCGATCTCATCAAGCTGTCGACGCATTACTCGCAGATCACCGAAGGCGCGTTCGACATCACCTATGCGAGCGTCGGCTACCTGTACGACTACCGCCAGCATATCCATCCGACGCAAGAGCAGATCGAGGATGCACTGCCGGCCGTCAACTGGCGCAACATGTTGCTTGACGAAGAGCATCACACCGTGCGCTTCGAGCATCCCGGCATGCGCATCGACCTGGGTGGCATCGGCAAAGGCTACGCCGTCGATCGTGGCGTGCAAATCCTGAAGACGCGCGGAATCCAACACGCGGTTGTGACCGCGGGTGGTGACAGTCGCATCATCGGTGATCACATGGGACGGCCGTGGCTGGTGGCCATCCGTCATCCGGACAATCCGAAGAAGGTGGTTATGCGCATGCCGCTGTCCGACGCCGCCATGTCGACCTCGGGAGACTACGAACGCTATTTCGACGTGAACGGCGTGCGCTACCACCACATCATCGACCCGCACACGGGTCACTCGGCAAGCAAGGTGCGCAGCGCCACGATCCTGGCCCCCACGGCCACGCAGACCGACGGGATGTCGAAGACCGCCTTTGTACTGGGTCCGCAGAAAGCGCTCGAGATCATCAACCGCATGCCCGAGTACGACGCAGTATTCGTCTGCCCCGACGGGCGCGTGTTGTACTCGAACGGGCTGCGGCCACCGGTGCCGCGACCGGCGGGCGCGCCGCCGGCCGCAGCTACTGCGACGAGCCCCCGTGTCCCACCTTGAGCAGAGCGTCCACCTCCGCCTCGGCGGCCAGCCAGTCCTCGGTCTCGTGACCGGGCGCAAAGCCACGCCGCTCGGCGCGCAGGTAAGCCCCTTCCGCAATCATCACGCGCCGCGCTTCGGCGGTCAGCCCCACCCGCGCAGGCACCGTGGGTGACCTGCGCGCCCGTGCGCCCGGGCGCGGTGCGTCGGTGCGTACAGCGGGATCGGTAGGGACATCGGTCGAACGACGAGTAGCCATTGGCACCTCCTTGTCAGGGGCGCTCACTGTGCGCGCCTGCGGTCCACGCGCGCAAGCGCTGATTTCCTGCGCACTCAGTCGCTTGAACGTCGCCTGCCGCGCCGCGCCCATCCTGCTCGCGCAGCTCAAACGTATTCCCGCGGCAGTGACCGATGCCGCTGTGCCGCGAAATCGTCGAGGCGCACGGCGGGCGCTTGAGTCTCGCCAACCGCCGGGGCGGTGGCGCGCTGGTCACGGTGTGGTTGCCCTGAGTTACGGGGACTTGCGCAGCGCCGGCTGAGCTTTGCGGTTAGAGCGTTTGCGGCGCGTGCCCGCGGCAGCACGGCGCGGGATCGCATCGTCGCCCTCGAGCGCGCCGCCGTTGCCTGCGACGCCGCGGCGCCCGCCCGCGGCAGCGCTGGCCGCAATATCCAGACCCTGCAGGTACTTGCGAAAGCTGCGCCCGAGCTCCGGGTGGCTGAGCGCGTATTCGACCGTCGCCTGCAGGTAGCCGAGTTTGCTGCCGCAGTCATAACGCTTGCCGCTGAAGCGATAGGCGTACACCGCTTCCTCGAGCAGCAGCGCGGCGATGCCGTCGGTGAGCTGAATTTCGCCACCGGCGCCGGAGCCGAGCTTCTCCAGGTGCTCGAAGATGGCCGGAGCGAGCACATAGCGGCCAACGACGGCAAGGTTCGAGGGCGCCACGGCGGGCTTGGGCTTCTCGACGATGCTGCGCACGCGGCTGGTCACCGCGCGGTCGGCCTCCACCGCGACGATGCCGTACTTCTCGGTGTCCTGGCGCGGCACCACCTGCACCCCGAGGACGCTGGCGCGCTTGGCCCCGTAGACCTGCGCCATCTGCGCCAGGCAGGCGACGTCGCTGCGAATCAGATCGTCCGCGAGATGCACGAAGAATGGCTCGGCGCCCACGGCGGGCTGCGCGCATAACACCGCATGACCGAGACCCAACGGCGCCGGCTGCCGGATGTAGATGCACGACGCGTAGGAAGGCAGCACGCTGCGCAGCTGGTTGAGCAGATCACTCTTGCCCTGGTGCTCGAGCATCAGTTCGAGCTCCTGGTCGGAGTCGAAATGATCCTCGATGGCCCGCTTGGAAGCGCCGGTGATGAACACCAGGCGCTGCGCGCCCGCGGCCAGGGCTTCCTCGACCGCGTACTGGATCAGCGGCTTGTCGACCACCGGCAGCATTTCCTTGGGGCTCGCCTTGGTCGCAGGCAGAAAGCGCGTGCCGCGCCCGGCCACCGGAAACACGGCGGTACGGATGGGCGACTTGAAGCTCGTCCTCATCGGGATTCTCCTCGCCGCGGTGTCACGAGGCCCTTACGGCGGCCTGCTCGGTGCGCTCGGCCCACTTGAAGACGGCCGGCCGCATGCTGTCCCAGGAGCGGCATTTCGGGCAGCGCCAGTACCAGCCAACGCTGTTGAGCCCGCAATCATCGCACTGGTAGCGGCCGCCGGCGTCGCCGAAGCGGGTCAGCAGCGCGCCGAGCGAGCTCGCCTCGGCAGCCGACTCCACGCCCACGCCGAACTCCGCGGTAATGCCTGCCAGCGCCGCCACATCCGCGGGCGGCACCGCCGTGGCGAGCAGCCATGCCAGCTGCCGCGGGGTGATCTGACCGCTCTGTCGCAGCCGACTGCTCAGCTCATTCAACATATCCACGCGCCCGGTCTGGCGGGCGATGGCGAGAACCGAGGGAATGATCTCGAGCGCGAGGCCCGGCGACATTTCCAGGGCATGCAGGTACAGCAGCAACGCGCCGCCGGCATCGCCCGCCCGCTCGCTGATGCGCGCGGTGAGGATGTCCGCGCGCGGCAACGCCGGCTGATGCGTGCGGGCCTGGCGCAGCAGCGTGCGCGCGCGCTCGCTGTCGCCCTGCACCAGCGCGTATTCCGCGAGCTCGCACAGGTAGTGAGCCGCAATCCGGCCGCGCTCGAGCTGCACGGCGGGGGGCAGCTCGTGAAACACTTTGAGCGCCTTGGCCCAGTCGCCCTGGGTCTCGTAGATGCTCACCAGGGCGTCGAGCGCGGCGTGCCGATATTCGCGCGAGGCGGCGAGCTCCTCGAGGACGCGCTCGGCGCGATCCATGAGTCCCGCGCTCTGATAGTCAAGCGCCAGTTCGAACGCCGCCTTGTCGCGCAACCCGGCGCCGCCGTGATCGCGCAGGCGCGAATGGATGGCGATCGCCCGATCGACTTCCCCGCGGCGCCGGAACAGGCTCCCCAGCGCGAACTGGATCTCGGCGGCATCACCACCCGCCTCGGCCATGCGGGCGAAGATCTCCGCGGCGTGATCGAAACGGTCGTTGATCAGATGGTCAAGGCCGACGTAGTAGTCGCGCGGCAGGCGCACGGTGCGCGCGGCGCCGTTGCGGCGGCCGAGAAAATATGCGGCGAGACCGACGAGTATGAAGGCCAGCGCCAGGAACAGTGGAGGCAGCTCGAACACTTAGCTGACGATATCAGGTCCGCGCCGCGGGTGCGCCTCGCGCGTGAGACGCGCTCGAGCTCAGTCGCGGATCGGCCGGTCGGCGCCGTCGTTCACCCGCTCGCGCAGATCCTTGCCGGGCTTGAAGTGCGGGACGTGCTTGCCCGAGAGCGCCACCGCCTCGCCGGTCTTGGGGTTGCGCCCCTGGCGGGGCGGACGGAAGTGCAGCGAGAAACTGCCGAAGCCGCGGATCTCGATGCGCTCCCCCTGCGAGAGCGCATCGCTCATGATCTCCAGGATCTGCTTCAGTGCGAGCTCGACATCCTTCGCCGGCAGATGCTTCTGCTTGGCGGTGATGATCTCGATGAGTTCCGACTTGGTCATGCGCTCAGCGCTCTCCGGAACCGATGTGCTCCTTCAGCAGATCCCCGAGGGTGGTACCACCCGAAGGCGCCGTTTCCGAGCGGTAGCTCTGCACCGCCTCGGCCTCCTCGTGAGCCTCCTTGGCCTTGATCGACAGCGAGATGGTGCGCGACTTGCGGTCGACGCCGGTGAACTTCGCCTCGAGCTCGTCGCCCACCTTGAGGACCGCGCGGGCATCCTCCACCCGATCGCGACCGAGCTCGGAAGCGCGCAGCTGGCCCTCGACGCCGTTGCCGAGATCGATGACCGCGCCGCGCGCATCGACCTCCTTCACCACACCCTTGACGATCGTGCCCTTGGGGTTGTCGGCGATATAGGCTGAGAACGGGTCCTTCGCCAGCTGTTTGATGCCGAGTGAGATGCGCTCGCGCTCCGGGTCGATCGACAGCACCATGGCCTCGAGCTGCTGGCCCTTCTGGTAGTTGCGCACCGCCTCTTCGCCCGGCTGGTCCCAGGAGATATCCGACAGGTGCACCAGCCCGTCGATGTTGCCCTGCAGCCCGATGAAAATGCCGAAGTCGGTGATCGACTTGATCTGGCCCGCCACCTTGTCGCCCTTGTTGTAGTTCTCGGCGAACTCCTTCCACGGGTTGGCCTGGCACTGCTTGAGACCGAGCGATATGCGACGGCGCTCCTCGTCCACGTCGAGCACCATCACCTCGACTTCCTGGCCGGTGTGCACCACCTTGGCGGGATTGACGTTCTTGTTGGTCCAGTCCATCTCCGAGACGTGTACCAGGCCCTCGACGCCGTCCTCGATCTCCACGAACGCGCCGTAGTCGGCGATGTTGGTGACCTTACCGAACACGCGCGTGCTCGGCGGATAGCGGCGCGCGATGTTCTGCCACGGATCGGCGCCCAGCTGCTTGAGCCCCAGGCTCACGCGCGAGCGCTCGCGGTCGAACTTGAGAATGCGCACCTCGACCTCGTCGCCCACCTTGACGACCTCGGAAGGATGCTTGACGCGCTTCCACGCCATGTCGGTGATGTGCAGCAGGCCGTCGATCCCGCCGAGATCGACGAACGCGCCGTAGTCGGTGAGGTTCTTGACCGTGCCGCGCACCACTGCGCCTTCCTGCAGGTTCTCCATGAGCGCGCTGCGCTCGGCGGAAAACTCCTGCTCAACCACGGCGCGGCGCGACACCACGACGTTATTGCGCTTCTGATCGAGCTTGATGACCTTGAACTCGAGCGGCTTGCCTTCCAGATAGGAGGTGTCGCGCACCGGGCGCACGTCCACCAGCGATCCGGGCAGGAATGCCCGCACGTTCTCGATCTCCACGGTGAAGCCGCCCTTGACGCGCCCCGTGATGACGCCGGTCACGATCTCGGACTTGTTGAATGCCTCTTCGAGGCGCGTCCAGGTGCGCGCGCGCTTGGCCTTCTCGCGCGACAGGCGCGTTTCGCCGGTGCCGTCCTCGACCGAATCGAGGGCGACCTCCACCTGGTCGCCGGCTTTGACCTCCACCTCGCCGCGTTCGTTCTTGAACTGCTCGAGGGGAATCACGGCCTCGGACTTGAGGCCTACATTGACGATCACGACGTCGCTGGTGACGTCGATGACGAGCCCGGTGAGGATCATCCCCGGGCGGATGCGCTGATTGGCGAGACTCTGCTCGAAGAGCTGGGCGAAACTTTCTGTCATACCTTCACTTTGCACGCGCAGTCGCGTGCCTGCACTGGACCCTCATCCCGCGGCCCAGGGAAAAGCACCGGGCACCCGCATCCTGCGCGTGCCAACCTCGAATCACCTTCCGTGCGTATCGCGACGAGCGGCTTCAGCGCCACAAGCGACGAGCGGCCCCCAGTTCCAGCACCCGTCCCACGACTGCCTCGACCTCAACGCCGGTCGAGTCGATCACGCAGGCGTCGGGCGCAGGTCTCAACGGCGCGACCTGACGGGTCTGATCCCTTAGGTCCCGCTCGGCTATCTCGCGCGAAAGGGCGGGAAGGCTAACATCGGACCCCTTGTCTTTCAACTGCTTATGGCGGCGCAGGGCCCTCTCCTCGAGGGTCGCGGTCAGGAATATCTTTAGGTCCGCCTGGGGGAAGACCACGGTGCCCATATCCCGGCCGTCGGCCACCAGTCCGGGGGGTTTCGCGAAGGCCCTTTGGCGCTCGAGCAACGCGGCGCGCACCGCCGGCCAGGCCGCCACCCGTGAAGCCCCCTGACCCGCGGTTTCGGAGCGGATCGCCCCGGTCACATCCCGCCCATCGAGCCATACGCGCTCGCTACCGTCCGGGCCCGAACCGAATGCTACCTCCATGCGCGCGGCGAGCTCGGCGTGGCGCTGCGCGTCCTCGCTCGCGGCACCCGCGGCCACGCCGGCGAGCGCCACCAGGCGATACAGCGCCCCGCTGTCGAGCAGATGCCAGCCGGCATGCTGGGCGACCGCGCGGCTGATGGTGCCCTTGCCCGAGCCGCTCGGGCCGTCGATGGTGACGATGGGACACCTTGGCGAGCGGAGCATCCTGATCAGGCTCCGTCAGAGCGCCTCGATCCGCAAGCCGGCGCCGCGCGCCGTGCCTACAAACCCTGGAAACGAGGTTGCGACATTGGCGACGTCCCGGATCTCGATGGGCGCGCGGGCCCTCAACGCCGCGACCGCGAACGCCATGGCGATGCGGTGATCGCCGCAGCTGTCGATCGTGCCGCCCGTGAGCGCTTCCGCGCCGCGGATCCACAGGCCATCGGGCAGCAGCTGGTGCTCGACGCCGAGCTGGCCCAGTCCCGCGGCCATGGCGGCGAGCCGGTCGCTCTCCTTAACTCGCAGCTCGAGTGCCCCGCGAACCAGGGTCTCGCCGCTGGCGCAGGCGGCGGCGATGAAGAACACGGGAAACTCATCGATCGACCCGGGAATAAGCGCCTCCGGCACCGTGATGCCGTGCAGGGGGCTGCGGTGAACCTCGATGTCGGCGACCGGCTCAGGCGTCGGCCCACCCGGCACGGTGTAAGGGTGCAGGCGGATGTCCGCTCCCATGCGCCGCAGCAGCTCGATGAGACCGATACGCGTCGGGTTCACGCCGATGTTGATGAGGGTCAGAGGACGATCGGCCGCGAGGCACCCCGCCACCAGGAAAAACGCCGCCGAGGAAAAATCCGCGGGCACGCGCACCGCCGTGCCGCGCAGCGTCTGCCCGCCTTCCATGGCGATGGTGCGCCCCTCGTGCGCCAGCTCCACCCCGAAGGCCCCGAGCATGCGCTCGGTGTGATCGCGCGAGGGCACCGGCTCAGTCAGCTGCGTGCGCCCGCTGGCGGCGAGTCCTGCCAGCAGGATCGCGGATTTCACCTGCGCGCTCGCCACCGGCAGACTGTAGTGAATGGCCCGCAGATGCGGCGTACCACGAATCCGCACCGGCGGCCGTCCCTGTTGCGTCTGGATGCGCGCTCCCATCATCTGCAGCGGCACGGCGACGCGCTCCATCGGCCGGCGCATGAGCGACGCATCGCCGACCAGGGTCGAGTCGAATTTCTGCGGCGCCAGCAGGCCCATCATCAGGCGCATGGCGGTGCCGGCATTGCCCATGTCGAGCGGCGCCTGCGGCGCCGCGAGGCCGTGTGCGCCCACGCCGTGCACCAGCACCTGCGTGTCTTGCGGCCGCTCGATGTGCACCCCGAGTCCCTGCAGCGCCCGCGCCGTGGCGAGGCAATCCTCGCCGGCCAGAAAGCCACTGATGTGCGTGTCGCCCTCGGCGAGCGCGCCGAGCATGAGCGCGCGGTGCGACATCGACTTGTCGCCCGGCACCGTGAGCGTGCCGCGCACGCTGCCGCCGGGCTTGATGCGATAGCGGGCGCCGCCGGGTTCGCTCATTGCACCGCCCGCGGATAGGAGCCGAGCACGCGAAACAGCGAGGCGCGCTTTTTCAGCGCCGCCAGCGCCTTGGCGACGTGGGGCTCATCGGCGTGCCCCTCGAGGTCCATGAAGAACACGTAATCCCACTTGCGCCGCCGCGACGGCCGCGATTCGATGCGCGTGAGGGACACGCGGTGGCGCGCGAGCGGCTCGAGCAGCCGGTACAGCGCCCCGGGCGCATCGGTGTGGCCAACGGATACCAATAGCGTGGTGCGATCTTCGCCGCTGGGCGTGAACAGCTTGCGCCCGAGCACCAGAAAGCGCGTGGTGTTGTCGGCGCGATCCTCGATCTCCGCGGCCAGGATCTTGAGGCCATAGACCTCTGCGGCGGTCTCGCCGGCAATCGCCGCACTGCCCTTCTCGTCGCGCGCGCGCCGCGCGCCCTCGGCGTTGCTGGATACCGGCACCTGCTCGACACCCGGCAGATGCTCCTCGAGCCACTGCCGGCACTGGCCGAGTGACTGCGGGTGGGAGCAGACGCGCTCAATGCGCGCCAGCGCGCTCATGGCGCCCATGAGGTGATGGCGCACACGCAGCTCCACCTCCCCGCAGATCTTCAGCGGCGAGGTGAGGAACCGATCCAGCGTGTGGTTGACCGTGCCCTCGGTGGAGTTCTCGATGGGCACGACCCCGAAATCGGCGCTCGCCGCTTCCACCTCATGAAACACCTCATCGATCGAGGCGAGCGGCAGGGCGCGCACCGAGTGCCCGAAATGATTGAGCACCGCGGTTTGCGTGAAGGTGCCCTCGGGACCGAGGAACGCCACTTTGAGCGGCTCCTGCTGCGCGAGACACGCCGACATGATCTCGCGGAACAGGCGCAGCACTTCCGCGTCGCGCAACGGTCCGGCGTTGCGCGCCCGCGCCAGCCGCAGCACCTGCGCCTCGCGCTCCGGGCGATAGAAATCCACCGTGCGGCCGTCGCTGCTCTTGGAAATCCCCACCTGCTGCGCCAGGCGCGCGCGTTCGTTGATCAGCCCGTGAATCTGTTCATCGACCGCGTCGATGCGGCCGCGCACCTGCTCCAGGTCCAGGCGCGTCGGCGCGGATGCCCTGTCGCTCGCCGGCGCGCCCGGCGTTGCCGCCGCGCCCGAACGCCGCCGCAGGGTGCGCGCCGGCTTGCTGTTCTTACGGGCCATGGGCGAGCGTTCCCAAGGGGCTGCCGTCAGACGATGCGCGCCGACAGCACGCCGTCGATGGCGCGGAGGCTCGTCAGCAGGTCCTCGCCGACCGCGCCGTCGGCGTCGATGAGCGTGTAGGCGAATTCACCGCGCGACTTGTTCAGCAGGTCTGCGATGTTGATGCCGCGGGCGGCGAGACAGGTGGAAATCTGGCCCACCATGTTGGGCACGTTCCGGTTGGCGACGCTCAAGCGCGTGGTGTTCGGCACCCGCGGTAGCACTGCTTCCGGGTAGTTGACGCTGTTGCGAATGTTGCCGTTCTCGAGAAAGTCGCGCACCTGCTCCGCGACCATGATGGCGCAGTTCTCTTCGGCCTCGCCGGTGGAGGCGCCAAGGTGCGGCAGGGTTACCACCCGGGCGTGATCCTTGAGCGCGCGGTTGGGGAAGTCGCACACGTAGGCATGCAGGCGACCGGCATCGAGCGCCGCCAGCACGGCGTGATCATCGACGATGGCGGCGCGCGCGAAATTGAGGAGGGTGGCGTCGTGCTTCGCGAGCGCAAGACGCGCACCGTTCACCAGCGCCTGCGTGTGCTCGTTCAGCGGCACGTGCACCGTAATCGCATCCGCGCGCGTGAACAGGTCCTCGAGTGACAGCGCCTGCTCGACGCTCGAGGACAGCTGCCAGGCGCGCTGCACCGTGAGCTGCGGATCGTAGCCGAGCACCCTCATCCCCAGGGCCAGGGCGGAGTTCGCCACCTCGACGCCGATGGCGCCCAGGCCCACGACTCCGAGCGTGCGTCCAGGCAGCTCGAAGCCCACGAAGTTCTTCTTGCCCTTCTCGACTGCCGCCTCGATGGCCTCGTCATCGCCGTCCAGTGCCCGCGCGAACAGCCACGCCGGCCCGATGTTGCGCGCCGCCAGCAACAACCCTGTGAGCACCAGCTCCTTGACCGCGTTGGCGTTGGCGCCCGGCGCGTTGAACACCGGAATGCCGCGCCGGCTCATCTGCTCGACCGGAATGTTGTTGACGCCTACCCCGACGCGGCCGATGGCGCGCACGCCTGGAGCCACCCCCGAGCCGTGCAGATCGGCGGAGCGCACCAGGATGGCGTCCGGGCGCGTCACCGCGGCGCCCACTTCGTAGCGCTCGCGCGGCAGTCGCGCCAGGCCACGGGGGCTGATGTCGTTGAGCGTAAGAATGCGATAGGTCATGCGATGTCAGCCGTGGCGGCGCTCGAATTCCTTCATGAAAGCCACCAGGGCCTGCACCCCGGCGAGCGGCATGGCGTTGTAGAGGCTCGCGCGCATGCCGCCCACGGAGCGATGACCCTCGAGGCTCATCAGCCCGGCCTCGTGCGCTGCGGCGAGAAAGGCGCGGTCGAGCTCGGGCGCAGCCAGCGTGAACGGCACGTTCATCCATGAGCGGCATGACAGCGCCACCGGGTTCGCGTAAAAACCGGACGCATCGATCGTCTCATACAGCAGCTGCGCCTTGGCGCGGTTGCGCTCGCCGACCGCGGCCAGCCCGCCCTGTGCCTGCAGCCATCGAAACACCAGCCCCGCGCAGTACCACGCGAACGTCGGCGGGGTGTTGAGCATCGAACCCTCATCGGCCATCGCCTTGTAGTCCCACACCGCCGGCGTACCCGGGCGCGCCTTACCCGTGAGGTCCTGGTGCACGATGACCACGACGAGACCCGCGGGACCGATGTTCTTCTGGGCGCCCGCGTAGATGAGAGCGAACTTCGAGACCGATATGGGACGCGACAGAATGGTCGAGGACATGTCGGCCACCAGCGGCACCCCCGCGGTGTCGGGGACGTACGGAAACTCCACCCCGCCGATGGTCTCGTTGGGCGTGTAATGGACGTAAGCCGCGTGCGCACTCAGCCTGAGCGCGTCCGGCGCCGGCACGGTGGTGTATTTCGACGCCGCCTCATCGGCGGCGATGTTGACCTTGCCGGTCAGGCGCTGGGCCTCGGCGAGCGCTTTCTTCGACCACGCCCCGGTATTCAGGTAATCGACGCTGGAGTCCGCACGCGCGATGTTCATCGGGATGGCGGCGAACTGGCCGGTGGCGCCGCCCTGCAGGAACAGCACCTTGTAGTGCTGCGGAACGGCGAGCAGCTCGCGCAGCAGTTGCTCGGCTTGCTCGGCTACCGCAACAAAGGCCTTGCTGCGATGGCTCACTTCCATCACCGACATGCCGCAGCCATGCCAGTCGGTCAGCTCCTCGCGGACCTGTTCGAGGACTTCCACCGGCAGCGTGGCCGGCCCCGCAGCGAAATTGAATACGCGCACGAGCCCTAGGTCTCTGCGGCCGGCTCGCCTGCGTCGGCCTGCGGACCACGCTCGGCGAGGGGCTCCTCCTCGCCGGTATCCAGACTCTCGACGCGCCCGATGCCGACCAGCCGCTCCCCTTCCCCGAGCCGGATGAGCCGTACGCCCTGGGTGTTGCGTCCCTGCACGGAGATCTCATCCACCGTGGTACGCACCAGCGTGCCGGTGGAGCTGATGAGCATGATCTCCTGCCCCGGCATGACCTGCAGCGCCGCGACCGTGACGCCGTTACGGTCCGAGGTCTGCAGCGCAATCACTCCCTGGCCGCCGCGGCCGTGCGGCGGGAAGTCCGCCAGCGGCGTGCGCTTGCCGTAGCCCGCGGCCGAGGCCGTCAGCACGTGACCCTCACCCACCACGATCAGCGCGATCAGATCCTGGCCGGCTCCCAGACGGATGCCGCGCACACCGGCCGCCTCACGCCCCATGTAGCGCACTTCGCCCTCGTGGAAGCGGATGGCCTTGCCGCCGCTCGACACCAGCATGATCTCGCGCTCACCGTCGGTGATCGCCACCCCGACCAGCTGATCGTTGTCGTGCAGGTCGACCGCAATGATCCCGCTGGTACGCGGCCGCGAGAACGCCGCCAGCGGAGTCTTCTTCACGGTGCCGGCGCGCGTGGCCATGAACACGAAGTGCTGCTCGTCGTACTGCTTGACCGGCAACAGCGCGTTGATCTTCTCGCCTTCCTCGAGCGGCAACAGGTTCACCATCGGCTTGCCGCGCGCGCCGCGTCCGGCCTGCGGCAACTCGTATACCTTGAGCCAGTACACCTTGCCGCGGTTGGAAAAGCACAACACGGTGTCGTGCGTATGCGCGACGAACAGCTTCTCGACGAAGTCCTCGTCCTTGACCGCGGTGGCGGTCTTGCCGCGTCCGCCGCGGCGCTGCGTCTGGTACTCGGTGAGCGGCTGGCTCTTGGCGTAACCGGCGTGCGACAGCGTCACCACCACGTCCTGCGGCTCGATCAGGTCCTCGGTGGTGAGATCCAGATGATCGCGGTTGATCTCGGTACGGCGCGCATCGCCATACGCCTCGCGGATCTCGAGGAGCTCGGAGCGCACCACCTGCGTCAGCCGCTCGGGACGGGCGAGAATGTCACTCAGGTCGCGGATACTCTCGAGCAGCTCGCGGTATTCGGCGACGATCTTGTCCTGCTCCAGGCCCGTGAGGCGATGCAGGCGCATGTCCAGGATGGCCTGCGCCTGCGCCTCCGACAGCCGATAAACCCCGGCGCCGAGGCCCAGCTCGGCGGGCAGACCCTTGGGCCGGGTGGAAATGGAGCCGGCACGCTCCAGCAAAGCGGTCACGACGCCCGGCGGCCAGGTGCGCGCCAGCAGCGCCGTACGGGCCTCGGGGGGTGAGGCGGCAGCCTTGATGAGGGCAATCACCGCGTCGATGTTGGCGAGCGCCACGGCCAGGCCTTCGAGGATATGCGCCCGCTCGCGTGCCTTGGCGAGGTCGTAGATGCTGCGCCGCGTGACGACTTCGCGGCGATGCCGGATGAAAGCCTCCAGCATCTCCTTCAATGACATCAGCTTCGGCTGGCCGTCCTGCAGTGCCACCATGTTGATGCCGAACACCGTCTCCATGGGAGTTTGCGCATACAGGTTGTTGAGCACGATCTCGCTGACCTCGCCGCGCCGCAGCTCGATGACGATGCGCATGCCGTCCTTGTCGGACTCGTCACGCAGGCCGTCGCCGGCGATGCCGTCGATCAGCTTCTCGCGCACCAGCTGGGCGATGCGCTCGATGAGACGCGCCTTGTTGACCTGGTAGGGAAGCTCGGTCACCACGATCGCCTGGCGATCGCCCCTGCCGACGTCCTCGATGCTCACGCGCGCGCGCACCGACAGTCGGCCGCGGCCGGTGCGGTAGGCAGTGGCGATTTCCTGCGCGCCGTTGATGATGCCGCCGGTGGGAAAGTCCGGCCCCGGCATGTGCTGCATCAGCGCTGCCAGCGGCAGCGCCGGATCATCGAGCAGCGCGAGACAGGCGTTGACGGTCTCGGTGAGATTGTGCGGCGGGATGTTGGTCGCCATGCCCACGGCAATGCCGGTCTGCCCGTTGACCAGCAGGTTCGGGACGCGCGTCGGCAGGACCGAGGGCTCGGTCTCGGACTCGTCGTAGTTGGGCGTGAAATCGACCGTTTCCTTGTCGATGTCCGCCAGCAGCTCGTGCGCGATGCGCGACATGCGCACTTCGGTGTAGCGCATGGCGGCCGCCGTGTCGCCGTCCACCGAGCCGAAATTGCCCTGGCCATCGACCAGCAGGTAGCGCATGGAAAAAGGCTGCGCCATGCGCACGATGGTGTCGTATACCGCGGTGTCGCCGTGCGGGTGGTACTTGCCGATCACGTCCCCGACCACGCGCGCGGACTTCTTGTACGCCTTGTTCCAGTCGTTGCCGAGCTCGCGCATGGCATGCAGCACGCGGCGGTGCACGGGCTTGAGGCCGTCACGCACGTCAGGCAGTGCCCGCCCGACGATCACGCTCATTGCATAGTCGAGATACGAGTGCCGCATCTCGTCTTCGAGACTGACCGACAGGACTTCGCGGGCGATATCAGCCATTAAACTGCGGTGAAATAAAAGGCCAAGTCTACCACGAAGCGCCTCGCGGGCCGGCGCTTTGCCACACCCCGCGGCTTATGCGCGCCGGGTCCGTGCCGCGCGCGCACTCAGGCAGGCACCGATATACTGCAGAACGCTGTCCACCTAAGAGAACGATGTCCACCAGGGAATGCGCAGACCTGCTGATCGAGCCCCGCTGGCTGCTGCCGATCGCGCCCGCCAACACCGCGCTCGCCGATCACGCGGTGGCGGTGTCCGCCGGACGCATCCTCGCCATGGGTCCCGCCGCGCAACTGCGCGCACGCTTCGAGATCCGCGAGCGCGTGGTGCGCGAACGGCATGCGCTGCTGCCGGGCCTGGTGAACGCCCACACACGCGCCTGTCACACGTTGCTGCGCGGCTTGCCGGTGCGCGGCCCGCGGTGGCGCTGGCTGACCGAAACCCTGGCTCCGGTGGAACAGCGTTGCCTGAGCGCGGACTTCGTGCGCGACGGGACCCGCCTGGGGCTGGCCGAGATGCTGCGTGCCGGGATCACCTGCTTCGCGGACCTGAGCCTGTTTCCGGAGGAGGTCGCGCGCGCCGCCGCTGCGGCCCACATGCGCGCGGCCATCGGCCTGCCGGTGGCGGACGCTCCCACGCCCTGGGCCGAGAACGCGACTGCGCACCTGGCCAGGGCCGAGCGACTCTGGGACGAGTACCGCTCGGATTCACGCATCGGCTTGTATTTCGCGCCGCTGACGGTGCACGGCATGAGCGAGGCGCTGCTCATGCGCGTGCGGCGCGTGGCGGATGAGCTCGACGCCCGCGTCGCCGTGCATCTGGCGGAGCTTGCCGGTCCCGCAGAATCTGCCGAGGCCGCGGAGCTGGCCGTTCGCGCGCTCGCCGGTGCCGGCGTGCAGGACAGCGCGCGCGCGCAACGCGCTGCCCGTCCGCTGCGTCAGCTCCATGCGCTCGGCCTGCTGCGCCCGGGGTTCACCGCGATCGGTGCCGGTGTCTGCGATGGCGCAGATCTGGAACTTCTGGCGCGCCACGGCGCGAGCCTCATCGCCTGCCCGCAGGCGGATCTGCGCTTCGGCGCACGCTCACCGGTCGTGGCGCTCGAGGGCAACCGCACCGGCCTCGGCACCGACAGCCCGGCCGCCGCCGGTGCGCTCGACGTGCTGGCGGAGGCGCGCAGCGCGGCGCTGCACTCCGGCCTCGGGGCCGGGGAGACGTTGCGCATGGCGACGCTCGGCGGCGCCACGGTGCTGGGTCTGCAGGCACAGATCGGATCGATCGAGCCGGGCAAGGCCGCCGATCTCACCTGCATCGACCTCGGAGCACTCGCCTGCCAGCCGGCCGCGGCAATCCAGGACGCCATTACATTTGCCGCAACGCGCAGCCAGGTGAGCGATGTGTGGACGGCCGGGCGGGTCGCCGTGAGCGGTGCGCGCCTCGTGGTGTTCGACGAACAGGAGCTCGCCGGGCTCCCCGCGTGCTGGGCACAGCGCATACGGATGGAGGCCGCCGCGTGAACGTCGATGGCGCGGAACTGGCGAAGTTCGAGGCCAGCGCTTCGGCGTTCTGGGATCCGCGCGGGGAGTTTCGTCCCCTGCATCTGTTGAATCCGCTGCGGGCGCGGTTCATCGCGGAGCGCACGGCTCTCGCGGGCAGCCGCGTATTGGACGTGGGCTGCGGCGGGGGCCTGCTGGCTGAGGCACTGGCGCGTGCCGGGGCGCGCGTCACCGCCATCGACCTGGCGCCCGGCATGATCGAGGTCGCGCGTCTGCACGCTGCCGAATCCGCACTCGCCGTGGATTACCGCCTGGTCGCCGCCGAGGAGGTGGCGGCGGCCGAACCGGCCGGCTTTGATGTGGTCACCTGCATGGAAATGCTCGAGCACGTCCCCGAGCCCGCGGCCATGACGGCGACGCTCGCGCGCCTGCTGCGGCCCGGCGGCGCTCTGTTCGTCTCGACCCTCAACCGCAACCTCAGATCCTTCCTGCTGGCGATCGTCGGCGCGGAATACCTCCTCAATCTGCTCCCGCGCGGCACACACGAGTACGAGCGTCTCATCCGGCCGGCGGAGCTGGCGCGCTGGGCGCGCGCCGCGGGGCTCACCCTCAGTGCCATGGCGGGCATCGAGCTCAACCCCTTCACGGAACGCGTGACCCTGAGCGGCAATGTCAGCGTGAACTACCTGGCGCATTTCCAGCGATGAGCAGCCTCGTCATTTTCATCGTTGCCGCGGCCGCGCTCGCCACCGGCGCGGTGCTGGGCGCACTGGTGGCGCAGCTACGCGCCGTGTGGCGCATCGAGGCGCTGCGGATCGAGCTGGCCGCCGCGCAGGTGCGCCTGGAATCGAGCGTCCTGCAGGACGCGGACCGCCTGAAGCTGCTCGAGCAGTCCGAGACGCGCCTGCGCGCCGCGTTCGATTCCCTCGCCGGCGAGACACTGCGCACCAACAGCGAGTTGTTCCTGCGCCTGTCGCGCGAGGCGCTCGGGCGCGACCAGGTCGTCGCCGAGGGCGCACTCAAGGAACGCGAGCTGGCCATCGCGCACCTGGTGGAGCCGCTGCGCGCCGCGCTCGAGCGCACCGAGGCGCAGGTGCAGGCGCTCGAGCGCGAGCGCCGCGACGCCTTCACGACCCTGCGCACCCAGATCGAGACGCTCGCCGGCGGCCAGGCGCAACTGCAGCGCGAGACGCGCAATCTGGTCACCGCGCTGCGCCGCCCGGAGGTGCGCGGCCGTTGGGGCGAGCTGACACTGCGCCGCCTGGTGGAGCTCGCCGGCCTCAGCGAGCACTGCGACTTCACCGAGCAGCTGCAGGTGGTCGGCGAGGAAGGCGCGTTGCGTCCCGATCTGGTCGTACACATGCCCGATGCACGCGACCTGGTGATCGACGCAAAGACGCCGCTCGACGCGTATCTCGCCTCCCTCGAGGCGCCCACGGACGAGGAGCGCCAGCAGGCGCTCAAGCGACACGCCCAACAGGTCGAGACGCGCGTACGGGAGCTCGCGTCCAAGAGCTACTGGACACAGTTCGAGCGCAGCCCGGAGTTTGCCGTGCTGTTCCTGCCCGGCGATCAGTTTCTCTCCGCGGCGCTCGCCGAGCGCCCGGAGCTGCTCGAGACCGCGCTCGGCCAGAGCGTGATCATTGCCACGCCCTCGACCCTCATCGCCCTGCTCAAGGCGGTGGCCTACGGCTGGCGGCAGTCGGCCGTGGCGCACAACGCGGCGCTGATCCGCGACCTGGGCCAGGAGCTGTACCGGCGGCTCGGAACTTTCAACGGACATCTCGGCCGCATGGGACAGCGTCTCGGCAGCGCCGTGGAAGCCTACAACGCGGCCGTCGGCTCACTCGAGCGCCAGGTGCTGCCGCAGGCGCGACGCTTCAGCGAGCTGGGCGTTACCGCGGACGCGCCGCTCGCGGAGCTCGAGCCGATCGGGCAGCTGGTGCGCAATCCCGGCACGCCCACCGTCGCTGAGCCGCCCACCGAGGCTGAACCGCCCAATGCCCGAAAGGCCTGAGTGGCCGCCGACGCGCGTCCTGGCCTGGCTCTACTTCCCGGTGGCGCAGCGACCGCTGCTGGCGGCGTTGTGCGGCATCGAGAGCGAAATCGCCGCGAGTCTGAGCGCGGGGCTCGATCACCAGGTCGCGCATGCGCGCCTCGGCTGGTGGCGCGATGAGTGCGAGCGCTGCGCGCAAGGGCGGCCGGCGCATCCGCTCACACGCGCGCTGGCCGCAAGCTTCGCGCCCGGCGATCTCGCGCCACTCGCCGGACTCACCGGACTGGTCGACACGGCCATGTGGGATCTGGCGGCGGCCACCTTCGACACCCGTCGCGAGCTGACGGCGTATTGCGAGCGCTGGAGCGTGGCGCTGGTCGAGCCGTTGGCGCGGTTCGCGCTCCCCGGGATCGCCCCCGACAGCTGCCGCGCCCTGGGCCGCGGGCTGCGCGAGATCGAGATGCTCAATGCTCTGGCGCGCGATGCGCGCGCCGGCCGGCTGCGGCTGCCACTCGATGAGCTCGCGCGCGCGCACGCACCCCCGCAGACCCTCGCCCGGCCGCCGTGGGCGGCGCAGCTTGCCGGGCTGGTGCGCGAGCGGCACCGGCAGGTGCGCGCGGCGCTGGCCGCGAGCGTCGCCACGCTGGCGCGGCATCAGCAAGCACCGCTGCGGGGCCTTTTGGTCTGGGCGGCGCTCGCTAGTAGCCGCTCGCGGCGGGCGGAGCGCGCCTTGCCCGGCGGCATCACCTCGGGCGACCATCACGCGCCGCTCGATGCCTGGCGCGCCTGGCGCGCGGCGCGGCGGGCCGATGCCGGCCACTTCGCGCTGCGGGCGGACTAAAGGGAGGTTTGAGAGCGTGAGTGCCGCGTTCGATCCCCGCACACACCTGGCAGCTGCCGCTGAGCTGGCCGGACGCGTGATCGCCATCACCGGCGCAGGCGATGGCATCGGCCGCGCGGTCGCGCTCGCCTGCGCCCGGCACCAGGCGAGCGTCATTCTGACGGGCCGCAATGTGAGCAAGCTCGAAGCCGTGCACGCCGAGATCGCCGCCAGCGGCGCGCCCGAAGCCAGCATCGCGGTGCTCGACCTGGAGCGGGCGCTGGCCGCGGACTACGACCGGGTAGCGGATGCGGTGCTCGAGCGCTACGGGCGCCTCGATGGCCTGCTGCACAACGCAGCGCTTCTCGGCACCTTGTCGCCCATCGAGCACTACGACGTGCCGACCTGGTGCCGTGTGCTGCACGTCAATGTCACCGCCGCCTTTGCGCTGACGCAGGTGCTGCTGCCGGCGCTGAAGAAGTCCGCCGATGCCTCCGTGGTATTCACGGCCAGCGCGGTGGGCCGCCACGGCCGCGCCTACTGGGGCGCGTACGCGGTGTCCAAATTTGCCGTCGAAGGCCTGTCGCAGGTGCTGTCCGCGGAGCTGGAAGGCATCAGCCAGGTACGCGTGAACGCGCTGAACCCCGGACGCGCGCGCACCGCCATGCGCCGCCAGGCCTATCCGGCGGAGGACATCGAGACCCTGCCCCTGCCGGAGGCGCTCACGGGTCCTTACATCGCGCTGTTGGGTCCGGCGAGCCGCGGGGTCAGCGGCAGATCCTTCGATGCTCAGCCCTCGCCCGTCGCAGGGTAGTCCGGCACCAGCGCGCGCGCCTCCTCCTGGGTGAGCTCGCGAAACTGACCCCGCGCCAGCGAGCGCTCGAGCCTCACCGGTCCGAGCTGGGTGCGCAACACGCGGCTGACGAGCGCACCCTGGCGCTCGAACAGCTGCCGCACCTCCTTGCCGCTCGCGCCGCGGACCCCGAGCGTGTACCAGCGGTTGGCGGCCTCCCCGCCGGCAGCCTCGCAGCGCTCGACCGTGAGGCGTGCGCCGCTGTCGAGCGCCCCGCCGCGAATGCCCTCGAGCTGCCCGGCATTCAGCTCACCGCGCACCCGTACCCCGAATTCGCTCACCAGCGCGTGCACCGCGCGCTGCAGCCGCATCGCAAGCTCGCCGTCGGAGGTGACGAGCTCGAGGCCGCCATCCACGCGTGGCATGGGACTCACCGGGATGAAGCGCCGTCCCGCGCGGCGCGGCAGACGCTCGAGCAGCGCCGCCCGCGGCGTTTCCGCCCCGGGGTCACCAGCGGGCAGCGCAGGCGTCCTCAAGGGTTCGCCCGGCGAGCGATGACAGACGAATGCCCGTACCCCCGCGACGGCCGCGCGCGCGCGCACCAGACGTCCGTCGAGGCGCACCTGGTCGCGGGGGGCGACCCGCGCGCCGAGCTCTGCCACTTGTCCGTTGATGGTGAGGCGGCCGGCGCGGATCCAGGCTTCCGCTTCGCGCCGTGACGCGAGCCCGGCGCGGGCGAGCATCTTCTGCAGCCGCTCGGCCTGCGCAGCGGCTTCGAGCGGCGCGCGGGGGCGGGCCGCCGCCGCGGTGCCGCGCGAGCGTCTGTGGCCGGCACGACGCCCGCCGCCCGTGCGCGCCGGGCCGCGCGGCATCAGCCGTCCAGATCGCGGGCCCCGGCCACGAGCTCGCGCGAACCGCCGCCCTCGGCGGAGAGCTCGTCGTCCTCGAGGCTCTCGTCGCTGTCCGCGGTGTCGGTACCCGCCTCGCTCCGCGCGGCCGGCTCTGGCGCCGCCGCGGCGGCGTCCTCGCCCGCAGCGGCGCCCTCGTCCGCCAGCCCCAGCTGCAGGTTGATGTCTCCCATGGCCCGAACTTCAGCGAGCGGCGGCAGCTCCTCCAGGCTCTTCAAGCCGAAATAGTCGAGGAACTCGCGCGTCGTGCCCAGCAGTTCCGGGTGGCCGGGAACGTCGCGGTGACCGACGACGCGCACCCAGTTGCGCTCGATCACGGTCCTGATGATGTTGGGGTTGACGGCGACGCCGCGCACGGCCTCGATCTCGGCGCGCGTGATCGGCTGGCGGTAGGCGATCAGCGCCAGGGTCTCCAGCAGCGCCCGCGAGTAACGCGGCGCGCGCTCCGGCCACAGACGGGAGATTTCCGCCGCCAGCTCGCGGCGCACCTGGATGCGAAAGCCGCTGGCCGTCTCCTTCAGCTCGATGCCACGCCCCGAGTACTCCGCCGCCAGGGCGGCGAGCGCCGCACGCACTTGTTGCGCGCTCGGGCGCGCACTGTCCTCGAACAGCCGCGTGAGCTCCGCCACCGGCAGCGGCGTGCCCGCGGCCAGCAGCGCCGCCTCGATGACGTTCCTGAGGTATGACTCACTCATGGGAGATCCTCATCGGCGCGCGCCGCAGCTTCGGTGTTGTCGGTCACGACGCGCAGCACGGGGCCGGGATTGGCGGCGCGCACGTGCAGCGGCGCGTAAGCCTGCGCCTGCACGATGTCGATCAACCCCTCGCGCATGAGCTCGAGAATCGCGGCGAAGGTGATGGTGACACCCATGCGCCCTTCTGCGGGCCGGAACAGCTGCTGGAACGGCACGAAGCCCGCGCCACCACCGAGGGTTGCGAGGATCGCGCTCATGCGCTCGCCCACCGACAGCCGCTCGCGCTGAATGTGATGGTGGGCGAACATCTGCGCACGCACCACGACATCCTTGAATGCGACCAGCATTTCCTGCAGTGCGATCTGCGGCAGCGTGCGCAGCAGCTGGCGTTCCTTGAGCTCCGCTGAGGTCGGCCACACGTCGCGCTCCAGGCGCGGCAGCTCGTCGATCCCGGCGGCGGCGCGTCTGAAGCGCTCGTACTCCTGCAGCCTCCGTACCAGCTCCGCGCGCGGGTCCTCCTCCCCATCCTCATCGAGCTTGGGCCGCGGCAGCAGCATGCGCGACTTGAGCTCCGCCAGCGTCGCCGCCATCACCAGATACTCCCCCGCGAGCTCCAGCTGCAGGTCCTGCATGAGCTCGATGTACTGCATGTACTGGCGCGTGATCTCCGCCAGCGGGATATCGAGTATGTTCAGGTTCTGCCGGCGGATGAGGTACAGCAGCAGATCGAGCGGGCCTTCGAAGGCCTCGAGAAACACCTCCAGGGCCTGCGGCGGAATGTACAGGTCGCGTGGCAGCTGCGAGATCGGCTCCCCGTTCACGACCGCGAACGGCATCTCCGCCTGCTGCGGTGGCGCATCCGGGGTAGCCGGCTGCGACGGCGTGTTGGAGACCACGATCCTCAGTTCCGGCTTTTGCTTCATGTGTGTCCCGGCAGGTGCGCTGTCAGTCGGGGCGCAGATGCATGGTGCGCCGGACGTCGTCCAGGGTCTGGCGCGCGACCTCGCGCGCCTTGTCGGCGCCCTCGGCGACGATCCCGCGCACCAGCTCCGGGTTGTCTTCGAACTCCTGGGCGCGCCGCCGCATGCCGCCGATCTCCTCCACGATCCTGTCGATCAGCGGCTGCTTGCATTCCAGGCAGCCGATCCCGGCGCTGCGGCAACCCTCGTTCACCCACTTGCGGGTGCTGTCGTCGGAGTAGATCTTGTGCAGGTCCCACACCGGACACTTCTCCGGGTCGCCCGGATCGGTGCGCCGCACGCGCGCCGGATCGGTCTTCATGGCACGCAGCTTCTGCACTACCTGATCGGGCTCTTCGCGCAGCCCGATGGTGTTGCCGTAGGACTTCGACATCTTGCGGCCATCCAGCCCCGGCACCTTCGGCGTCGCGGTGAGCAACACCTGCGGCTCCGGCAGGATCGTCACCCCGGTGCCTTCGAGAAACCCCAACAGCCGCTCGCGATCGGCCACCGTGATGCGGTTGTTGCTCTGCACCAGCGCCTGGGCGCGCTGCAGCGATTCGGTATCGCCGGTCTCCTGGAACTTGCGGCGCAATTGCCGGTAGTTGGTGGTGTTGCGTCCACCGAGGCTCTTCACGGCGCGCTCCGCCTTCGCCTCGAAGTCCGGCTCACGCCCGTAGAGGTGGTTGAAACGCCGCGCGGTTTCGCGGGTGAGTTCCACATGCGCCACCTGATCCTCGCCCACCGGCACGTAGGCGGCACGGTACACCAGGATGTCGGCGCTCTGCAGCAGCGGGTAGCCGAGGAAGCCGTAGGTCGCGAGATCCTTTTCCTTCAGCTGCTCCTGCTGATCCTTGTAACTGGGTACGCGCTCGAGCCATGCGAGCGGGGTGATCATCGACAGCAGCAGGTGCAGCTCCGCGTGCTCGGGCACGTGCGACTGGATGAACAGCGTGGCGACCCCGGGATTGAGGCCGGCCGCCAGCCAGTCGATGAGCACGTCGCGTACCTGCTCCTGCAGGTGCAGGGTTTCGTCGTAGCCGGTCGTGAGCATGTGCCAGTCGGCCACGAAGAAGAAACACTCGTACTGGTACTGCAGTTCCACCCAGTTGCGCAGCGCGCCGTGATAGTTGCCGAGGTGCAGCCGGCCGGTGGGCCGCATGCCGGACAGGACGCGCCGCGCCGGCGCCGGCGAACTCACGTGGGTCGCCGCAGCGGGGCTGCGGGAGCGGATGCGGGGCGGGGGTTGGCGGCCGGGCGCGCGAGGCGCGCGCGGCCCACGACGATAAGGCTGTGGCTCACGAACGCAATTATAGCGCACGCCCCGTGATCGGGCCGAGATCGCCCTTGCCCTTGCGCACGATCACCGGCGGCGTCACTGACAGATCGACCACCGTCGTCGGCTCGACGCCGCAGTCCCCGCCATCCAGTACCGCGTCGATCTCGTGCTCGAGTCGCGCCTGGATTTCGCGCCCTTCGGTCAGCGGCTGCAGATCCGAAGGCAGGATCAGCGTGGAGCTCATCAGCGGCTCGCCCAGCTCGGCGAGCAGCAGGCGCGGCACCGGATGGTCGGGGATGCGCACGCCGATGGTGCGCCGTCGCGCGTGCTGCAGGCGGCGCGGCGTCTCGCGTGTGGCGCGCAGCAGGAACGTGTACGGGCCGGGCAGGCAGGCGCGCAGTATGCGGAACTGCCAGGTGTCGAGCCGCGCGAAGCGCCCGACCTCCGCAAGATTCGCGCACACCAGGGTGAAGTGGTGGTGACGGTCGGCCTGGCGGATGCGGCGCACGCGCTCCAGCGCGCCCTTGTCGCCAATGTGCCAGCCGAGCGCGTAACAGGAATCGGTCGGATAGGCAATGACGCCTCCGCAGCGCACCAGCTCCGCTGCGCGGCGGATGAGCCGCAGCTGCGGATCAACGGGGTGTAACTTGAGGTACTCGGCCAAAACCCTATGCCAATGGAAGTTACGCGCGGCGCGTGACAATATACGCGGCCGTTCGCGGCGTACACCCTCGACTTAAGGACCCTCGCGCACCGCTCCCATGCAGGCTCTTACCGGCTTGGCGCCGCTCGTGGCGTTCTTCGTGACCTATCGTCTCGGCGGGCTGTACGCGGCCACCGCGGTGCTCATGGCTGCGATGGTGGCGCTGCTCGCCTTCGACTGGTTGCGGCAACGGCGCATCCCGCCGCTGCATGCGCTGTCAGCGGTGCTGGTGCTGATTCTGGGCGCAGCGACGCTGCTGCTGCACAATCGGCTCTTCATCCAGTGGAAGCCGACCGTGCTCTTCTGGGGGGTGAGCGGCGCCTTCACCGCGAGTTTCTGGATCGGCGAGCGCACGCTCACGCAGCGCGTCCTCGCTCCGGCGCTCGAGGAGCGGCTGCAGGTGAGCGATGCGTTGTGGCGGCGGCTCAACCTGTGGTCGGCGGCGTTCTATGCCGCGCTCGGCGCACTCAACCTTGCAGTGGCGCACTACGCCAGCGAGCGCGCCTGGGTCAACTTCAAGATGTTCGGACTCACGCTCCTGACCTTCGCGTTCGTCGCACTGCAGGTGCTGTGGCTCAGCACCCGCCCGGGCGCCCTGCGCGCCGAACCCGGAACTCCCCATGGGTGAGTCGGTCATGGTGCAGATGCGGACCGCGATCGAGCGCGCGCTCGCGCCCGCCTCGCTCGAGATCGTCGACGACAGCGCGCGCCACGCCGGCCACCCCGGCGCGCGCGGCGGCGGTCACTTTCGCGTCACGCTGGTGTCGGATGCCTTCCGCGGCCGCAGCCAGCTCGAACGTCACCGGCTGGTTTATGCCGCGGTCGCGCCCCTCATGAGCGGAGCCGTGCACGCCCTGAACATCATCGCGCGCACCCCCGAAGAAGGCATCTGACCGCGACCCCACCGTTCCAACAATCAACCGCTACCGGAAGCTCAGTATGAACCACTCCCGTATCCTCCTCCTGGCTGCCCTTGCTGCGCTCGGCGCCTGCCAGCCCAAGACCGCCGGGACGACCGGCGACACCTCGCCGCCGGTTGCGGCCGTGAACGGCAGCCCCATCAGCCGGGATTTCTACGAGTTCTACATCAAGGGCATCACGGGCAAGACTTCCGCTGAACTCACCCCGCAGCAGCGCGAGCTCGCGCTCGACAACCTGATCCGCGCCCGGCTCGTGGGCGCGCAAGCGGTCAAGGAAGGTCTCGACAAGAGCGGCGACAGCGCCGCGCTCCTCGAGCTGTCGCGCCTCAACGTGCTGCAGCAGGCGGTGTCGGATCGCTACCTGAAAGACCGCAAGCCCAGCGAGCAGGAGCTGCGCGCGGAATACGAGACGCAGATCGCCGACATGCCCAGGCAGGAATACCACGCGCGTCACATCCTGGTGGCCACCGAGCCATTCGCTCAAAAGATCGTCGCGCGCCTGGACAAGGGCGAGAAGTTCGACGCGCTCGCGAAACAGGAATCGATGGATTCCTCCAAGAGCAACGGCGGCGATCTCGGCTGGTTCACGCCCGACCGCATGGTGGCGGAATTCTCCGGCGCCGTGATGGCGCTCAAGGCCGGGGAATACACTCACAAGCCGATACAGACGCAATACGGCTGGCACGTCATCCAGCTGCTCGACACGCGCGAGCTGACACCGCCCCCGTTCGATCAGGTGCGCCAGCGCCTGGAGCAGGTGGTGCAGAACAAGAAGTTCCGCACTTACACGGACGAGCTGATGCACAACGCCAAGATCGAGAAGCTCCTCGACAAGCCGGCCGCCGGGCAGGCCCCGGGCGCGCCCGCTACTGCTCCGAAGCCCGCTGCAGCGGCGGCGCCGGCGCCCGCTGCGACGCCACCGCCCGCCGCTGCGCCACCGCCCGCCGCTGCGCCACCGCCCGC
>JBGPKC010000031.1:0-32346 GCA_041485725.1 Steroidobacteraceae bacterium
ATCAAGCACTATCAGATCCCCAGCGCGGCCGCCGATGGTGCGCTGTTCGCGCAGTTCTTTGAAGACCACGATGTGCCCTCCAATCGCACTGCCTGGGCGCCATTGAATCTGGCGCGCTACCTGTTGGAAAGACGGGCGGCACTCGAGCCGCACTGGCGCAGCGATGCCGGTACGCTGATCCACTTTGTTCGCCGAAGCTTCACGCACCTGGAATTCGGCGTGCGCGTGTGTCACGAGCAGGATGAGGATCGCGAGGCCTGGGGAGGCGTGAATTCTACCTACGGCGCCGTCCTTGCCTTGTATGCGAAAGCCGTCGGCTCCGTGCTGTTGGCCAGCGAGGCACGCCAGGCGCTCAATTTCACGCTCTATTCCATCGACGATGCGGGCCGCCCGCGCGATCTGTTCAAGCGAGCGCTCCCGGGCGGCTGGCAGGAGGATGCGCATACCGACGTCATCCACAACTATGTGGACGCACTGCACGCCTTTCCGGCATGGGCCGAGGCGCACTGACCGACCCGCCGGGCCCGATGCGCTCTCCGGGGTCCGAGGAGCGGTGAGCAATGGAAGAAGAGACAGCATCCGCGACATGGGAGGAGTTCCAGCGGGTCGGGCTGCGAGTTGGAACCATCCGCAAGGTGGAACAGTTTCCGGAAGCTCGCAAACCCGCCTACAAGCTCTGGGTCGATTTCGGGCCTTTTGGCATCAGACAGTCGAGCGCGCAGATCACCGTGCTCTACAGCCCGGAGGAGCTCATTGGACGGCAGGTCATCTGCGCCACGGGACTCGGGTCGAAACGTGTTGCTGGATTCAAGTCCGAGATCCTGATCACCGGATTTGCGCGCGAGGATGGCGCCATCGTGCTGTCGAGGCCTGACCGCGCAGTGCCTGACGGCAGCGCACTATGCTGACGGATGCATGGTGACGTCGTAGGCCTGAGGCGCGGAGCCGCAGGCAACTCAACGCCGATTCGGATCTTGCGCCCCCGGCTGCGGTTCGCGCGTTTCGCGGTAGTGCCGCACTTCGGCTTCGAAACCTCCTTCACGGGTTCTAACTTCTCGCAAAAAATGGCGATGCTGATATCCATGCGCGTCGCGGTGCGAGTAGTCGATCGGCTGCGACTACCTGACTCTGCGTGGTAGCCGGGTTGCGCTCGATCGCCAGTCCCTCTGTCCCGCTGCTCCATTTGGCCCGCCCGGCGCGAACTCCGTGCCGGGCGGGCTGCCCGCGTCGTGGTGGCTACCTGTCGTCCCCGTCGCGTCCGGTGGAGGCGGGGACCGACGGACTGACTCTCGCAATCGAACCGCTGAGGACATAGGCACGCTGACTCGGCGCGAAGCGTGGCGCCAGCAGACCGTCGTTGATTTCGCGAGTCACCGCGAAGCGGTTGAACTGCGTGGCTGGAATGAACAGTCGCGAGTTCGGTTGGCCGCCGTCGGAGGTGCCTTCGAAATCGGCTTCGACGAACGTGAGGACGCCATCGGAGTTGCTGTCCACGCGCGCCACTTCTGCCGCGTAGGCGTCGAACAGGCGCTTGCGCAGATCCTTGACGCCCGGCTCGAACGAGCTCAGGCGCACATAGACGTCCAGCAGGATTTCATTGCCCAGGCCGCTCGGAATGAAGCGCAGGCGTGTTTCCTTCTGGTCGTCGTTGTTGGGCGCCGGCCGGTCCGGGTCGGTGGGGCTCGCATTCGGGCCCCGATCCGGGTCACGCGGATGATTGGGATCGTCGCCGTAGATGAGCTTCAGCGGCAGCTGGCTGTTCGACACGCCCGCGGGCCCCGAGCCCGGAATCAACGATTGCACGTCATACTGCAGTCCCGCGGCAAACGTTCCCGGCACGCCGCCCGTGGAGGGCAGCTCGTACCCGGGGAATACCCAGTCGGTGTACTGATTGAATTCCCAATATGCATGACAGTCGCTCTGCTGCAGGCAGTTGTAGGCGCCCATGCTAAGGAACAAGGGGACCACGTTGGTCTGCTTGTCGGGGAAATGATCGCTCCCTCTGGGGAAATGCACCTCTTCGCCGTCCACGGTGAAGAGTTTGCCGGGAACGTTGCGGTGATCGCCGATCTTCGCAACGGCCGCGGCGTCGGCTGCCGTCATCGTGCCGAAGGCTGCATGCCCGTCCGTGCGTGGAGGTGCAACCTGCGGCACTACCAGGTCGTGAAGCATCCAGCCTTCATACCAGCCGGACTCGTTGTTGATGACGAACAGCCCGGAGATGTCGGTGAAGATGTCGATGAACGATCCGACGTCGTTGGGATCGGTCGGTAGGCCGGGCTTCGGCTCGAGCACGACGCGCACGGCCCCAATCGTCGGCAGCTGCCCGTTGGCCGCGTTGGCGGCCGTGGGGATCGCGCCGTCATTGACGCCAGGAATGGTGCTCGCGAACTCGTTCGGCTGAAAGCCCCTGGTGTCCAGCAGGTAGTACTGGAACAGCTCGCTCGGGGTGTCGGCTTCATTGAACGCCTGCACCGGCAGAAAGCTGTGTGGCCGCTCGGCTATCTCTCCCAACGCGTCCCGGAGCGGCTTTGGAAGCTTGATGACGTCGCCGCGATTGCGCACGGTGGCCTCGTCCTGCTCCGCTGTGGGGTTCGGATGCGCTCCCGCTGCGTCGCCGCGCAACGGCAGTGCCCCGGCGCCCAAGCTGGCCAGCACGATCAACCCAATGCGCGTGGCGCGCTCGGGAATTCCTCGCCAGCGTCTTGTGACCGCCTTCATTCGGTTCGCTTTCATGGTCGTCTCCTCCAGCCATTCGTTGAGTTTGTTCGGGAACATCTACTGCACTCGCGCCCGGTTGTTTACGGCGCTTGTCCAACGTATGTGCCGGGAGGTGAAGGATGCGTTCTATCGACACATAAATTTAATCGGAACGCGTAAGACTTTCGCGAACACACTTCGACTGTCCATGTGGGAACGCGCAGCGTACTGCGTCAGCATTGCGCCAGGCGTTGCCGCTGTGGGAACGGTTGTAGCGGGAACGCCGGCTAGTCCACCGGGAATCGACCGGCAGCGCCCAAGCCCGGGTTTCCATTTACGGCGGCTACGTATCGAACCAGCTCAACTGCCAGCAAACTCGTCTGGAATCACACGAGACTCTGGCTTGCGGTGTTACCGCCAGTCTTGTCGGCGCAGGTTGACGGACTAGATTCGAATCGTGAACGCTGCGGCAGCCGCGCTGGCGAGCGCCAGCGCCGCGGCGGTCGACATCACCATCCGCGCCGTCGCAACCAGCGAATCCGCGACGAGAGTGCCGAGCACCGCGATCACCAGCAGGCTGGCCACCGCCGCCACGACGTTGTTGATGCCGGAAGCGACGCCCGTCTCGCGCTCCTTTACGGAGTTGATGACGGTAGTCGTGAGCGGCGCCACGGTGATGGCCATTCCAAAGCCCAACACTATCATTGGCCCGAGGTAAACCCAGTATGCCTGCTCGCCGCTGACGACGGCGAGCAGCGCGAAACCGACGGCCGCGATGAGCGGCCCGATGATGAGCGGCCGCCGTGCGCCAAAGCGGTCGACCAGTCCTCCGGACCAGCGGGACAGCACTGCGAGAACGAGCGTGAACGGCAAATAGACGGCGCCGGCAGCGGTCGCGGAAAACCCATGCGCCTGGATCAAAAGAAACGGCAGCAAGAAGAACGCGCCGCCGAGCGCGCCGTAGAGAAAGAGCGTGAGCAGGTTTACGCCGCTGAAGCTGCGCGAACCAAACAGTCTGAGCGGCATCATCGGCGCACGGCTGCGTCGTTCTTCCAGCACCAGCCCCAACAACAGCAGCGCACCTGCCGACAGCGACCCGAGAACGGTCATATCCTGCCAGCCGAGCCTGGAAGCGGTGATCAGCCCGTATACCAGACCGCCCAGCCCGCCGAACGCCAACACGGCGCCGCGCCAATCGAGGCTGGCGTGTGCAGTGGGATCGCCGCTTTCCGGCAGACGGCGCACGGCAATCCACAACGTTGGAATAGCGATCAGCGGATTAATCAGAAATATCGCGCGCCAGGATAGATGATCGACCAGCCAGCCCCCGAGCAGCGGGCCGGCCCCGGCGGCGAGCGCCGATGCGCCCGACCAGATGCCAATCGCCGCACCGCGTTCCTGCTCGTTAAACGCAGCGCCGATGATCGCCAACGAGCAGGGAATGAGCAGCGCCGCCCCCACGCCCTGGATGGCGCGCGCCCCGATCAGCGCCGCGATGTCCGGCGCGAAACCACAGGCGATCGAAGCCAGCGTGAAGGTGACGATGCCGATCAGAAAGAGCCGGCGGCGCCCGAACCGGTCGGCGGCCGCGCCGCCAATCAGCAGCAGAGCGGACATGCACAGCGTGTAGGCGTTGATGACCCATTGCATCGCCGCAAGCGTGGTACCGAGATCGGCCTCGATCGTCGGCAGTGCGACGTTGACCACGGATTCGTCGACGAACGCCATGGTCGATCCCAACACCGCCGCGGCCAGCACCCAGGCCTTGTCGCGCTTGGCGCAGGCGGAGGTACCGCGGGTGGACCGAATGACTTCCGCGGCGCAAGGCTGCGCTTTCGAAGAGATCACGTGCTGCCGCTCTATCCGGGCGTGTCCGGGGGAGCCATCGTACACCGGCCGGCCGCACCGCTGCTTCGAGACTTCTTCTCGACGTCGCTACGTCTTAAGATCGCACCTGCGGTTCGCGCTCGCGAGACCAGACGAGGGAGCAACGTTCATGATGATCCGTGGCGCGATCGCGTGGCTGTCCTTGTTCGCATGCTCGGTCACCTACGCGCAGCCGCCGGCGGCCAGCGGCGAGGTGGCACACTACGATTTTCTCATCGGCGGCGGCACCGTCTATGACGGCTCGGGAGGCGTCCCCTTCGTCGGGGATGTGGCCATCAAGGGCGATCGCCTCGCTTACGTCGGACCGCACGCGCCCGGGTCGGCGCGCGAACGGATTGATGCGCACGGCAAGGCGGTGGCGCCGGGCTTCGTCAACATGCTGGCGCATCCAGAGGAGTCTCTGCTGGTGGACGGCCGTGCCCTCAGCGACCTGCGTCAGGGCGTCACGCTCGAAGTGCTGGGGGAGGACTCGATGGGGCCGCTGAACCCGGAAATGAAACGCCTGGCAACCCAGCGGCAGGCGGACATTCGCTACACTATCGACTGGACGACGCTCGGAGAGTATCTGCACAGGCTCGAGCAGCGCGGTATCGCGCCGAATGTCGCCTCCTACGTCGGGGCCGGCACCGTGCGCAACAACGTGCTCGGCGAGCGCGACGTGCAGCCGAGCCCGGCGCAGCTGGCGCAGATGCGCGCGCTGGTACGCCAAGCCATGGAGGAGGGGGCCCTCGGCGTGACCACCGCGCTCATCTACAGCCCCAACGACTACGCGCAAACACCCGAGCTGATGGCGCTGGCGAGCGAGTCCGCTCGCTGCGGCGGCATCTACAGCGTACACATGCGCAGTGAAGGGGATCGGCTGATCGAGGCGGCGCGGGAGACGATCGACATCGCCAAAGCCTCCGGAGCACCGGCGGAAATCTATCACCTGAAAGTCGCCGGCAAGCGCAACTGGAACAAGCTCGATGCGCTCATCCACGAGGTGGAAACGGCGCGCGCAGCCGGGATCCGCATCACCGCGGACATGTACGTGTATACGGCTGGGGCGACGGGTTTTGATGCCGCCATGCCCCCCTGGGTGCAGGACGGGGGCCTGGAAGCGTGGATCGCGCGACTCAAAGAGCCGGCGGTTCGCACCCGCGTGTTGGCCGAGATGCGCGATCCCGCGCCCGCCTGGGAGAACCTCTATGGCGCGGCCGGTGCGGCCGGTACGCTGCTGCTCGGCTTCAAGAACCCGGCGCTCAAGCCGCTCACGGGCAAGACGCTGGCGGAAGTGGCGCGGCAGCGCGGGGTGAGCCCCGAAGACGCCGCGATCGACCTGGTGGTGCAGGACGGTTCGCGCGTCGCGGTGGCGTACTTCCTCATGTCGGACGAGAACGTGCGCCGCGAGGTCGCGCTGCCGTGGGTCAGTTTCGATTCGGATGCCGATGCCCCCGCGCCCGAAGGCGTTTTCCTGAAATCCAGTCGTCATCCGCGCACCTACGGCAACTTCGCCCGGGTGCTCGCGAAGTACGTGCGCGAGGACCGGGTGCTCACGCTCCAGGAAGCGATTCGCAAGCTTGCTGCGCTACCGGCGGCGACACTCTCGCTCACGGATCGCGGCATGTTGAAGGCGGGCGATTTCGCAGACATCGTGGTGTTTGATCCGCAGACCATTCAGGATCACTCGACCTACGAGCGTCCGCAACAACTGGCTACCGGTGTCGATGATGTGTGGGTGAACGGGGTGCAGGCGCTGCGCAATGGCGAAGCCACCGGCGCCCCCAGCGGTCGGGCCGTGCGCGGACGCGCGTGGACCGGCGCGGCTGGTGGGGGCTGTCGCGCCAGCGCGCAGGAGTGGCACTGGAGCCGATGAGCCCGTTCACAGCAGCGTGAAGGCTGCGCGCGCCGCCACGAACACGACCGCTACAGCACTCAAGGCTACTGCCAGCAGCATCTCCGGCCACTCCAGTACCGGCGGTAACAACAGACAGTCAACGTGTCCTTTTGTCACGCGGTACAGCAGCACGTAGAGCGCGCGCCGCAGCGGACTTATCGCCCAGTTGGCGGTGCGCGTCACACTATAGTCGAAGCGATAATAATCACGATCCGGGTAACCTGCCGAGCGCGTCCGGGAGCCGTCTGCATAGTGTGCTTGCCGATCGAGGACAAAGCGTGCGATGGCGGGAGCTGCTCCGGAGCGCAGTCCGGCGAGGTCGATCGGGCCACCATTGGGATGTTGCAGCCAAACGCCGTAGTCCACATCTATAAGTATGTTGCCGGTGCCGAGAGCCACCTGCGCCAGGCAGTGCGCCGCCGCAGGGTCTGCACGGCGATAGACCGTCACCTGCGCCGAGCGGATGCCGAGAGTGTCGAGCGAAGTAATGAACAACCGATGGATGCCAGAACAACAGCCGCCCCGTTCGAGGATGGTAGTGGGTGAAGCACCGAAGGGTGCCAGCCAGGATGTTAGAAACACCGGATCCCTGCCGCGCTTCACGCCGGTGAATATCGCGCGCCCCAAGGCAAATACAGCGTCGTGCTGCGAGTGGCTGCCAAGCGTTGCCTGTCGCGCGAACTTGGTAAGCCGCGATTTTCGCAGCCGATAGGCGCACAGCAGCGCCAGTGCGCACAGGTCCAGGGAAAAAATAGCGGCATCGAGCACCGCTGACTCCCGGCGTCTCTTTATCCCCCCAAGGCGGGCATTGCTATTATGCTTACAAACGGTCACGACTCGAAAAATCAGATATTAGGTTAAATGCTCACCGGCCCCTCCGAGCCGCAGGCCGCGCGGGAATCTACTGTACCCGGCGCGCCGGCCGCGCCATCCGCGCCGCGCGACCGCTGGTACGTGCTGGCGGTCCTGACAGTGGTGTACGCGCTCAACATCGCGGATCGCTTCTCGATCTCGACGCTGATCGAACCGATCCGCCAGGAGCTGCGGCTCTCCGACAGCGGCATCGCCTTCCTCACCGGGGTAGCGCTGGCGCTGTTCTACGTGACGGTCGGGATCCCCATCGCAGCGCTCGCCGACCGCAAAAGCCGTCGCAACATTCTCGCGATCGCACTCGCCATCTGGTCCGGGATGACGGCTCTGTGTGGTCTCGCTCAGAACTACTGGCAGCTGCTGCTGGCCCGATTCGGAGTCGGAATCGGCGAGGCTGGGGGGACTCCTCCCTCCACATCCATGCTCGCCGACAAGTTTCCTCCGGCGCGCCGGCCCATGGCCAACACCATCTACGCGCTCGGTACGTGCCTGGGGGCGGCGCTCGGCTCGCTGGTGGCCGGGGCGGTGGACGAGCGCGCCGGCTGGCGGGCCGCGTTCCTCGTGCTCGGCATTCCGGGACTGCTGGTCGCGCTGCTGGTGTGGCTGACGGTGCGCGAGCCGAGCCGCGGACAGCTCGACTCCGGTGACGCTGCGCGGCAGCCCGTGACGCTGCTGACGACGCTGCGATTCATTGCCCGGCAGCGCTCGGCAGTGCACCTGATCCTGGGGGGCTCGGTGGCGACCTTCTGGAGCTGGGGGCTCATGTGGTGGACCCCCGCCTTCCTGCAGCGCTCGCATCACATGACGGTGGGAGAGGCCGGCCAGCTCCTCGGGTGGATGCATCTCATTGCCGGCACGCTCGGGACCTTGCTCGCCGCGGGGCTCATGGCGCGACGGGCGGCCGCGGACCCGCGCTACGTAACGCGCCTCCTCGGCTGGGTCACGGCGTTGACCACCATCCCCTCAATATTCCTCTACTGGGTGCTCTCCGAGCGGGCGGCGACCGCGCTGTTGTGGATCTTCGTGCCGGCCGTGTACTTCTACATCGGGCCGATCCTGGGACTGCTGCAGAATGTGATCCCGGCGAACATGCGCGCTTCGGCGTGCGCCATCCTGCTGTTCATCGCCAACTTCGCCAACCTCGTCCTCGCACCGCAGATCATCGGCTGGCTGAGCGATTGGTTTGCGGCGTCCTTCGGTGCCGGACCAGAGTCGTTGCGCTGGGCGCTGCTGGTGCTCGCACCGACGGGGTTCTGGGCGGCGTGGCATTTGTGGACCAGCGGCGCCACCATCCGCGAGGACGAAGCGCGCGCGAGCTGAGCCCCGGCGACAGGGGATCGGGCAGCCGATCAGCCGCCGGCGCACAGCTTTTCCACGCACCTGGCAGGACGCGACTGGTTCAGGGTGTCCTTCGATCGCTGCAAGCCGGCGTCCTGGTCCTTGATCTGGCTTTCAGTCAGACATACCGTGCTCGAAAATAGCGTGCCGGTCACCGACTGCGAGCGGCAATACAGTACTTGCTCCCCGCGCTTCACCACCCGATACCCTTGCTTGACCAGGCTCGCATTGACCAAACCCGGCGTCCCCGTTGTCGTCGAGTGCGCGGCGGGCGTCGCTGCTGCTGCCGGACTTCTCTTCGGTGGACCCGAGCACGCCACACCGATTAGCGCACAGAGCAGTACACCCGCCAATCTGTTGTTGGGCCGCATTCGTACAGACCTGTCGTGGCCAAGTCATGCGTGTTACGGTGGGATCATCCGCCAGAACCCCACGCTTTGGGCGCCACAGCGGGCGATGGGACGCCGGCACCGGCACCGCTTGCGCCGTGGCGAGTCCCGCTCGCGCCGGTCCGCTGACCTCCTGAGCCGGTTCCCTCCTAGACTCCAGTCATGGAGTTTCTGCACCGTGCGTCCGTAGGTCCGCGGCCAGCCGCCGGCACGCCGACGGGCGCCGACGGGCGCCCGACGCCCGCGGAACCGGGGCCCTGGGGTGTGATCTGGGGCGTGGGAGGACTGTGCTGGCTGGTCGTCACTGGCACGGCGCTGCTGTGGATGCTGCCGATGAGCGGCACGACCATGGACGGGATGTACATCATCACCAGCCGCGCTCGCACCGTGCAACACCTGCTGGTGTTCGTGGCGGCGGCGTTCGTTTACCGTCTCGCCATCGCGCTGGGGTGGCCAGAGGCGGTGTGGGCCCGCGCGCGGGTCGCAATGGCCAACACGCTACTGGCGCTGAGCGTCGTGGCATGGGCACCGGTGGCGACGGCTCTGGCGGCGGGGTTCGTGGATGGACACACTCGCGATATGCGCGAGACGCTCGCCGCCTGGACGCCGTTTGGAATGTCCTGGGGTTTCTGGGCAACGCCGCTGCGATTCTTTTTGCCGCCTTACGTATTGGGGCTGTGTGCGATTGCGCTCGTGCTGATGGCGCGCCGCCACCACCGCGAAGCGGTGCGCGCGGCGGAACTGGCGAGCGCCTATGCTGCGGCCCGCATGGCGATGCTGTCGGCACAGCTGCAACCGCATTTTCTGTTCAACTCACTGCACGCGATCAGCGTGCTGATCGAGGACAGTCCGCGGCAGGCGATGACCATGCTCGCACGCCTCGGCGATTTTCTGCGCCACGCTCTGGAGAGCAGCCACTGGCCGTGGGTCGACGTGGCCACCGAGCTCACCGGCCTCGAGGCGTACCTCGCCGTGCAGCAGACCCGGTTTTCCGATCGCCTGAGCATCTCCATCGACGCGAGCCCCGAGTCGCTCGGCGTCTACGTGCCATCGCTCTTGCTGCAGCCGCTCGCCGAGAACGCGATTGAGCACGGCCGCAACGAGGGCGGACCCACCTTGCATGTGCGGGTCGCAGCGTCGCTGGTCGCGGAGCGTCTGTGCATCGTGGTGAACAACAGCAGCCCGCAGCTGCGCACCGATCTCTCGGCGGCCGACTATGGGCATGGACTGTCGAACGTGGAGCTGCGATTGCGCGCGGCATACGGCAACGACGCGCGCCTGACCGTCGGGCCCGACCGCCAGGGCGGCACCAGCGCCTTCCTCGACCTGCCGCTGCGTAGTTTCGCCGGCCCCGGCTTGCCGGAAAGGGCCCGACCATGAGCGGCGCCATCCCGACCCTGGTGGTGGACGATGAGCCCCTGGCGCGCAAGCGCGTGGTGCGCCTGCTGCGCGGCGACCCCGACATCAACATCGTGGGCACATTCAGCTCTGCGACCGAGGCCGCCGCGCAGGCGCGCGAACTTGCGCCGCAACTGATGCTGCTCGACATCCGCATGCCGGAGCTGGATGGCTTCGAGTTGGTGGCCTCGCTCGCCGAGCAGGGCCTGAACCCCTATATCATCTTCGTCACCGCCTACTCGGATCGCTCGATGGATGCATTCGCAGTCGGCGCGATCGACTATCTGCTGAAGCCGTTTGACGACGAACGCTTTGCGCGCGCGGTGGCGCGCGCCAAGTCACTGATCGCCTCGGCCAAAGAGCCGAGCGCCGCGCCCGCCGTGCTACCGCCATCCCTGGTCGCGGGCCGCACGCGCCTGCTGCTGTCGGAGCGCGGCAAGGTCGTGGTGCTGGCGATGCGCGATATCGAGTTCGTCCAGGCGGCAGCGAAACACGTGAAAATCTACGCCGCCGGGCGTTGCTTTTCGTTTCGTCAGTCGCTCGGGCAGCTCGAGAGCCGCCTCGACCCGGCGTCCTTCGTGCGGGTGCACCGCTCGACGCTCGTCAACGTCGAGCACATCGCCGAGATGCATCCGCTGTTTCACGGCGATTACGAGTTGATATTGAGGCGTGGTACACGCCTGACGCTGAGCCGGCGCTATCGGGATCGCCTGGCGCCGTTTCTTCTGCAGTAGCGCTCAGCCCGGCAGCCGCAGCTCGACGGTACGGCTGCGGACGCTGCCGAGTCGCACGTGTCCGCGCCAGTGCGGTCCGCGCCAGTAGACAGTGTTGCGGCGCCTGACGATGTGACCGCGTACGTGATGGAACCGCGGCCCGCGGCGGGCGACGCCTGCGCCGTCGGCGTGGCAGACCGCAGCGCTGGCGAACACCGGGCAGGAGACCTCGATGTGCTCGAGCAGCGGGCGCTTGCCGAGCCGCGAGCGCTTGGCGTTCAGGCGCAGCGGACTGACGGGCGTCTGCACCAGCTCGGCGCGAATGGCCATCAGCAGGAACAGCGCCAGCAGCATCGGAATGTCGAAGGCGACCGCCGCGAGCGAGCGCTGGATCGCCTGCTGGCGCGTCGCCGCCGTGCACGCCACATCTCGATAGTAGCGTTGCCAGGATGAGTCGAGCCGGAACCCGGCGCATTGCAACAGATCGTCGACTTGCTGGTTATGAGGGTCGCGGACCGCGACCGTCTGTCCATCGAGCAGCCCCTCGCTTGGCCCCGCCACCACACCGCCGTCCAGATCAATGATGGTTTCGACAGCCGCCAGCAGCGGCTCCTGCGGCTCGCCGCGTGGCAGCCAGAAGGTACGCAGACTCCCCGAGCGGCCGCGCGGATGGGCGGATATGAGCGTTCCGGCGCGCAAAATATCGGGAACGGCCGCCGGCGTGGGCTGCGGCAACACGCGCGCCAACGCATCGTGCCGCGCTGCCTCGTCCCACTCGATCCACATCTGCTCCGCGGGAATGTGCAGCAGATCGAGGCAGCCGGAGAGCTCATCGCCGTCGGAATAGGCGAGCGCGGTGCAGGTGCGCACCAAGTCGTCGGCGAGGACGTAACGCAGCGGACAGCGCAGCAACGGCTGCGCGAAATCGGCAGCGCCGCTGAGCCGCCAGATGTCGCCGCAGTCCTGGCCGACCACGAAGGGGGTGGTGCAGTGCGCGATATGATCCAACAGTCGCAAGACGCACACCTCCAGCATCTGTGCCGTCGAGCGTAGGGAACTGTCCGTAGCAACCGCAATCGTCGCGGCGCCAGCGGCTGCTCGCCGCGGCGTGAACGGCGCAGGCGCTGCACGAACGGAACTCGCGTGTCGACTCGCGGGCGCGGGCGCCAGGCGTTGTAAAGAACCCACGCCCGCCGCCGCCGCGCGCGCCGCCTGCTGTCTGCGCAGCTGACGCTCCGCTTGCGCCGTGAAGCGCTCCGCTCGCGCCTGTTGGGTTGCGGGCACGACCTGACTGTCGCTACGTTTCCGCCGCGCAGCCGTAAGTGCGCAGCCGTAAGCCGGCGCAATCAAACGAGGGAGATCATTCCAATGAAAGCAGCTGTTGCACGCGCACTGGGGCTGGTAGGCGTCCTGTGCTTCGCCAGCGCCGCGACGGCGCAGACGCCACCCGCCACGCAGAACACGGCGCCGGTGATCGAGGAGGTGGTGATCACGGGATCGCGTATCGCGGCTACGAATCTGACCTCGACCAGTCCGATCCAGGTCGTGAGTCACAAAGACATTCAGACCAGCGGCAAGACCGACATCAACGACATCATGCTGCAGCTGCCGCAGAACTACGATAACAGTCTTGGCCAAGACTTGGGCAACCGCACCAGCGGTCTGACGACCGCCGGCGGCGTGGCTACCGCGGACCTGCGCGGCCTCGGGCCGAACCGCACCTTGGTGCTGGTGGACGGCATCAGGCTCGGCATCGGTTCGCCGTACACGTTCATCCAGTCACCCGCACCTGACCTCGATCAGATTCCGAGCTTCCTCCTCGATCGTGTTGAGGTGGTCACCGGCGGCGCCTCGGCGACCTACGGGTCGGACGCGATCGCGGGCGTCATCAACTTCATCCTGAAGAAGAATTTGCAGGGTGTTCAGGTTGACGGCCAGCTGGGCGAAAACTGGCACAGCAATCACGACAGCTACTGGCAGCAGCAGGACATCGCTTTTGGCGGCACCCCGGCCACCGGTACCTCGAAGGATGGCCGCAACCGCAACATCGACGCCATCTTCGGCTCGAACTTCGCGGACGGCAAGGGCAATGTCACCGGCTACTTCAGCTACTTCCACACGGACCCGGTCTCGGGTGCTGACCGCGACTGGAGCAGCTGCCAGGCGAGTGAGGTGTTCGATGCCGTCTCCGGCGCCGTGACCGGTCAGGTCTGTGGCGGCTCATCCAACTCGAACTATTTCAGAGTGAACAACGGGCCCCTTAAATCGGGCACGGTCTACAGCGTGTTTGGCACAAGTTTCGTGCCCCAAGGATCGGTCGCCACGACGCCCCCGGCCGCCTTCAACTCGCAGCCTTTCATCTACATGACCCGCGAAGACACGCGTTACACCGCAGGCTTCATGGCGCATGAAGACGTCAACGACCATTTCCGGCCCTACGGACAGTTCTTCTTCACCGACGACCAGACGCACCAGGCCATCGCGCCGGCGGCATTGTTCAAGGATTCGAATCCCAACGATTCCATCAGCGGCAACTACAACGTCAACTGCAGCAATCCGCTCCTGAGCGCGCAGCAGGCGGGTATCTTGTGTACGCCTGCCATGATCGCGGCGGATGCAGCCAATCCGGGATCGACGACCGTCAACGTACGAATCGGCCGCCGCAATGTCGAGGGTGGTGGGCGCTTCTCAGACTTTGAGCACAGCAGTTACCGCGCGGTGCTCGGCAGCAAGGGCGACTTCCTCGACGCCTGGAACTACGACGTGTACGGGCAGTACTACTTCGTGAGTTTCTTCAACTCGAACAGCAAGTTCCTCAACTTCGCCAATGTCGACCAGGCGCTGCTGGTCACCGGCACGAAGGCTAACCCGGTGTGTATTAACGCCAACGCCAGGGGTTGCGTGCCGTACAACATCTGGTCAGATGGCGGTGTGACGCAGGACCAGCTGAACTACCTGTACCTCACCGGCACGGGTTCGGGCAACTACCGCTTGAGTACGCAGCACGGTGAAATCACCGGCCAGCTCGGCAAGTACGGCCTGCAACTGCCGACCGCGCATGACGGCATTGCCATCAACCTCGGTGCCGAGCATCGCAACGAGAAGCAGGTGTTCAATCCCGATTCCGCTGAGCTTAGCGGCCAGCTGTCGGGCTTCGGCAGCGCCGCGGTCGCCATTAACGACGGTGACTCGGTCACTGAGGAGTGGGCGGAGCTGCGTGCGCCGCTCGTGCAGGACATGCCCTTCGCCAAAGACCTGGTGTTCGATACCGCGTTCCGTCATTCGGATTACTCGATCGCGGGCAAGGTCAACACCTACAAGTACGAGTTGCAGTGGGCGCCGATCTCCGACCTCCGCTTCCGCGGCACGTTCCAGCGGGCCATTCGTGCCCCGACCCTGATCGAGCTCTTCAACCCGCAGCTCGTCGGCCTGATCCAGTTCGGCAACGACCCGTGCGCGCCGACGTTGAATGCAGCCAACCAAGTGGTGCACGCCACCGCCTCCGCCGCCCAGTGTGCGGTGCAGGGTGTGACGGCGGCCGAGTACGGTAACGGTGGCACGACCAACACGGTACCCCAAGCCTCGAACGGCCAGCTCTCGCAGCTGACGGGCGGCAGCCAGACGCTGCAGCCGGAGACGAGCAAGTCCTGGACGCTCGGCTTCACCTTCACACCGGAGATCGTGCCGGGACTCACGGGCAGCGTCGACTACTTCCACATCGCGGTGGATGGGGAAGTGGGCGTCCTTCCTGCCGCAGTGATCATGAGCCAGTGTCTGGCGAACAGTAATCCCCTGTACTGCAGCCAGATCGTGCGTAGCCCCAACACCGGTGGACTGGTCGGAAACAACATCCCGGGTGGGGGCTATATCATTCAGACGAACGTGAACGTCGGTGCGGCACTGGTCAGCGGTGTCGACCTGCAGGCGAACTACAAATTGACCCTGCCCGCGCGTCTCGGCGCCCTGGGGTTTGCGCTGAATGGTTCGTACCTGCAGCACGACGAAGCCACGCCGCAGCCGGGCCAGCACACCTACGACTGCGCGGGACTCTTTGGCTTTACCTGCCAGACCGTCAACCCGCGCTGGCGTCACATCTTCCGGGCTTCCTGGCTGACGCCCTGGAACGTGGACTTGGCCGCCACCTGGCGCTATCTGGGTAAAGTGGCGAACGACAACAACGACAACGATCCGTCGCTGCACTTCGCCGTGTATGGCGCGTTCACCAGCCAACCGGCGCTGGTTGGCTCGTACAGCTATCTGGATCTGGCGTTGAGATGGCAGGCGCTCAACAACCTTGAGATTCGCGGTGGCATCAACAACCTCACCGACAAGGATCCTCCGGTGGTCCCGTTCTTCATCCAGCCGGGTGGTGCGAACGCGTACTCGGCTTACGACCAGCTCGGTCGCCAGCTGTTTATCGCGTTCACTGCCAAGTTCTGATATGGCCGCGGGACCCAGGTGTTAGGGGCGGTCCCCTCAGCGGGACCGCCCGTCGGGTCAGACTCAGCGTCCAGGAGCAACGAAAGACGGTGCCGGGCGAGCGCTTCGTCGTCCCCGCTCAGCGTCCGTATCTTCACGAATGACCACCTCCGATGGTGCGCCACCCGGAGCGTCGTGGAAGGGAATCGACACCGTGGCGGCGACGCCGCCGCCGCCAGCCGCTTGCACTTCGAGCGACTGCTCTTCGCCGTACAGCTCACGCAGCCGCCGCCGCGCGTTGGCAAGACCCATGCCCGTGCGGTGCCCGGGCTGCATGCCGGCGCCGTCATCCACGACCTGCAACTCGAGCCTTCCGCCACGGCGGTCCGCACGGATTTCAATTGTGCCGCCCCGGGCGAGCGGGGCGATGCCGTGGATCACGGCGTTCTCGACCAGTGACTGCAAGACCAGGGACGGCAGCGCGGCTGGCAGCACCTGGGGCGCGATCCGATAGTTGACACGCAGCCGATCGCTGAAGCGGCGCTGCTGAATGCGCAGGTAACAGGCCACCAGATCGAGCTCCCGCTGCACGGTCGTCTCCTGCAGCGTGGAGTCCGCGAAAGCCGCACGCAGGATCTCGGCCAGGTCCGCGATCATGTCCTCGGCGGCGCCGGCGTCAATGCGCACCAGCGCCGACACGGCGTGCAGGGTGTTGAAGAGGAAGTGCGGCTGAATCTGCGCTCGCAACAGCGCCAGATGGGAGGTAGCCAGCAGCGTCTCCAACTCCGCCGCGCGCTTCTCACGCTCGCGGGCGCGCGCGTGTGAGTCGATCAAAGCCTGGATGCATACCAGCGGCCAGTACATCCAGATGTCGCCGTAGATCTCCTCCAGGAAGCGCAGCTTGAGGAGCGAGCCCGGGTAGTGCGCCGGGACAGCCAACAGCGGCCCCCCGACCGCGCCGGCCAGCACGCAATGCAACAGCGACAGGAGCAGGAACGCCGCGACGTGTACGGCGATCGCCCTCGCCAGGGCCGGCCGTGCCAAGGGGAAGCGGTGCGCAACGAACAGCACCAGCGGAGTAAGCGCGGCCCAGATCCACTGTTCCGTCAGTGGCCGTCGGAACACCGCCCACAAGGCCGGATGCCTTCCCAGCAGGTCGGCGAACAGGTAGTCCGCCAGACCGCCACAAATGGCGGCGATCGTCCACAGAGCGAAGACGAGCGCGAAACGCTTGGCGAACGCTTTCATCGGGAGCTTGGCTCGCAGGGTCAGTTTGGCAGACGTGGCCGGGCGTCGCAACGGCGCGCCGGGGTGTTCGCGTCACAGCGGATACAGCCCGCGCACCTGTCCGAACAGGCGCGTCAGCCCGAACAAGGCGTCGCAATTGGGCGTTGCGACTCCAACACGCTGACCGATTTCACGCACCGCGCCGATGAGTGCGTCGAGCTCGAGCGGACGCAGCGCTTCGGCGTCCTGCAGCATGGAGGTTTTGAAAGCGCCGAGTTTGCGCGTCACGGCATGACGGTCATCGGGTGATTCGCGCACCTCGCAGCCGATGCGTGCGCCAATGGCGGCCGCCTCGGCCATGGCGGCGGAGCAGAAGGCGCGCACCAGGGCATCGTCGAGCACCCGGTCCATGGTCGCGCCGGTCAGCGCCGAGACCGGATTCATGGTCATGTTGCCCCACAGCTTGTACCAGATGTCGTAGCGGATGCGCCTCGAACAGGTCACCTCGAAACCGGCGCGCGTGAGCAGCTCGCCGAGCGCCTGCACCCGCGCGGAACTGCCGCCCGCGGGTTCGCCGATGATCAGACCCCGACCCATGCGGTGCAGCGTGATGCCGGGAGCGGCGGTGGCGGCGCTCGCGTGCACCACGCAGCCGATGACCTGCCGCCCGGCAATCGTCGCGGCGATGCCGCCGCCGGGATCGACGCTCTCGAGCGGCCGTGTCCCGAGAGCCGCGATCCCGTCGCTGAACCACCAGGGCACACCGTTCATCGCCGGCAGCACCAGGGTGTCCGACGCGATGAGGGGCGCAAGGCTGGGTGCGAGGGCCGGCAGTGCCTGGCCCTTCACGGCAATAATGACGAGATCCTGGGGTCCGAGGTCCCTCGGGTCATCGCTCACCGTGGCAGCCGGCGCCTGTAGCCGTGTGGCGCCCTTCTCCAGTCTCCAGCCGTGATCGCGCAGCGCCGCCAGCGTCGCGCCGCGCGCCAGCGCCGCAACGCTGGCCTCGCCGGCGGCCGCGAGGCGCGTGCCGAGAAAGCCACCGATGGCGCCCGCGCCGACTACACAGACTTTCAACACAGGGCTTGCGTCAGCCCATGTGCAGACCGCCATTCAACGAGAAGTCCGCGCCGGTGGCGAAAGCGGAGTCATTGCTCACCAGCCAGGCGATGATCGAGGCGATCTCTTCCGGTTCGCCCAGCCGCTTGACCGGGATGGCGCTGATTATCTTCTCGAGCCGGTCGGGTTTGATGGCCCGTACCATGTCGGTGCCGATGTATCCGGGCGACACGGTGTTGACGGTCACGCCGCGCGCCGCGACCTCCTGCGCCAGCGCCATGGTGAAGCCATGGATGCCCGCCTTGACGGTCGAGTAATTGGTCTGACCGAACTGGCCGCGCTGGCCGTTCACCGAGGAGATGTTGACGATCCGGCCCCAGCCGCGCGTAAGCATGCCGTCGATCACCTGCTTGGTGACGTGAAACAGTGAGTTGAGATTGGTTTCGATGACCGCGTGCCAGGCCTCGTTGGTCATCTTCTGGAACACGCCATCGCGGGTGATGCCGGCGTTATTGACCAGGATGTCTATCTCGCCCACCTCGGCGCGCGCGATCTCGAAGGCGCGCTTGGTCGAGTCCCAATCCGCGACGTTGCCCTCGGAGGCGTGGATCTTGCAGCCCTCGGCGCGCATGTCGCTCAGCCAGCGCTCCTTGCGCGTCGAGCCCGGGCCGCAGCCCGCGATGACCGTGTGACCCTCCTGGCACAGGCGCCGGCAGATGGCCGTGCCGATGCCCCCCATGCCCCCGGTGACGTAAGCGATGCGCGTCGATCCCATGGCTGACCCCGTGTTCTTCGACATCAATGCGCTGATTTTTAGTCGCGTTCTGAAAACGACGCAAGTACGCGCGTGACCTCACTTTCACGGCGCGAATGATCGCAAGCCCTGCGCGCCGATCGGCCCCCCCTCCAATCTCCCAGCCAGATCAGCCAGTTGCGCGCAGAAGACCGGCCGAGGCGACAGGTGCAGGAGCGCCTGGCTTGCCGTTCGGCTTGCGGCAAGCCGGTCCGGGAAGCATGCTGGATCGGATGGAACCGGCTGCCGAACAATGCGACGTGGCGGTGATCGGCGGCGGCCCCGCGGGTAGTACCGCCGCGGCGTTGCTCGCCCAGCGAGGCTATAAGGTCATTGCGCTGGAAAAGGCGCGTCACCCTCGGTTCCACATCGGCGAATCGCTGCTGCCGATGAATCTTCCCGTTTTCGAGCGGCTCGGCGTGCTGGACAAGGTGCGGGCGCTGGGCGTGTTCAAACGCGGCGCGGATTTCGAGGCCGACAACGAGCGCGGCTACAACACCTTCGCGTTCGCCCGCGCAATCGGTAACAGTCCGCCGCACGCCTATCAGGTGTGGCGCCAGGATTTTGACAAGATGCTGTACGAGCACGCACGGGCGTGTGGTGCGAATGCGCGCGAGGGCCATGAGGCGGTCAATATCGAGCAGAACGGTCCGCGCGATACCCGACTCGATGTGCGTACCGATGACGGCCGCAGTTACCGGATCCAGGCGCGTTACCTGGTCGATGCCAGCGGCCGCGATACCTTCCTTGCCGCGAAGAGAAAACTACGACGCAAGAACAACCGGCATCAGAGCGCAGCGATCTTCGGCCACTTCCGCGGCGCGGATGCGCGCCAGGGCGAGGACGCGGGCAACATCAGCATGTACCGGTTCGAGCATGGCTGGATGTGGATGATTCCGCTGCCGCAGGGTGTGATGAGCGTGGGCGCGGTGTGCTGGCCGGATTACCTCAAGCAGCGCAAGGGCCGCACGGTGGAATTCCTGCTCGACACGCTGAAGCGCAACCCGGCGCTGTGGCGACGCCTCGAACACGCCGAACTGATCGGCAACGAAGTACGCGTCACCGGCAACTATTCCTATGATTCGATGAAAATGGGCGGACCGGGTTGGGTCCTGGTCGGCGATGCCTTCGCGTTCATCGATCCGGTGTTCTCCTCGGGCGTTTATCTGGCGATGAGCGGTGCGGAGCAGGCGGCCAAGGTCGTGGATGCGGCGTTGCGCGAGCCGGCCACCGAGATGGCGCTGCTACGCAAGCTGGAGAAGCGCCAGCGCACCGGCATGGATCGATTCTCGTTCTTTATCTACCGCTTCAATGGCCCGGTGATGCGGCAGATGTTCAGCCACCCGAAAAATACCTGGCAGTTGGAGCAGAGCGTGATCTCCATGCTGGCGGGCGACCTGTTCGACACGCCGAAGGTGCTGTGGCGCCTGAGACTGTTCAAGCTGGTCTATGCGATCAACGGCCTGCGCGACTGGCGGCGCTGGCGCGCCGGGCACAACTATCGACTGGCCCAGGCGCGCTCGCAGTTCAGCGGCGGCAACACCCCGTTGGACCAGTGCTAAGGCGCGTTCATTTCCCCGCAGAACTCAGCGTCGACCTGAACACCACCCCGTCCTTCATCACGAATCCCACGTTCTTCAGTACATTGACATCCTCGAGCGGATCGCTCGCCACTGCGATCAGGTCCGCGTACGCTCCGGGTGCAACCACCCCCAGCTCTGCGCGCTTGCCGAGGAGTTCTGCGGCTCGCGACGTGGCGGACTGAATCGCCTGCATCGGTGTCATCCCGAACTCAACCTCGCGGGCAAATTCCTGGGCGATCGGATCGGACCACACGAAGCCGCCGACGTCGGTTCCGAAAGCTATCCTGACGCCGGCTCGCAACGCCTTCTGAAACGAGACGCCATGGACGGCGACGCGCTTGCGGTCGCGCATTCCAGTCGGTGTGTCCGCCGGATCGTGATCGTAATAATAGACAGCCAGCGTGGCTACTAACCACGTGCCTTGTTTGATCATCTGCGCGATCTGCGCGTCGCCGAGCTCGAGACCATGCTCAATGGAGTCACAACCGCCATCCAGGGCTCGCTGCAGGCCCGGCCCGTTGTAGGCATGGCAGGCGACCTTGCGGCGCCATCCGTGCGCCTCGTCCACGATGGCCTTGAGCTCCTCGACCGTGAGGGTGGGTTGCGAAACGAGCGCCCCCTGCTCATCGACCCAGGACCGGTGCGTCATGTACACCTTGATCCAGTCCGCGCCGTGCTCCAGCTGCTCGCGTGCGGCCTTGCGCGCCTCGATGGGGCCATCGATCAGCTGCGCTCCTTTCGGCACCACGAGTTCTGGCGCATACCCTTCCAGCACGTAGCCGCCGGTCGTCGAGATGGAGCGCGTCGATACGAACATTCGCGGGCCCGGGATGTAGCCTTCGTTGATCGCCTGTTTGATTCCGACGTCGCCATATCCGGCGCCCTCGGTCTCGACGTCGCGAATCGTCGTGAACCCCTGTTCCAGCGCACGCCGCGCTGCCACGATCGCGCGCGCCACGCGGTAGGACGCAGGGAACTTCAGCAATTGCACATCGTAGCCGCCGGCTGCAGGCACCTCGCCCTGTAGAAAGATATGAGTGTGACAATCGATGAGACCCGGAAGAACGGTGGCGGCGCCCAGGTCGATCACTTGTGCCCCTGAGGGCGGCGGATGCGTCCCCGCCACGTAGACGTCGACGATACGGTTCCCGCGGATCACTATTTCCGGGTTTTGCAGCGGCCGTGCGCTCGTGCCATCTATGAGCGATCGGGCTCGGACAATAACCGTGTGTGTCGATAGGTTCGCGGCTGGCGTCGCGGTTGAATCCTGCGCGATGCACAGGCGTGCGAGGCATAAGGCGATGGCGCCGAGGCAAGCCATGGGACGCATGCAGACACTCCCTGTTTTAGAGTGGCCCCCTGGCTGCGGGCCGTTTTGGAGCGGCCCACATGATGCCTGCCCGCGGGGTATTCGCAAAGCCTCGCTTGCACACCGCAACACCACTTGCGCCTGCCCGCCGGACGCACGTCTAATTGCGGCGGCAACCGGGGAGACACCGATGAATAAGGCGCTACCTGCCGCCGCCGCGACTCTGCTGTTCGTCGCAGCCGCACCCGCACGCCCGCAGACGCCGTCCGCAGAGCAGCGCTTCCGCGAGCTGTACAAGGAGTTGGTCGAGACGAACACCAGTCTGTCCGCCGGCAGCTGCACGCTGGCCGCGGAGCGCATGGCGGCGCGCCTCAAGGCTGCCGGGTTCACCGACGAGGAGCTGCATTTGTTTACCGCGCCCGGACATCCGCGCGAGGGCGGATTGGTGGCGGTTTATCCGGGGCGCAACGCGAAGCTCAAGGCGGTTCTGCTGCTGGCGCACCTTGATGTGGTCGAGGCGAAGCGCGAAGACTGGACGCGCGATCCGTTCACGCTCGTGGAGGAGAACGGCAATTTCTACGCGCGCGGGGCCGTGGACGACAAGGCCGAAGGTGCGATGTGGGTCGACACGCTGGTGCGCCTCCGTGAAGAGAATTACCGGCCGCTGCGCACACTGAAACTCGCGCTCACCTGCGGTGAAGAGACCTCTGGCGCCCTGAACGGCGCCCAATGGCTCACCCAAAACCGGCGCGACCTCATCGACGCGGTGTTTGCGATCAACGAGGGAGCGCGGGGAGAGCTCGACGCCGAGGGACACCGGGTTGCCCTCGAAGTCCAGGCGGGCGAGAAGACCTCCCAGAACTACCGCCTCGAGGTCACCAATTCCGGAGGGCACAGCTCGCTGCCGGTGAAAGACAACGCCATCTATCGACTGGCGGGCGCCCTGAAGAAGATCGAGGCCTACACCTTCCCGCCGCAGTTCACCGACGGCAACCGTGCGTACTTCACTGGCATGGCGAAGATACAGGCGGCCAGGGGCGAAGCGGCCATCGCCAACGCCATGCAGGCATTGGTGCGTGATCCGGCCGATGAGCAGGCGATCGCGCTGGTGGCGGCGAAAGATCCGGGTTGGAACGCGACATTGCGCACGACCTGCGTTGCAACCATGCTGGACGCCGGACACGCGACCAACGCCTTGCCGCAGCGCGCGAGGGCGAATATCAACTGCCGCATCTTTCCTGGCGTCACGCAAGAGGCTGTGCGTGCGCAGCTCGAAGAGCTGGTGGCCGACCCGGCGGTCAAGGTAACGACGCTCGAGACGCGCGGGCCGAGTTCCCCGCCCCCGCCACTGACGCGCGAAATCCTGGCACCGGTGGAGAAGCTCGCGGCACAGTTCTGGCCAGGTGTGCCGGTGCTGCCGATTCTGCAGCCGGGCGCGACCGACGGCCAATTCCTGAACGCGGCCGGCATCCCGACCTACGGCATCGAGCCGCTATTCCTGGGCCCGGATTTCGGCCACATCCATGGCCTCAACGAGTACGTCAGCGTGAAGTCGCTGCTGGAGTGTCGCGACTTCCTTTACCGCCTGGTGAAGATCTACGCGGAACAGAAATAGCCGAGAACCATGATGGAGCTGGCCGAATGAAGAAACCGTGGCGCATCGCCACCTGGCTCGCGCTGGTGCTCCTCGCGGCCCTGGGTTACTCCGGCTACCGCATTGCCTGGGGCAAGCCGTTTACCATCAACATGCTCGCGAACCGGCAGACGCTCGAATTCCTGTTCCAGAATCCCGAAGCGTTCACCCAAGTCGGAATCGCGGACGGCACAGTCTTCGACACCTATTCGGGCAAACTGGCACCGTACGGCGTCACCAAGCGGGACCACGACTACGCGCAGGCGGCGGCATTCCTCAAGGAAGCGCGAGAGTTCGATCGTGCCAGCCTTAATCGCCAGGACCAGGTTACCTACGACATACTGGTTGATCTGTATGAGACGGCGCTGTCGTTCAAGCGATTCGACTGGCTGCCGCCCGAGGGGCTGTACCCGATCAGTCCGATGTTTGGCATGCAGGTGGAGCTGCCCAACTTCATGCAGACCACCCATGTCGTAACCAACGACAAAACCGCGCGCAATTACGTCAAGCGCCTGGAGGCCATGGGCGACAAACTCGACAGCGTCACCGCCGAGATGCAGCGGCAGGCGAAGGCGGGCGTGGTATTGCCGGCGTCGCTTCTTGAGCGCTCGCTGATCGTCATTCACGATACGGTCGCGGCACAGCCCGAAGACAATGCGCTGGTGACGACGTTTGTCGCGCGCATGAACAAAGTCAAGGCGCTCGACGGCGCCCGCAAGAAGGAACTGGAGCAAAAGGCTGTTGCGGCGCTCAAGACACGCGTCTATCCCGCGTATGGCCGCATGAGCGCGGGTCTCGAGGCCCTGAAACCGCTGGCCGCCACGCAGGGTGCCGGCGTCGCTCGGCTGCCCGAGGGCGGCGCCTACTATGCGGCAATGCTGAAGCAGATGACGACGACTGATTATTCGCCTGAGAAGGTCCATGCGCTCGGTCTGTCGGAAGTGGCACGCATCGTCCGGGAGATGGACACGCTGTTGAAGGCACAGGGGCTCGCAACCGGGAGCGCGGGTGCCCGCATGGCAGCGCTTGGCAAGGATCCGCGCTTTCTCCTCCCGAACAACGACGACGGCCGCAAGCAGGCGCTCGCTCGCTATCAGCAGATCCTGGACGAGGTTAATGCGCGCATGCCTGAATACTTCCGTTCGCTACCAGCGAAGCGCCTCACCGTCGAGCGTGTTCCTGCCTCCGAAGAAAAGGGCTCCTCTGGCGGCTACTATCAGGAGGCAGCGATGGACGGCTCGCGCCCGGGAACCTTTTTCGCGAACCTGAGAGATCTGAACGAAACCCCAACGTGGGGCATGAAGACCCTTGCCTACCACGAGGGTATTCCCGGACATCATTTCCAGATTTCGATCGCACTGGGACTGAAGGGCCTGCCACTGATCCGCCAGCTGACGCTTTACACGGCGTACGCGGAGGGCTGGGCCCTCTATGCCGAACATTTCGCAGCGGAGATCGGCATGTACAAGGACGATCCGTGGGGTGACCTCGGGCGGCTCCAGCAAGAGCTGCTGCGAGCTGCCCGGCTGGTGGTCGACACCGGCCTTCACGCGAAGGGTTGGTCACGCGAACAGGCGATCGACTACATGGTCAGCACCACCGGCATAGCCGAAACCGATGTGACCTCGGAAGTCGAGCGTTACATGGCGCTGCCCGGTCAGGCGTGCGCGTACAAGCTCGGCGAGCTCAAGATCCTGGAATTACGGGAGAAGGCACAGGCCGCGCTGGGACCAAAATTCAATCTGAAGGACTTCCACGCCGTGGTTCTCGAGAACGGAGGCGTGCCCCTGACGCTTCTCGAGCAGCTGGTTGACGAGTGGATCGCACGCGTACCGGGTACTTTTCCAGCGAGCGTCCCTTAGCGCGCCCGGCGTGTGCTCACTCGCGCACGTAGCGTCCGGGCGCATCCTCAAGCGCACTGCGCGCAGTCCCGGCAGCGGCGGGCAGCGCGCGGGCGGGTTGTCGCTTCGGTGTCGAATGCTCGGCCAGCCAGCGCTGCCAGGCGGGCCACCAGGAGCCCTCCAGGAGCGGCGCGCTCTTCATCCACTCATCCGGTGACAGCGTATCGGTGGCGTTGGACCAGGTGAGCATGCGGTGCCGGCGCCGCGGATGCACCGGTCCGCTCACGATGCCGGCGTTGTGGCCGCCGCTCGTCAGCAGAAAGGTGTAATCGGAGCTGCGCGTCAGATCGCGCACCTTGTACACCGAGCGCCATGGAGCCACATGGTCGGTTTCGGTGCCGACCACGAACATGGGCGCACGCAGCGCCGACAGATCGATCCGCTCGCCCTTGACGGTGAACTCCCCGCGCGCCAGCTCGTTCTTGAGGTACAGCCGCTCCAGATACTCGCTGTGCATGCGCCAGGGCATGCGCGTGCCATCGGCGTTCCACGCCATGAGGTCGTTGAGCTTGGGGCGCTCGCCACGCATGTACTGATTGACCGCCGGCGTCCACAGCAGGTCGCGCGAGCGCAGCAGGCCGAAGGCCGCGCCCATGCGCTCGCTCTCGAGCACGCCCGACTTGGCCATCATGGCCTCGAGCATGGCGATCTGGCTCGGGGTGATGAACACCGAAAGCTCTCCGGGCTCGCTGAAGTCAGTCTGGGCAGCGTGCAGGCTGATCGAGGCGAAGGACTTGTCGCCCGTCCGGGCGAGCGCCGCCGCGGCGATCGCCAGCAGCGTGCCGCCGATGCAATAGCCGATCGCGTGCACCTTGCGCTGCGGGATGAGGCGGCGCACTTCTGCCAGCGCATCGAGGAAACCGAACTGCAGATAGTCGTCCAGGCCCAGCTCGCGGTCCGCGGCACTCGGGTTTTTCCAGGAGATCATGAATACCGTGTGACCCTTCTCGACCAGGTAGCGCACCAGGGAATTGCGCGGCGACAGGTCGAGGATGTAGTACTTCATGATCCACGCCGGCGTGATCAGGATCGGCTCGGCATACACCGCCGGGGTCTGCGGCGCGTACTGCAGCAGCTCGATGAGCCGGTTGCGGAACACCACCTTGCCGGGGGTCACCGCCACTTCCTTGCCTACTTCAAACTGCTCGGTTCCGGCCGCGCGCCCGCCGCGGACCGCGCGCTGCGCGTCCTCGAGCCAGTTCTTCAGTCCGCGGATGAGATTCTGGCCGGATTCCGCGGCGGTCTTGTTGAGCAGCTCGGGATTGGTTTGCAGGAAATTCGCAGGCGAGGCGGCTTCGAGCAGCAGCCGCCCGGCGAAACTCAGGCGCGACTGCTCGGGGTCGGCCGCCGCTGCCGGCGGCTGCAGGGCCTGTTGCCACCAGGAAGCCCAGTTGGCGTAGGAGCGTGCGTAGGCGTTGAAGGGCCAGACGTTCCAGGCGGCGTCGCTGAACCCCAGCTCTTCATGCCCGGGGGCGAGCGGCGCGCCACCCGCGGCGCGCGCCATGAACTGCCAGCTGTCGAGGATTTTCTCGTAGGCGCTGCGCGCCAGCTGCGCCTGGCGCGGGGGCTGAGTGGCGAGCTTCAGATACCACTCCCACCAGGCGTTGAGGTAGTCATCCGGAGCGAGCCCTCCGGTGAGGGCGGCGAGCTGAGCACGCAGGTGGCGCTCGATCTTCGCTTTCAGGGCCGCCTTCGGAGCAGCGGCAGCAGCGGGCGGTTTGGGTGCACCCGCGGTGGTGCGCGTCTTAGGCGCTGCCGCCTTAGGCGCTGCCCGGCGTCTGCGCGTCCGGGCTTTCTTCTTCGAATGAACGGCCAAGGCGGTCTCCTCAAAAGTCACACCCGGGAGCGTTCAGCTCCCGGGTGTGGGATACCGCCAAGATATCAGGCCGCTTTCCTTGCGGGCACTGCCTTCGCAGCGATTTCGGTGCCCAGCTGGGTGAACCGGCTCTGGATCTCGGACGTGACGGTCGCGAACTCCTCGGCACGCGCTCGCAGCTTGTCCACGAACTCAGTGGTGAGCTCGGTGTGCTTGCTGAGCAGCTCGGTGGCGTTGGTCGCGACGAACGCCGCGTTCACACGCGCGAGGCCGTTCTCCAGGACATCGCCGGCGACGGCGTACTGCAGCCGCGCCAGGCGCTCGATGTTCTTGAAGCCTTCCTGCTGCGCCTTGAGAACGGGCGCGAACGCTTCACGGGCGGCGGCAATCATGGTGTTCGGGTCGAAAGTGCGGTCGATCATGGTGGTTCTCCGGTGCAGGGGTGTGTTCACTGATGCGTATTCTACACGGTTTTGTATGCACTGCAAGAGAAACATAATGACCCGGAGTCCCGATGCCTTATAAGTCAGTTAATATATTGATATTAAAGCTAATTACACGGAAAAAGGCCGATCAATCTGACGGGACAAACAAGGCTGAAGTTTTGCGTTGCACAGGAACATGATTACATGCGCAGGCCGGCGTCGACCTCGACGCAGCGCCCCGTGAACAGGTCGTTCTCGAATATGAAGCCGACCGCGTGCGCGATCTCCTCCGGTTCTCCCAGGCGCCCGAGCGGTATGGGTGAGGTGATTTTCGCGAGCGCCTCGGGCTTCATGCCCGCGACCATGGGCGTGCGGATGAAGCCCGGAGCGACCGCGCCGACGCGAATGCCGTAGCGCGCCAGCTCCTTGGCCCACACCACCGTCATGGCTGCGACGCCCGCCTTGGCGGCGCTGTAATTGGTCTGCCCCGCATTACCGGCGCGCGAGATGCTCGACACGTTGACGATCACCCCGCCGACGGCGAGGTTGATCATGCGCTGCGCGGCTTCGCGCGCGCACAGGAACACGCCCGTGAGGTTCACATCGATGACCGCCTGCCACTGCGCGAGCGTCATCTTGCTGACCACCTGACCGTCCTTCACCTTGACGAGCAGCGCATCACGTACGATGCCGGCGTTGTTGATCAGGCCATCGAGCCGCCCGAAATCCGCCGTCACCTGGTCCAGCGCGTCCACGACGCTATCCTCGTTGGCAGCATCGGCGACGTAGCTGCGCGCCACCACGCCCACCTGCGTACAGCGCACGCAGCTGTCAGCCACGTCGTCGCTATTGGTGTCCAGCAGGCCAAGATTGGCGCCCTTGCGGGCGAAGTGCAGGGCGAGGGAGCGGCCGATGCCGCGCCCGGCTCCGGTCACCAGAATGGTTTTGCCGCGAACATCCACGGGCTGATCACTCCTGTGGTCTTGGGATAAGAGGGGGAAGCGAAGCTTCAGGCAGTCGTGCGCGCTGTGCGCTTCAGCCGCGACGCTTGCCCGAATCGGGTTTGGATGAGGCGGCGGGGCCGGCGGGCGCCGCTGTCGGCGAAAAGGCCGATAGCATCGATGCCTGCATCTTGGCCCACATTTCCATGTTCTGGCGCGCCATCTCCGCGACCGGCGCCATCGGTGTTTCGAGCGCCTTGGCCATCTCGACCTGCAGGAGGTTCTGTTGGCGCAGCAGCCCGCCGATGCTTTGTTCCAGGTACGACGTCAGCATCTGCTGTATCGGATTGCCGTAGAAGCGAATGATGGCCTCCAGCAGCTGCAGGCTCAGCACCGGGGTCCCGAACTGCTCCTGGTTGGCGATGATCTGCAGCAGGATGCTGCGCGTGATGTCATCCCCGCTGCGGTCATCCACGACCTTGATCCGCTCGCCGCCCGCGATCAGCTTGCGCAGGTCATCGAGGGTGACGTGGCGGCTGTCCTGCGCGTCGTACAAGCGCCGGTTGGCGTATTTGCGTATCAGGCGTTCTTCGGCCATGTTTAGCGGTCTTTCAGCCGGCCACACAGGCGCAAGCCCCCCGGCGCGGCATTTTCGACGGGTGGAATGGTAGCCCCGGTGTATGCAGCGCACAATGATGATCTTCACGGTTTTCGCGCCGGACCGCCCTGGTAAAAGAGAGGCTTTTTACCCGTCCCCACCACCTGTCACCTGACGGCCTCACGGTCCTCCCGAGCTGGTTTTCGGCAGCGCATACAACATGGAAACACCCTTCACAAGTGGCGCCTTCAAGCCCGACGCGGCCTTTGCCAACGCCGCCGAGCGCTTCTTCGAGCTCCTGAAGAGCTTTGGCATGCCCAGCGCGGGTGTGGCGGGCGTGGGCGGGGACTGGTCCTCACTGGCCGGCCCGCTCGCCGGGCAGTTCGAGCAATGGCTGAAGACCTCACAGTCAGCCGGTCCCTGGTTCGCCGCCGCCAACCCCGCATCGCCCGGTTTTGCCGGGGGATTCGGTGCAGCGCCGTCTTTCGGCCCGTTGCCGCTGGGCGCGGGGGCCGCCCCCCAACAGGACGCGCAGCGCACCTGGGATCTGGTCGCGCGGCTCGCGCAGCTGCAGGGGCAACTCGCGGCGCACTGGAGCGAGATCGCCGGCAGCGCCGCGCGGCGCTTCATCGGGCGCCTGGGCACGGCGGCAGGCGGCGCACCGACGCTCGACAACGCCATGAAGCTCTATGAGCTGTGGGTGAATTGCGCCGAGGAAAGCTACGCCGCGAGGGTGCGCAAGGATGACTTCAGCCACCTGCAGGCGGAGCTGGCGAACACCTCGGCAGCGCTGCTGGTGGAGCAGCGCCGGCACGCCGAGACGCTGGTGCGCGCGTTCGGGCTTCCGACCCGCAACGAAGTGGACGCGCTCTACGCTCAGCTGAAGGATCTGCGCCGGCAGTTGGCCGAGCTCACCGATGCGCCACGCGCCAGGGCAGCGCGCGCGAAGCGGCCCGCGGCGCGGCCGGCGGGCGCCAAGCGTCGCGCCCGCAGGCGGAAGCCGCGCGCTTGAGGCCGTTCGCCACCGACCCCGAGGCGCTCTTTCCGGAACTCACGCTGCGGATCGCCAACACGCTGGCGCGGCTGCGCGAGGCGCAGGGCGTCACGGTCGGCTGCTCGGCGAAGCGCGCCGTGTGGAGCTGCGGCAAGACGACTCTGTATCAGTATCTGCCGCTCGCCGAGGCGGCGCCGCGCGCCCGCGCCAGGCCCGTGCTCATCTGCTTTGCGCTCGTCAACCGCCCCTACGTGCTCGACCTGCAGCCGGATCGTTCGCTGGTGCGCCGGCTGCTGGGGGCGGGCCTGTCGGTGTATCTGATCGACTGGGGCGATCCGGACGATGCCGACCGCCGCGTCGATCTCGAGGACTACATCGAACGGCATCTCGGTGGCTGCGTGCGCAACATCCTCGACAGCCACGCCGGCGGCGCGCTCGATCTGCTCGGGGTCTGCCAGGGGGGCGTGCTAAGCCTGTGCTACACGGCGCTGCACCCGAAACGGGTGGCGAATCTGGTGACCCTCACCACCCCGGTCGACTTTCACACGCCCGACAATCTGCTCTCGAGGTGGGTGCGCGGGCTCGACACGGAGCTCCTCATGCGCAGCGGCAACGTGCCGGGCGAGGTGCTCAACGCACTGTTCCTCTCGCTCATGCCGTTCCGCCTGACCCAGCACAAGTACGTGCGGCTGCTCGCCGGCAACTGCGATCAGCGCGCGGTGGAGGACTTTGTGCGCATGGAGAGATGGATTTTCGACAGCCCGCCGCAGGCCGCGGTTGCGCTGGCGCAGTTCGTCAGGTGGTTCTACCAGGAGAACCGCCTGGCCCGCGGGACGCTGCGGATCGGTGGCCGCAGCGTGGACCTGGGCGAGATCCGCCAGCCGGTGCTCAATCTCTACGCGCTCGGGGATCACATCGTCCCGCCGGATGCCTCGGCGGCCATGCAGCGCTACCTCGGCAGCGCCGACTACACCGGCTGCGGCATCGACACCGGGCACATCGGCATGTATGTGAGCCGCAAGGCCGCGCACGAGATCCCGGCCCGCATCATTTCGTGGCTGGGGCAGCGTCAATAGCGAGCGGCCTCAGTAGCCCCGCTCGACATCCACCACCGACAGCATCGGCTCGCCCGCGACGTAGCGGCGCAGATTCTCCCGCAGCAACGCGGTGCGCTGCTCCTCCGCCAGCGGCGTATCGGCCGACACGTGCGGTGTAATGATGAGGTTCGGCAGGCGCCACAGCGGACTGTCGGAGGGCAGGGGCTCGGGATCCACGACGTCGAGTCCGGCACCGGCGAGCTTGCCGCTGTTGAGCGCGGCGATCAGGTCCGCGGTCACCGTACTGCGCCCGCGTCCCACGCTGATGAAGTAAGCGCCGGGCTTCAGGCTCGCAAAGAACTCGCGGTTGAAAATACCCGTCGTCTGGGGTGTGAGCGGCGCGCAATTGACCACGAAGTCGGCATCCTTCGCGAGCTTCAACAGCTCGTCCGGCAGTCCGACATAGCTCACGTAGTCGGGCCCGCTGCGGCCGCTGGCGCGGGTCGCGATCACGCGCATGCCGAAAGCGTGGGTGCGCCGGGCGACTTCGGTGCCGATACCCCCCAGGCCCACCACCAGCACCGTCTTGCCCTCCAGGTCCGCCAGGTGCGGCGTTTGCGGCGCGTCGTCCTTCACCCAATGAGCCTGTTGCTGCTCCTTCAGGAAGTAGTCCAGGTGGCGACTCAACATGAGCATCATCCCCAGCACGTGCTCGGCCATGCTGGGGCCCATGGTGCGCTGCAGGTTGGTCAGAAGAAGATGACGCTCGCGCATCAGGGGTTGCTGCACGCAGCGTTCGACGCCGGCGGCCGGCCACTGGATCCACTGAAGCTGCTTCGCCTGCGCCAGTACCTCGGCCGAGCACACGCCGATCGTGGCATCCGCGGCGGCAATCTCGCGCGGCGTGGCGGCGGAGATGTCGATGAGCTTCGCGCGCGGGGCCGCCTGCTGAAGCACCGGCAGCAGATCATGCTGCTGCTCGTTGACCAGGACGATTCGCGGCGGCCGCCAGCCGGGGCGCTCGCGTACCGGCTGTGGAGCGACGTGCAGGCCGAGCTTCTCGATCAGCTGGGCGGCGGAGGTCGCCTCGGCGGCAGGTTCCTCCGCGCTGACCACGCTCGCGCAAGGCAGCAGCGCACACGCGCTCAAGGTGGCTGCCGCCAGAGCCATGCGGGGCCTGATGAGCATGACGGGCTCTCCTGCAGGGGACGTGCAGTTTACGCCATGCCGCCGCTCACCGAGATGACCTGTGCGGTCACGTAGGAAGCATCCTCCGACACCAGAAACGACACGACGCCGGCGATCTCCTCGGGGGCGCCCAAGCGGTTCATGGGCACCAGCCGCTCGATGGCTTTCGCGTCGAACCGCCCGGCCGTCATCGGGGTCTCGACGATGCCGGGAGCGACGGCGTTCACCGTGACGCCGCGGGTCGCGACTTCG
>JBGPKC010000032.1:0-32317 GCA_041485725.1 Steroidobacteraceae bacterium
CATCGTTTCGAGTGTTCCTGTGGTTTCCGGGCGCACGCGGACTTGAATGCAAGTCGGAATCTTGCCCGGATTGGCGAGACTGCCGTTTCGCCAAGGGCGGTTGTAAATACGCCTGATGTGGGTCGCGTGGCTTGCCATGCCTCACCATAAAGCCTGCGACTTCAGTCGCGGGTTATTTACTGCCTGCCGTGGTCTGGACTGATGAAACGTATCACCTGGCCTGGGAGGCATCAGGCCTAAACACCATGAGAGGGGGCCGCGCAGTGGCCGAGTACTGGTTCGACAGTCACGATGGCTTGAGGCTCTACAGCCGTGTGTATGCGAGCGCCGCCGCGGATGCACCGGTGCTGCTGTGCCTGCACGGACTGATGCGCAACAGCCGCGACTTCGGCGAGCTGGCGGCGCGCCTGGCGGCGCGCCACCGCGTCATCGTGCCCGACATGCGCGGCCGCGGCCTGTCGGCGCGCGATCCGAATTTCAACAACTACCAGATCCCGGTCTACCTGCAGGACGTACTGACGCTGCTCGCAGGTCTGGGCGCCGCCCGGGTGACCATCATCGGCACCTCCATGGGCGGTCTCATGGCGATGCTGCTGGCGGCGACGCAACCGAAGCTCGTGTCACGCATCGTGCTCAACGACGTCGGCCCCGAGGTGGATCCTCGCGGGCTCGAGCGCATCCGCGGCTACGCCGGCAGAGCCGCTCCCGTGCGCAGCTGGGCCGAAGCGGCCGCGCAGGTGCGCGCCGACTACGGATCCGCATGGCCTGACTTGAGCGATGCGCGCTGGGATGAGATCGCGCGCCTGAGTTACCGCGCCAACGCGCAGGGCGTGCCGGAAGTGGATGCCGATCCGCTGATCGGCGAGCCGCTGCGCAACACCTCCGCAGCCGCGCCGGATCTGTGGCCGTTGTGGGGCGCGCTCGCGCGCGTACCGATCCTTGCCATCCGCGGCGCGCACTCTGACGTCCTGAGCGCTGCGACGCTGCAACGCATGCAGCGCGGCAAGCCCGACCTCGAGGTCCTGACGGTTGCCAATCGCGGCCACGCGCCGTTGCTCGATGAGCCGGAATGTGTAGCGGCGATTGAGCGGTTTCTGGCGGCGGCCTGAAAGCGCGCGGCTACTTCAGGCGGCGCGCCCGGCCGGCGCGGGCGGCGGGTGCGGCGGCCGAAACCTTGACACGCGCGCGCGTCTTGCGAGCCGTGCGCGCGGCGACCTTGGCTCTCGCCGACGCCCCCGCGCGCGCGGCCGGCGGGCCCGGGGCGGCCGCGGGCGCCGCGGCCGTGCGGGTCTTCTTCCTGGCCGCGGGCGCTGCGGCCGCGTCCGCCGGCGCGCCCTCGGCGGCGGCAGGCGCGGGAGTTGCGGCACGCTTGGCCTTCCCCCAGCGTCCGAATCGTCCGCCGCGTTCCGGCGCGGCCGCGAGCAGCGCGCGGCATTCCTCCAGGGTGAGCAGCTTCGGGTCGCGGTCCTTCGGTATCTTGGCGTTCTTCTTGCGATCGGTGATGTAGGGTCCGTAGCGGCCGTTGAGCACCTGGATACCCTCGGCCGGGAAGTCCTGGATGATGCGATTGGCATCCGCTTCCTGCTTCAGGCGGATCACCTCGCGCGCCCGCTCGAGCGTGACGGTGTACGGGTCGTCTTCCTTGAGCGAGGCGTACTTGCTGCCGTACTTCACGTACGGACCGAAACGCCCGACGTTGGCGACGATCGCTTCGCCTTGCAGCGTTTCCCCGAGCGTGCGCGGCAGCTTGAACAGCTCCATCGCGTCCGCGAGCGTCAGCGCATCCATCTTCTGCCCCGGGCGCAGACCCGCGAACTGCGGCTTCTCCTCGTCGTCCTTGGTGCCGCTCTGTACGAACGGGCCGTAGCGACCCATGCGCACGGTGATGGGCCTGCCGGTGACGGGGTGGTGGCCGAGCTCGCGCGCCTGCGCAACCTGCTCGCGCGTGACGGTCTTCTCGATCTTCTCGACCTGGCGGATGAAGGGCTTCCAGAACTTGTCGAGCGGCGTGGTCCAGTCTTCCTCGCCGCGCGACACCGCATCCAGCTCGTCTTCCATCGCCGCGGTGAAGCCGTACTCCACGTAGCGATGGAAGTGATGCGTGAGGAAGCGGCAGACGATCTTGCCGATGTCGGTCGGCACGAAGCGCCGGGCGTCCATTTCGACGTATTCGCGATCCTGCAGCGTCGAGATGATGGACGCATAGGTCGACGGCCGGCCGATGCCGTGCTCCTCCAGCGCCTTCACCAGTGAGGCCTCGCTGTAGCGCGGCGGCGGCTCGGTGAAATGCTGCTCGGCGCGCAGGGCGGCGAGCTGCACCGCATCGCCTTCGTTCATCGGCGGCAGCACGTGATCGGAATCGTCGGCGGCCTTGGCGTCATCGGTGCCCTCCTGGTACACGGAGATGTAGCCGGGCTTGACGAGCGTCGAGCCGTTGGCGCGCAGCAGGTGACGCTGCGTCCCGTCGGGCCCGGCGAGCATATCCACGGCGACGGTGTCGAACAGCGCATGACTCATCTGGGACGCGACCGCGCGTTTCCAGATGAGCGCGTACAGCCGGTACAGATCGTCCTCGATCTTGCCCTCGACGTCGGCGGGCGTGATGCTCGCTGCCGTCGGGCGGATGGCCTCGTGCGCCTCCTGCGCATTCTTCGACTTGGTCTTGTAAACGCGCGGCTCCTCCGCCACCTCATCCTTGCCATACAGCCGCGCGGCGACCTCGCGAATCTCGCGCACCGCTTCCGCGGCGAGTGACACCGAGTCGGTGCGCATGTAGGTGATCAGCCCCACGCTGCCTTCGCCGATGTCCTGTCCCTCGTACAGCTGCTGCGCGAGACGCATGGTGCGCCGGGCGTTGAAGCCGAGCTTGCGCGCCGCCTCCTGCTGCAGTGTCGAGGTGGTGAAGGGCGGGGCCGGATTGCGGCGGCGCTGTTTGCGATCGATCGCGAGCACACGCAACTCGCCGCCGCCATCGGCAGGTGCGCCGGCCGCCGCCCGGATGGCGCGTTCGACCTCGCGCGCCTCGGTCTCGTTGGTGAAGCTGAACTGCTCGACCTTCTGGCCGCGATACTCCAGCAGCTTCAGCGGAAAGGACTGCGAGCTGTGCGACCCCTCACCCTCGATGGTCCAGTACTCCTGCGCCACGAACGCGCCGATCTCCTCCTCGCGCTCGCAGATCATGCGCAGCGCCGGGCTCTGCACGCGCCCCGCCGACAGCCCGCGGCGCACCTTCTTCCACAGCAGCGGCGAGAGATTGAAGCCGACGAGATAGTCGAGCGCGCGCCGCGCCTGCTGGGCGTTGACGAGCTCGAGCGACAGGCCGCGCGGTTGCCCGACCGCCTCACGGATGGCGTTGCGCGTGATTTCGTAGAACACCACGCGGTGCACGTCCTTGCCCTCGAGATCGCCGCGCGCGCTCAGGATCTCCTTCAGGTGCCAGGCGATCGCCTCGCCCTCGCGATCCGGGTCGGTGGCCAGATACAGCGCCTTCGCCTTGCGCAGCGAGCGCGCGATGGTCTCGACGTGGCGCTCGTTCTTCTCGAGCACCTGGTACTTCATGGCAAAGCCGTTGTCGGGATCGACCGCGCCCTCCTTGGGCACCAGGTCACGCACGTGCCCGTAGGAGGCGAGCACGTCGAAGTCGCGGCCCAGATACTTCTTGATCGTCTTGGCCTTGGCGGGCGATTCGACTATGACCAGATTGTCTGCCATGGCTTAGCGAGCCGCGGACCGAGCTTCAGCCGCCGGTGCAGCGGCGCGCTCAATGCGGAGCATGGCTGCGCAGTTCCGCCACCAGGCCGCCGAGCCGCTCGACCGCCAGCTCACTCCCGGGCTGACTCGAGAGCACCATGAGCACGACCCACTTCAGCTGCTCGGTGTCGGGCTCGTCGGCTTCCAGCGCCAGCATGCGTTCGATCACGATCTCGCGCTGTTGCGGCGTGATGACACGCGCGCGTTCCAGCGTCAGCAACAGCCCGCGGCACTCCGGTGACAGGCGCACCAGCTCACTGTCGGCAAAAACCCGCACGCCGTGGTGCGCGGCGCCGTCGCGCCTGGCTGCGGGCAGGGGCGGCCGCTGGTGTCCGAAGGCAAGTTCGGTGAGCCAGTCGAGCGCCCGCTCGACGTTGGTGCGCCCGAAGCCCGCCAGTTCCAGATCGCGCGCGAGCTGCTCGCGCTCGGGCACTTCCGGTGTCTCTTCGAGCATGTACCGGTCGAAAACGTAGATCAGGATGTCGAGAACGCTGCCAGTCATCATTCAAGGTAATCGGCCATAGCGGCCGCCCGGAAGCGCCGCCACACGCCCCTGGAGCTCGAGTATCAGCAGCATCGAGGCAACCGACTCGGGGGCTAAGCGCGTGCGTGCGACGAGAACATCAATGGTCGCCGGTTCAAAGCCGAGCGCATCTAACAGCATTTCATACTCCTTGTCCAATGCCGGCGGCGGCTGCAGGTCGCTGCGCGCGCCCGTAAGTGTTTCTTTCGGAACCGAAATCCGCAGCTCCGCCAGAACGTCGGCGGCTTCCTCCACCAGCTTCGCGCCGTCGCGTATGAGTTGGTGGCAACCCCGCGAGACCGGACTGTGGATGGAGCCCGGGATCGCAAACACTTCGCGTCCCTGTTCGGCCGCGAGGCGCGCGGTGATGAGCGAGCCGCTATGGCGTGCGGCCTCGACCACCAGCGTGCCGAGGCTGAGGCCGCTGATGATGCGGTTGCGCCGCGGGAAGTGCTGGCGCAGCGGCGCGGTGCGCGGCGGGAACTCCGACACCAGCGCACCACGGACGCGGATGCGGTCGGCAAGCAGCGCGTGTTCGGCCGGGTAGACGCGATCGAGACCGGTGCCGCACACGGCCACCGTGAGTCCCTCGACCGACAGCGCCCCTTCGTGGCTGGCGGCATCGATGCCCACCGCCAGCCCGCTGGTCACCGTGAGCCCGGCGCGCGCAAACCACGCCGCGAACGCGCGCGCCGTCGTGACGCCACTCGGCGTGGGGTTGCGCGAGCCGACCATAGCGAGCTGCGGCGACGCCAGCGCGGGCGCGGATCCGAGCAGGTAGAGCGCCGCGGGCGCCGCGGCGGTTTCCGCGAGCAGCGGCGGATAGTCAGGGTCGGTGCACAGAATGATGCGCGCCCCGCTGGCGGCGAGCCAGGCGAGATCCGCGTCCAGGGCTGGCTCATCGGGGCAGCTCAGGAAGCTGCGCGCGCCGGCCGGCAGCTGCACCTCGCGAGCCGCGCGCGGCTGCGCCGCGCGGGCCGGCTCGCCGCCCGCCGCCGCAATCAGCGCCCGCAGATGCTCGGCGTTGAGCCCGGGGACCCGCGCCAACAGCGCGCGCGCACGGATTGCATCCATGCGCGCGAGCATAAAGGAAAGGCAGTCAGGGGTTACGCACCACGTCGGCGACGTGAATGGTGTCGGAGGCGCCGACGATCAGCCCGAAGCTCACGCGATCGAACACCTTGAACACGAGCAGCGTCCCGTTGCGCTCGTCCGGCAGTCTCACCCTGGGAGCGAACGAGGTTCCGAGGCCGTTGGTATTACCGATCGTCCTGCCGCCGCGGTACAGGTCACGCACCACATCTCCCGCCTGGTCGACGGCGAGCACGTTGCCGGGTTCGAGGCCGTGACGCTTGCCGCGGTTGATGACCACCACTGCGAACTGCCCGGCAAGTTCGGTGCCGCCGACCACGTCGATGATGCGCCCGTGCACATCGCTCGCCGGCGCACGCAGCGCGAAGGTGACCGGCGTCTCGCTGGCGTCGGCGGACAACAAGCGGTCGCCGCGCAGCGTCTCGCGTGCCGGGTCGATCAGCAGCGCCTTGGCGGGATCTCCCGGGCGCTGCACCAGTGCGGTGGCGGTGTAGATTCCCTCGTAGCCGACCACCTTGCCGTCATCCGGATCGCGCAGCGGATTTCCGACGTGCACGATGGCGAAGCGGGCATTCTCCGCTGCCGGCAGATTACGTATGTAGACTTCGATGCCGGAGCCGGCGATCTCGTGCTTGTCGCGGAACGCCAGCACATAGGGCGCGTGGCGCATCTCATCGGCGGTCACGACCGTCGGCCGCGACAGGAAGGCGGCGATGGCCGAATAGGGAATGGTCGGGATGGCGCTGTCGAGCGCCGAGTTGCGCAGGCGCGGATCGAGGCGCACGGCACCGGCCTGCTCGAGGCTGACTTGCGGCCGGCCGTCGGCGCCGTAGGCCAGCGCCAGCGTGTCGCCCGGATAAATGAGGTGGGGATTGGCAACCTGGGGATTGAGGATCCACACCTCGGGCCACAACCACGGATCGCGCAGGTACATCGACGCGATGCCCCAGAGCGTGTCGCCGCGTTTGACCGTGTAGTGCTTCGGCGCGCTCGGGTTGACCATGCCGCGGGTATCGGCCGGCAGCGCAGCCGGAGCGGCCACGGTGGCGCCCGCGGCGCTGATGGCGGCTTCCGTCGCCGTCATCTGCGGCTCGGCGGGGATGGCGCGCGCGTCGCCCGAGGCTGCAGTCACGGGCGCGGGGGCGGGGGCGCCTGCGTCCGTGTGCCGCAGATGCGAGCACCCGCAGACCGCGATCGCGCTGATCAGCAAGCCCGCCGCGAGGCGAGCTCCAAGTACTTGATTCGAGACCATCCTCCACTCCTCATTGCGCGAGGTGGACCACACGACCTGCGCCCGAGATTCTAGTTGTTATACTGGCATGGCGCCCGCTCGGCATGCGAATTAATGTCGAGTTTGTGCACTGGATCACGGGCGGCTCCGCCCCCATAACAGGCAAGCGATGGCCTTGAGAGCGATCCTCGAGTTCCCCGACCCGCGGTTGCGCACGCGCGCGCAGCCGGTGACCCGCTTCGATGCGGCGCTCAGCGCACTGGTCGCGGACCTGCTCGAGACCATGTATGCCGCTCCGGGCATCGGGCTCGCCGCGACCCAGGTCGATGTCCACCAGCGCGTCATCGTCATCGACGTCTCCGCCGAGCACAACCAGCCGCTGGTGCTCATCAACCCGCAGATCCTCTCGCGCGAAGGGGAGGCGAACACCGAGGAAGGGTGTCTGTCGGTGCCGGGGATTTTCGATGACGTGATGCGCGCGGCGAAGATCCGCGTGCGCGCGCACGATCGCGACGGCGCTGTGTTCGAGCGCGATTACGACGACATTCTGGCGGTGTGTATCCAGCACGAGATCGACCACCTCGACGGCAAGCTGTTCGTCGACTACCTGTCGGATCTGAAGCGCGAGCGCATTCGCAAGAAGCTCGAGAAAGAGCGCAAGGAGCGCGGCTCGCATGCTGCCGCGGCGAGCTCGGGCAGCGCGCGGCGCGCGTACTGACGTTGCGCGTCGCCTTTGCCGGCACGCCTGAATTCGCGCTGCCAGCCCTCGCGGCGCTGCTCGCTCAACACAGCGTCGTCGGGGTCCTGACGCAGCCGGACCGGCCCAGGGGGCGCGGCCAGAAACTCGCCGCGAGCCCGGTGAAGCTCGCGGCGCTTGCCGCGCAGCTGCCGCTGGCACAACCGCAGACTCTCAGCAGCGCCGCCGCGCGCGCACCGCTCGCGGCCTGGCGAGCGCAGGCGCTGGTCGTCGTGGCCTATGGCCTGATCCTGCCACGCGAGGTCCTCGCTCTGCCGCCCCTGGGGTGCATCAACATTCACGCCTCCCTCCTGCCGCGCTGGCGCGGAGCGGCACCCATCCAGCGAGCCATCCTCGCCGGCGACACCGAAACCGGCGTCACGATCATGCAGATGGACTCGGGTCTGGACACAGGCCCGGTGCTGCTGCAGCGGCGGCTCGCCATTTCCGCGAGCCACACCAGCGGTTCGCTCCACGAAGCGCTCTCGACCCTCGGCGCCTCGGCGCTCCTCACGGCACTCGAGGGACTGGCTGCCGGCACGCTCAGGGCCGGCCCCCAGCCGCTCGAGGGTGTCACGTACGCGCCCAAGATCGGGAAGGCCGAGGCACGGATCGACTGGAGCCGCGATGCCCTCGAGATCGAGCGCCAGATCCGGGCCTTCAATCCCTGGCCGGTGGCTGAAACCGCGCTGGAGGATGAGACGCTGCGTATCCTGGAGGCGCAGGCGGAGCCCGCGGCGATCCAGCCATCAAAAGACGATAAAAGTGATCATCCTGGTGCGATCATCTCCGTACAGGATGACTTCATGCGCGTACGATGCGGTCGAGGGTGTCTGCGCGTGACGCAAGTGCAGCGGCCTGGGCGCCGGCCGGTGGCCGTACGCGATTACTCGCACAGTGTGGCCCTCGCCGGGCGGCGCCTTGGCTAGAACTCCCTGGGCGCCTGGCGCGCCGGCGCTGGCGGCGGCGGCACGGGCGGTCGATGAGGTGATCTCGAACGGCCGCTCAGCCGAGGCGGCCCTCGCCTCCCTGGTGAACGCCCCGGACCGGGCGGCGGTTCGCGCCATCACGCTGGGGACGCTGCGCTGGTACCTGCGCCTCGCACCTGCGGTCGATGGACTGCTCAAGCACCCGTCCGGCGTGGCGAGCCCCATCCGGGCGCTGCTGACGGTGGCCGCCCACCAGGTCGAGTACTCGCGCAATGTGGCGGAGGCTACCGTGCACGCGGCGGTCGATGCGGTGAGGCTGCTCGGCGCGCCGGAAGCCACGGGACTGGCCAACGCGGTGCTGCGCCGGTTCGTCGCCGAGCGTGCATCGCTCCTCGCCCGCGTGGATGCGCAGCTGCCGGCACGCACCGCACACCCGGCCTGGCTCGTGGAGCAGATCGCGGCCGCCTGGCCCGGCCAGTGCCCGGCCATCCTGGCGGCCAACAACGGCCATCCACCCATGACCCTGCGCGTTGACGTCTCCCGCTCGGACGCGCGGGCTTACGTGGCTGAACTGGCGAGGGCCGAAATTGACGCGTATCCGATACAGTGGGCCCCCTGTGCAGTCACTTTGAATCGCCCAATGGCCGTAAGCCGGCTGCCCGGCTTTGCCGAAGGGACCGTCTCGGTTCAGGACGCCGGTGCGCAGCTCGCGGCGCCCCTGCTGGAGGTGCGCGGCGGCATGCGCGTGCTCGATGCCTGTGCCGCTCCCGGGGGCAAGACGGGTCACCTTCTGGAGCTGCTAAGCGAAGGCGCGGATCTCACGGCCGTCGACATCGACGCCGACCGGGTGGGATTGATCGAGGACAACCTGCGGCGCCTGAAGCGCACTGCCCGGGCGGTGGCGGCAGACGTCCGCGATCCGGACACCTTCTGGGACGGCCGGCCGTTCGAGCGCATTCTGGTGGACGCTCCCTGCTCTTCCACGGGGGTGATCCGCCGTCACCCGGACATCAAGCTGCTGCGACGCGCGGATGACATTCCCGCGTTCGCGGCCGCACAGCTCGCGATCCTCAGGGCCGCGGTCACCATGCTGGCTGCGGGCGGGCGCCTCGTGTACTCGACCTGCTCGATACTGCCCGGGGAGAACGAGGAGGTCGTTAAGCGCCTGCTGGCGGCCGAGCCGCAGATGGCGGTTGCCGCGATGCCCGCAGGCCCCGCGCTCGCGCCCGGCGCGGTCGATTGCGCGGTCGGCGTGCAGCTGCTGCCGGGAGCAGAGGCGGGGACGGACGGCTTCTATTATGCTTGTCTCGAAAAGACAACGGCCGGAACCTGAGTTCCCGCCAGCGGTCGCAGATCCATCACAGGTCTGTCGTTGCATCCATGCTACGCGGCGATCCAACAAGGGATGGTTTGACCCGGGGCGGGCTGCTCACGACGGTGTGCGTGATCGCCCTGGCGAGCTGGGGCCTGGGTTTCGGCGACGCGCTCGACGGGGTGCTCGAGGTGCGCTCCGCATACGTGAACCTCGACAAGGGGGTGTTTCTGCTGCACGCGCGCATCGAGTACCCGATGGGTCCCGCCATCCGCAACGCGCTGCGGGATGGTCTGACGCTCACGTTCGACCTCGAGGCGCGCGTGGATCGTGATCGGCACTTCTGGTTCAACGTGAACGTTGTCGACCTGACGCTGCGGCGCGAGCTCAGCTACCACGCGGTGAGTGACCGTTACATGGTGCGCGACACGCACAGCGGCGATCAGGAGAGCTTCGCGACCCTGGACGAGGCGCTGCAGCACCTGGGCAAGGTGGATGCCTGGCCGATCCTGGTGGAACCGCAGCTCGATGGCGGCAACTACACCATCAGCGTGCGCGCCGGCGTGCGCCGTGGCCACCTGCCGGCATCGCTGCGCGCCATTCTCTTCTGGAGCGACGACTGGGCACGGGTGAGCGAGTGGTACTCATGGTTACTCCCGGTGTAAGCGAGCGCCCGTCGCGCCTGCGCTGGGTGGCGGTCGCGCAGGCGCTGCTGTGGAGCGCGATCGGACTGGGAGCGTTCCTGCTGCTCGCCGAGAGCGTGCAGAACTCCTCGGAATTCGGCCGCCTGCAGCCCTGGATCCTGCTGGTCGACTTCTGCGGCGTGATCGTGCTCAGCGTGCTGCTGGCGCGCAAGCTGTGGCGCCTGGTGCGCGACTATCGCGCGCACGTGCCCGGCTCGCGTCTCACGGCGCGCACCGTGGGCATCTTCGGGGCGCTGGTCATTGCGCCGGTGCTGATCGTGTATCTGTCATCCCTCGAGTTCATCAATCGCGGCATCGACAGCTGGTTCAAGGTCGAAGTGAAGCAGGGACTGAACGACGCGCTCGGGTTGTCGCGCGCGGCGCTCGACCTGCGTGCGCGTGAGTATTCCGCCAGAACGGTGGCGCTGGCCGCGGCACTGACCGGCGCCGCGCCCGCGGACGTGCAGTCAAGACTCGATGTGGAACGGCGCGCCAGCCAGGCCACCGAAATCGCGCTGTTCGGTGCACACCAGCGCATCCTCGCCGCGAGCCTCGAGAGTCCCCTGGAAAGCATGCCCTCGCAACCCCCTGCGGATCTGGTGCGACAGGTGGAGCAGCGCCGGCCTTACGTCAGTCTCGAGCCGCGCGCCGGCGGGCACTACTTCATCCGCACGGCCGCGGCGCTCGGCGACGCTGGCGCGGGCCACGACGGGCGCTTCGTGGTGGCGATCTACCCCGTGCCGGCGCAGCTCGCCGCACTGTCGGAAGCGGTGCAGAGCTCCTACCACCAGTACGGCGACCTGGCCGCGCTGCGCGAGCCCCTGAAGACCAGCTTCCGGCTCACGCTCACGCTGGTGGTGCTGCTCGCCATGCTGGCGGCCATCTACGGCGCGATCTACTCCGCGCAGCGCCTGGTGCGTCCGGTGCAGGACCTCATCGAGGGCACGCGCGCGGTCGGCAAGGGCGACTTCGGGACGCGCCTGCCGCTGCCCTCGCGCGACGAGATGGGATTCCTGGTGCACTCTTTCAACGACATGACCAAGCGCCTGCGGCGCGCGCGCGCCGAAGCAACCCACAGCCAGCAGGCGGTGGAGCGCGAGCGCCAGCGCCTCGCCATCATCCTGGCGCGCCTGTCGACCGGGGTGCTCGCCATCGACCGCAGCATGACGGTGCGCACCGCGAACGAGGCCGCCGGCGCGATCCTTGGGACCGACCTGTCGGCGGCCAGCGGACGGGCGCTGCCCGAGCTCGCCGCGGGCAACGAGCGGCTGGGGCAGTTCGTCGCCGCGCTCGCGGTGCGCTTTGCCGGTGGACGCGAAGAGTGGCGCGAGCAGCTCGATCTGGACGGCGCCGCCGGACGCCGCACGCTCATGTGCGCGTGCACCCCGCTGCCGGGCGAGGACAGTGACATGGGCTTCGTGATCGTGTTCGACGACATCACCGCGCTCCTGCAGGCGCAGCGCGATGCCGCCTGGGGCGAGGTCGCGCGGCGCCTGGCGCACGAAATCAAGAATCCCCTCACCCCCATCCAGCTGTCGGCCGAGCGCCTGCGCCGGCGCCTGCTCGCCGGGATGAACGAGCGCGACGCCGAGATCCTGGAGCGCGGCACGCGCACCATCGTGCAGCAGGTGCAGACCATGCAGCAGATGGTGAATGCGTTCAGCGAATACGCGCGCGCACCGGAGATGCAGATCACGCGCTTCAGCCTGAATCAGCTGATCACCGAGGTGGCCGACCTGTACCGCTCGCAGGGTCCGCTCACGCGCATCCGCCTGGATCTCGATGAGCACCTCGAGAGCATCGAGGCCGATCGCGGCCGGCTGCGCCAGATCCTCAACAACCTGGTGACCAACGCCCTGGAAGCCCTTGATGGCGTGGCCACCCCGATGCTCGAGATCGCGACCCGGCTCGAGTCCGGCGCCGATGCCGAGTACGCCGCCGTGACCGTATGTGACAATGGAGCGGGATTTCCGCGCGAGCTCCTCGGCAAGGTATTCGACCCCTACGTCACCAGCAAGCCGAAGGGCACGGGACTGGGGCTCGCCATTGTGAAGAAGATCATCGAGGAGCACGGTGGGCGAATCGATGCCGACAATCGGCCCGAAGGTGGTGCGCGCGTGCGCATCGTGCTGCCGGTGAAGGACAGCACCCGGTCCGCCACCGGAGGCGCGCGCGAGCGGCTGGATCAGTTGCGGAGGGAAAGGGCATGAGCAGTCCACTCATTCTCGTGGTCGACGACGAGGCGGATATCCGCGGTCTGCTGAAAGAGATCCTCTCCGAGGAGGGCTACGAGGTGGACGTCGCCGCCAACGCCGCGCAGGCACGCGCCTCGCGCGCCCGGCAGATACCCGATCTGGTGCTGCTCGACATCTGGATGCCGGACGTGGACGGAATCACGCTGCTGCGCGAATGGTCCGCCGCCGCCGCCGACGGCTGCCCGGTGGTGATGATGTCCGGGCACAGCACGGTGGAGACGGCCGTGGAGGCCACGCGGCTCGGCGCCTTCGACTTCGTGGAGAAGCCGCTGTCGCTCGCGAAGCTGCTGCGCACCGTGGAGCGCGCCCTCGATGCGGGCCGGCGGCACCGCCAGTCGGGCAAGCTCCTCGGCTCGCCGCTCGCCGTACCGATCGGCAAGAGCCGGCTCATGCAGCAGCTGCGCGCGGAGTTGCAGCAGATGGCGACCAATCCCTCGCCGGTGCTGCTGGTGGGGGAGCCGGGGGCCGGACGCGAGGCCTTCGCGCGTTATCTGCACGAGCACGGACCACGCGCCAGCGCGCCGTTCGTGCTGCTCATCGCCTCGAGCCTGCGTGACGCGGACGCCGAGGGCCGGCTGTTCGGCCGCGAGCAGGCCGACGGACAGAAGGTCGCGGGCGTTCTCGAGGAGGCGGGCAACGGGACGCTGTTCATCCACGAACTGGAGGACCTGCCGCCCGGGGCACAGCGGCTGCTGGTGGGCGTGTTTGAATCGGGGCAGTTCACGCGCCTGGGGGGAGCTGAGCCGGTGAGTTTCCGCGCGCGCCTGCTGGCTTCCGCGCAGCCCGGCATCGAGCAGCGCGCCGGCACCGAGGCCCTGCGCCGTGATCTGCTCGCCCACGTCAACGTGTTGCTCATGCGCGTACCGCCGCTGCGCGAGTACGCCGAGGACGTGCCGGAGCTGCTGCGGCATCAGGTCGATCGCCTGGTCGACACAGACGGGCTGCCATTCCGGCGCTTCAGCGTCGCGGCGCAGAACCGCCTGCGCAACTATCCCTGGCCGGACAATGTGCGCGAGCTCAGACACCTGGTGCATCGGCTGCTGATCCACGGTGGCGCGGAAGAAATCCGCCTGGAGGAAATCGAGCGCGAGCTCGCGGTGCAGACCCCGCCCAATGAGCCGCTGGTGAAGCAGGACCTGCTGGCGCTGCCGCTGCGCGAGGCGCGCGAGCAGTTCGAGCGCGCCTACCTGCAGCAGCAGCTGCTGCTGTGCAACGGCAAGGTGGGGCAGCTCGCCAAGCGCGTCGGCATGGAGCGCACGCACCTGTACCGCAAGCTGCGCTCGCTCGGCGTCGACTTCCGCAACATCAGCGAGGAGTGAAGATCCTGAACGCGGTTGCGCGCTGAGCAGCTGCGCGGCAAGCCGCGTGAACTCATGACCGTCAGCAGCGACTACCTCGACTACGTTCGCGATCAGCTCAGCGGGTTGGGCGGCGTGACTTCACGGCGCATGTTCGGCGGCGCGGGCCTGTACTTCGATGAGTTCTTTTTCGCTCTTGTCGACAACGATACCCTGTATCTGCGCGTCGACGATTCCAACCGCACGGATTTCACCACGCGCGCCATGGCTCAGTTCCGGCCCTACCCCGAGAGCCCGCAACTCAGCACCACGTATTACGAGACGCCCGCGGATGTGCTGGAAGATGCCGCCGAGCTGGTGGCGTGGGCGCGTCGTTCGGTCGCAGCGGCGATGGCGGCGGCGAAGCCGGCCGCGGCCGCGAAGCCCGTGCGGCGCGGGCGTAGCGCCGGGCGCGCAACGGCCAGACGAGGCCGCAAACGCGAGCGCTGACCCCGGCGCCGACAGCACGGAGCAAGCCCCCGATGAACGAGCAGATCGCCTCGATCGATCAGGTCAAGAGCACGGTTGTCGATCTCGCTATCCGGTTCGGACCCCGACTGCTGGCCGCGATCCTGATCCTGGTGGTCGGATTCGTGGCCAGCCGCTGGGTGAGCCGCTGGCTGGAGCGCGCTCTCACCCGCATCGACCTCGAGGCGCCGGTGCGATTGCTGCTGGCGCGAGTGGCGTGGGCGCTGTCGCTCACCCTGTTCGTGATCATGGCGCTGCAGAACCTGGGCGTGGAGCTGTTGCCGCTGATTGCGGGACTGGGCGTGGCCGGTGCCGGACTGGCGCTCGCGACCCAGGGCGTGCTGAGCAATGTGATGGCCGGCCTCTCGATCATCTTCACCAAGCCCTTCCGGGTCGGGGAGTACATCGCTCTCGCCGGCGAGGAAGGCCAGGTTGAGGGCATCACGCTGTTCAATACCACCCTGGTCCACGTCGACCGCTCACGCGTGGTGATTCCCAACCGCAAGATCGTGGGCGAAATACTCCACAACTTCGGTAATCTACGCCAGCTCGAAGTCGTGGTCGGCGTGGCCTATGACACCGACCTCAACCGCGCGCTCGGCGTGATCAACGCCGTGCTGCAGGCCAATCCGCGCGTATTGAAAGACCCTGCTGCGGTCGTGCAAACGATCCTGCTCGGTGAGTGGTCCGTCAACATCGGGGTGCGGCCGTGGGTGCGCGTGCCGGACTACGGCCCCGCCACCGGTGAGATCCAGCGGGCGGTCCTCGAAGCGTTTCGCAGCCACGATATCGTCATACCGGTTCCGCAGCGCGAGATTCACCTCATCGGCAGCGCCGTGTAGGGGGCTCGCCGGCGCGCTGTGGTTACGGCTGCGGCGGCGGTGATTGCGGCGTCTGCTGTGGTTCCTCGGCCGCTTTGAGCTGCGCCGCCGAGTCCTTTTCCAGCTGCACGATCTTGGGCGTGAGCGCCTTGACGTGGCTTTGCATGCTCGCCATCGTCTGCTGCATTGCCGCGGGCAGCTTGGCAATCACGGCCTGTCCGGCCTCGGAGCGGTAGAACTTCAGCATCCCATCCACTTCGTGCTGACTGAACGTGTTGCGGTACACCTCGATCATCATGGGCTCGAAGCTCGCCCAGTTAAGCTCCTCCTTCACCAGCGCAGCGATATTGTGCCCGAGGGTCTCCATGATCTGCTGCTGCTTCGGGGTCGGCTGTTGTCCGGCAAAAGCCTGCTGCATCGAGGCGCGCACCGTGCCGTCGATCTGTGTCACGTAGGCGTCGAGAAGCTTGCTGCTGTGCATGACCTCGAAGAGCTGCCGGATCGAGGCTTGCGAGGGTTTGGCGTCCTGCGCCACTGCGGCCTGACTCGCGAGTACCGCGAACACAACAGTTACGACGAGTTTCATGTGTGCTCCTCAGTCTCCCACCCGGATGACCAACGCATCGACCTCGGCCGCCCGCAGCTGCCTGCGCACCTTGTTGAGCTCGTCCAGGTTGCTGATCGGCCCGATGCGCACCCGATGCCAGACATCCGCGTCCACTGCGACGCGCTGTACCTTGGCGTTGACGCCCTGCAGCGCCAGCTGCACGCGCACGCGCTCGGCGTCGGCTTCGTTGCGATACGAACCCGCCTGCAGGACGTAGACCCCGGGGCGTTCGATCTTCGCCGCCGCCGGCAGATCGCGCTTGACGTCCTTGTCCTTCTCCGGCACCACCACTTCGAAGTTCGGCAGCATCTGGTAAAAGTCGTATTTTTCGGCGCTCCTGCCCGAGCCGACATCGCCGCTCCCGGCATCGGCCGGCGCGGCATGGTGCGGATCGGGGCGCGGCGCGTCCGCGCTGTTCTGGGTCCTGCGTGCCGCGCCGCCGAGATAGACGAACGCCATGCTCGTCAGCACGATGCCGGCCAGCACGCCGGAGCCGAACTCGCGCAGCCGCCTGAAATCCGGCGCGCGCCGCTGCGTGGACTTGTAGTCGCGGCTTGTCAGTTTCGCCATGCAGGCCGCCGGCGGCGCGCCGCGTTTCTCACATGCTCTCCGGCGCCGATACGCCGAGCAGCGTCAGCCCGTTGCGCAGCACCTGCTGCACCCCCAGGACCAGTGCCAGGCGCGCGTTGCGCAACGCCGTCTCGCCGACGATGAAGACTTGCGCGTTGTAGTAGGTGTGGAAGACGTTGGCGAGCTCCCTCAGGTAGTGCACCAGGGTGTGAGGCGCGCGGTTCACGGCCGCCTGCTCCACGATCTCAGGATAACGGCTGAGTGAGCTGAGCACCGCCTGCTCCTCAGCGCCGCCGAGCATCCCGGCGGCGGCGAGCCCGGCATCGCGATCGAAGGACAGGCCGCGGGAGGCGAGCTGTTTCATGACGCTCGCCACCCGAGCGTGTGCATATTGGATGTAGTACACGGGGTTTTCATTGGTGTGCGACTTGGCAAGCTCGAGATCGAAGTCGAGCGGCTGGTCGTGACTGCGCATCAGGTAGAAGAAACGGCAGGCGTCATTGCCAACTTCCTCGCGCAGCTCGCGTAAGCTGACGAACTGCGCCTCGCGCTTGCCCATGGGGATCTTCTCGGCGCCGCGGAACAGGCTCACGAACTGGATCAGCGTCGCTTCCAGGCACTCGCCCGGCTGGCCCATGGCAATCAGTCCGGCGCGCACCCGCGCGACATAACCATGGTGATCGGCGCCCAGCACGTCGATGAGACGCGCGAACCCGCGCTCGCGCTTCTGCAGGTGATAGGCGATATCGGAGGCGAAGTAGGTCTTCTGGCCGTTCTCGCGCACCACCACGCGATCCTTCTCGTCGCCGAACTCGGTAGCGCGGAACCACAGCGCGCCGTCGCGCCGCTGCAGCCGTCCCCGCGATTCAAGCACCGCGAGCGCGTGATCGATCGCGCCGCTGTCCGCCAGCGCACGCTCGGACGACCAGTGATCGAACAGCACACCGAATTCTTCCAGATCATTGCGGATGTCCGCCAGCATTTCGCTGAGTGACAGCTCCAGCACCCGGCGGAAACCATCGGTGCCCAGCAGCTCACGCGCGCGCGCGATGAGCGCATCGATGTAGGTCTCCTTGTCGCCCGCGGGGGCATCCGCGGGCAGGTTGGCGAGCACGCCCGCCGCCGGGCGTCGCAGCTGCTCGCGCACCAAGGCTTTGAGCTGCTGCGCGAGCGGCAGCACGTAGTCGCCGCGGTAGCCGTTCTGCGGAAACGGCAACTCCTCGCCGCACAGGCCGAGATACCGCAGCCAGGTGCTGACGGCGAGGATGTCCATCTGCCGTCCGGCATCGTTGATGTAGTACTCGCGCGCGACCTCAAACCCCACCGCCTTGAGAATGTTCGCGAGCGTCGCGCCGTAGGCCGCCTGGCGTCCATGACCCACGTGCAGCGGCCCGGTCGGGTTCGCGGACACGAACTCCACCAGCACCCGCTCGCCCTGGCCGAGCCTGCTTTCACCGTAAGCGCTACCGAGCGCGTGGATACGCGCGAGCTCGCGCGCGTACGCCTCGGGCGCCAGGTGGAAGTTGATGAATCCGGCACCTGCCACTTCGGCGCGCGACAGCAAGGGACTCGCCGGGAGCGCGGCCACGATGGCGGCCGCAAGCTCGCGCGGATTCCTGCCCGCCGGCTTCGCCAGCCGCAGCGCGAGGTTGGTGGCGAACTCGCCGTGCTGGTTGTCGCGGGTGCGCTCGACGACCACCGTGGAGGCGGCGGGCATCTGCGCGAGCACGCTCCCGGTGAGCTTGCCCAGGGAGGCCAGCAGCAGTTGCTCGAGTTCCTGCTTCAAGGCGCGCAAGTGTACCCGAAGCGCTGCCGCGATCCGCACCGCACGCGCGCGCTTTCAGAACAGCTCGATCGGATCCACGTCCAGCGACCAGCGCACCCGGCGCGCGCTCGGCAGCTGCTCGACCTGCGCCAGCCAGGTATCCAGGAATTCGTGCAGGCGCGAGCGCTCCGGGCTCTCCACCAGCAGCTGTGCGTGGTAGCGTCCGGCGCGCCTGGCCATAGCCGCCGGCACCGGACCCAACAGGCGCACACCACGCGGCGGGCGCTGCGCGAGCTTGCGGGCGTCGGTGAGGAAGGCGAGCGCGGCTGGCGCTGTGGTGGCGGAGTCGCGCACCGCCGCCAGACGGCTGAACGGCGGCCAGGCCGCCTGCGAGCGTTCCGCGAGCGCCGCGCGCGCAAAGCCGTCGTAGCCTTCCGCGAGCAGACTGGTGAGCAGCGGGTGATCCGGGAATTCGCTCTGGATCAGCACTTCGCCGGGCCGCGCGCCGCGCCCGGCGCGCCCCGCCACCTGCACGATCGTCTGCGCGAGACGTTCGGGTGCGCGGAAATCGGTGCTGAAGAGGCCCTGGTCCGCGTTGAGCACCACCACCAGCGTCACGTTCGGAAAGTCATGCCCTTTGGTGACCATCTGCGTGCCGACGAGGATGCGCGCCTCGCCCGAGGACATGCGGCGCATCACCTCCTCCAGGTCGCCGCGCCTTCTCACGACGTCCCGGTCCAGGCGCGCAATGATCACGCCGGGAAACAGGGTGCCGAGGGTCTCTTCGATGCGCTGCGTGCCCTGGCCGACCGGTTTCACGGCGAAACCGCATTGTGGACAGCGCTGCGGCAGCGGCGCGTCGGCGCCGCAGTGATGACAGCGCAGCCGTCCGGCGGCGAGATGCACGGTGAGCCGCGCGTCGCACTCGCGGCAGGGTGCGATCCAGCCGCACGCGGTGCACAGCAGCGTCGGCGCGTAGCCGCGGCGGTTGAGGAACACCAGCACCTGGCCGTCATCGGCAAGATGACGCTCGATCGCCAGCACCGCCGGTGTCGCTACGCCTGCGCGCATGGCGCTGGTGCGCAGGTCCAGCAGCGCGAGCCGCGGCGGCTGGGACTCGCCCGCCCGGTGCAGCAACCGCAGGCGCGCATAGCGGCCCGCGGCGACGTTGTGCAGGGTCTCCAGCGCCGGCGTAGCCGAGCCGAGCAACACCGGCACGGCCGCGTGCCGGGCCCGCATCACCGCCAGGTCCCGCGCCGAATAGCGAAAGCCCCCTTCGTGTTGCTTGAATGACGGGTCGTGCTCCTCGTCGACGACGATCAGCCCGAGCTCCGGCACCGGGGCGAACACCACCGAGCGGGTACCGAGCACGATGCGGGCCCGGCCGCTGAAGGCGTCGCGCCAGGCGAGCAGGCGCTCGTGATCCGTCAGGGCCGAATGCAGCACCGCCATCGGGGCGTCGAATCGCTCGCGAAACCGGCCCAGCAGCTGGGGGGTGAGGCCGATCTCGGGCACGAGCACCAGCGCACGCTTACCCTGCGCGAGCACCCGCTCGATCAGGCGCAGGTAGACCTCGGTCTTGCCACTGCCGGTGATTCCGTGCAGCACGAACGCGCCATAGCGGCCGAGGGACGCGGCCACGGCTTCCACGGCTGCGCTCTGCTCAGGCAGCAGCGCGGGACCTGCGGCGCGGACGCGCGCGGCTTGCGCCGGGGCCTCGATCGGGCTCTCGGTGCGGGCGATCCAGCCGCGCGCCAGCAGTGCACGGGCGGCGTCACGCCAAGAGCCGAGGCGCTCATTCAGGGCGCCGGCCGCGGCGCCGCCGCTTGCGAGCAGAAACTCGAGCAGCGCCCGCTGCCTTGCGGCGCGGCGCGGCTCACCCGCCGCGCACGCCTGGGTTCCGGTGGCGGTTGCCACCCAACTCTCTTCGCTCCCGGTGGCGCTCGCCCCCAGCCGCAGCGCCTTGGGGAGCGCTCCCGCCAGCACTTCCCCGATGGGATGGTGGTAGTAGCGCGCGGCCCAGCCGAGGAGCTCGAGCGCCGCCGCGTCGAGCACCGGCTTGGGATCCAGCACCTCGAGAATCGGCTTCAGGCGCCCGGGCGGAACCTCCGAAGTGTCTGCACTCCCCACAACTACGCCCACGAGGCGCTGGCGGCCGAAGGGAACTCGCACGCGCGACCCGGGTGCGGGCTGCTGCAGCGCGCCGGCGGATGCCGGGGGAAGGTAGTCGAACAGCCGTCGGAGCGGGGTGTCGAGCGCCACCCGAAAGACTTTGGGCCCAGGTCTCACGTGTAAGTTAAATCAGGTACTTGTGCCGCAGCCGGCCCGTCAACCAGGTCACGCGCGCGCGCGTTATACAGGCCATGTCCGAGTTTGCTACGCTCGCGTCGCCTTATAGCATGCCGGCCGCACGACACGGCGACGTGGACCTGACGGACCTTGAAGCCCAGACGCGATCCCGTGCGCTGAACCAGTTCCTGGCCGGCGTCGAGCTCAAGGCATTCAAGATGGCACAGGCGGCGCTGCGGCACGAGGATGACGCGCTCGATGCAGTGCAGGACGCGATGCTGCAGCTGGTTCGCGCCTACGCCGACCGGCCTGCGGAGCAGTGGAAGCCGCTCTTTTACCGCATTCTCGAGAACCGCATTCGCGACATGCAGCGCCGGCGCACGGTGCGGGGACGGGTGATCGCCTGGCTCCCGTTCCGCGGCGACGCGGATGATGACGAGCCAGACCCCATCGCCCAGGCGCCGAGCCCGGAGCCGCAACCGCCGAGACGGCTGGAGCTCGACCAGGCCGTGGCGGCCCTCGAGAAGGCGCTCGGGGAGCTGCCCGGCCGGCAGCGGCAGGCGTTTCTGCTGCGCGCGCTGGAGGGACTGGATGTGGCCGAGACCGCGGCCGCGATGGGCTGCTCGCAAGGCAGCGTCAAGACGCACTACTTTCGCGCGCTGCAGGCACTGCGCGCGCAACTCGGAGAGCTCTACGTATGAGCCCGATGAATGAGCCACTGACTGAATTCGAGCGTAACGCGCGCGTGGTGCTCGAGGAGAGCCTGTCGCGTATCGATGGGCGCACCCGCTCGCGCCTGAACCAGGCGCGCCACGCGGCGCTCGAGGCGGCCGGCGCGCGTCGCCGGGTATGGTGGCGCAGTCTCACGCTCATGCCGACCGCGGGCGCCGCAGCGGCCGCGTTGCTGGTGGCCGTCGTGCTGTGGCACCGTCAGCCTTCCGGCGAGCCGCCGGTGCTCGAGGCACAGCACGCGGCGGAGGACATGGATTTGCTGGCAGACAGTGAAGCACTGGAACTGCTGGATGGCTGGGACGGCCCGTTCTATGAATGGGCGACCGCGCAAACTGACAATGTCCAGAGCGAGGGCTGATGTGCACACGTCGGGTGGGCCGTGGGGTGCTGGCTGTGTTGGCGCTCGCCTGCGCCCTGGCTCGCAGCGACGACACGCGCACGCCGCAGCCCGAGGACCCCGATCCCGGCTTTCTCGAGTTCCTCGGAAGCGTCGACCGCCTGGCCGAGTTGAACCCGGACTATCTCGCCCAGGCCGATCCGCAGCGCGCCGCGCGGCGTGCGGCCAAGGGCCACGCGGCGCCCGCAGCACCGCCGGCGCCGCCGCCCAGCGCATCCGGAGCGAAAAATAATGAGTAACAGATGGCGTGCGTGCCTCTTCACCCTGCTGTTGCTCGCGGCAGCGCCCGCGTTTACGCAGGAAGCGCCCGCTCCCGGCGCGAATCCCCCGGCCCCGGTTGCCTGGTCGAGTCTTTCGCCGGAGCAGCAGAAGCTGCTGTCGCGCTTCGGAGGCCAGTGGGACGGCTTGCCGCCCTCGCGACAGCAGGCGCTGGCGCACGGCACCGAGCGCTGGATCGGGATGTCGGGCGAGCAGCGCGATAAGGCGCGTGAGCGCTTCGGGCGCTGGCAGACGCTCCCCCCCGATGAGCGCCATGCGCTGCGCAACCGCTGGCAGAAATTCCAGGCACTGCCGCCGAACGAGCAGGCGAACGTGCGGGAGAATTTTCACAAGTTCCAGCAGCTGCCGCCGGCGCGGCGCCAGGTGCTGCGCGAGCAATGGCGCGCTGCGAACCCCACCCAGCGCCGGCAGATGATCGAGCACGCGCGCGAGCAGCGACAGAAAGGCCCGGTGCTGCGGCCGCCCCCGGCGCAGCCGCCGCACCGCTGATCCTGCCTCCCGGTGTTTATTTCGCGGCGCCGCCGTTGGTGCGTGGCCGCACCGGGATGGTCAGGTTGCACACGTCCAGGCGTGCGGCCGGCACCTTGAACCATTCTTCGTGCCGGCTGCGCCGCGCCTCGGCGTAGGCGAGAAACGTCGGCGTGTCGGTGCGCAGCACTTCCAGCTCGGTGCGCTGCGCGGCCGGCACATCCGCGGCGAGCTTCAGGGACTTGAGCGGCGTGCGCTGCTCGGCGTGCTCGTAGAAACCGAGTGTCCCGCTGCCGCGCGGCGTGACCGAGAGCAGCTCGATGCCGGACACCACGCGCCCGAGCAGCGTGACATTGCGATCCAGATGTCTCGGCGCCTGGCCGATCACCACGTACAGCTCGGTACCGCCGCCACTATCCACATCGTTGTCGCGCCCGGCCCCCACCATGCCGTAGCAGTGCACCAGCCACGCGCGACCGGTCGCCGGATCGGCGGCGATCGGAAAGGTGTCCACGAATCCGACTTCCGGCGCATAGGTATCCGGATCCGGAAACCTCATGACCGACAGACCCCGCAGCGGGCGCTCGAACTCGGCGCCCACGGTGCGGTGCGCTGCACCGACCGGCTTCTTGCCGTCCGGATCGCCCCATTGCACGACGTAGTTGTCCTGGGCGCGCATGATCCACAGCCCATCGAAGTAATGCCCGCGCGCCAGCGCCTGGACATTCGCGACGTGGCGCGGGGCGAATTGGGGAGCGAGCTCGATGACGACGCGCCCGGAGGGCAGCTCCAGGTACAGCGTGTTGGACGGGTCGAGCGCTCGCCAGTCCGCGGCGGTGGACGCGGCCAGTACCTCCGCGCCGGTGAGCGGCTTCCTGGGCACCTCGCTCGCCGGGGTCGCGCCGTGCAGCGCCGCGCTGCGCAGCAGCAGCGCCAGGGCAAGGCCCGCGCACGCCGCGCCCGGTGCCGGCGCAGGCGGATGGCTCATCGGTCGCGCTCGTCGCAATGAAACAGATGCAGCATGCGGTGCAGAACCGGAGCCAGAATGATGGTTGCCGCCACGATGAACACCAGCCCCGCGTACAGGGCGTAGCAGCCCGCGAACAGCTTCCCTGCGGGCGTGACCGGATTGTTCACCGGCCCCATGCCGCCGAGCAGCATGCAGGTGTTCTCAAACGCATCATGCCACTCGAGATGCTCGTAGTGCCGGTAGCCGAGCATGCCGAGCACGAGGGAGGCCGCGAGCAGCAGCGCGGCAAGGGCGAAATGGCGCAGCAACCGCAGCAGAAACGCAGCTCGCGGCAGTGGGGCGTGACGGCGGTGTTCGTACATGGGCCTGACAGCCGCCGGCTCTCACGCCAGCCGCGTGAAGCCATCGGCGCTCCAGTCTTCGCTGCCAACTCCGTGGTGTACGAAGAACAGACCGTCAGGATCGTACTTTGCCTTGATGGCCCGCAGGCGCTGGTAGTGCTCGCCCCAGAAAGCGCGGCTCCACTGCGCATTGAAATAGTTGCTTTCCGAGACGTAGGAGCCGGCGAGGGGGGCAATCCGGCGCAGCTCCGCGGTAGCCCGATCGATCGCGCGCGCGTCCTCGTGGGCGGCCGCCAGATCCATCGCGGGGCGCGCCAGCCCCGGATAGGCCGCTCCTTCCCCATCGGCGATGATGGCGAGTGCAAAGGCCTCGGTCACCGCGGGATTGGTGGCGGTATCCAGCGCCGCGGCGATCGCCTCGGGCGGGGCACCCGCGAGCCCCTTGTTGAAGTGCAGTCCGATCTCCTTGTGGCGGCTGCCCGCGAACAGAGCCTCCGCAAGACGCTGCCGCTGCGGCTCCTGCAGCAGCGCGGCAGGCAGCCACAGCGAATCATAACCATGCAGGTATGCCCCCACCTGCTCCTGGTCTCCTTGCCACCACGCGTGGTGAGCGGGCGCTCCGGCACGCGTGTCCTGGACCATCCGATGCGTGCCGGCGGGGTCCCACCAGTGCTGCGCCTGCAGCGCCCCGGTGCCGAACTCCTCGGTGACGGTGTAGTCCTGCGGCGCCGCGTTGACCCAGGCAAAGAACGGCGCCCAGAGCTGCTGCGTCTGTTGCCGGTCGAGCCCCTGAGAGACCATCGAGAGCTTGAGAGTGTTGCCGGATCCGATCGCAACCTGCTCGCCCCAGTGGGAGTTGAAAAGACTGCCGGCATAGAAGTCGATGAAAGCGGCCAGCAGTCTGCGGAACGCCTCGTCCGATTGCGCCTTGATCAGTCCCCACGCGGCGCCGAAATATTCCGGCAGCTCGTAGGTGCGCAGCGTGAGGCGGGTGATGACGCCCCAACTGCCGCCACCGCCGCCCTTGATTGCCCAGAACAGGTCCGGATGGGTGCAGGCGTTCACGGTGCGCACGCTCCCATCCGCGGTGACCACTTCGGCCTCGAGGAGTCCCGCGGCCGCCGTGCCGAAGCCCTTGGAGAAGCTGCTGAAGCCACCGCTTTGAACCAGGCCGGCGACCCCGACCGTGGTGCAGCCGCCGCCCGCCACATAACGGCCCGCCCTGGAGGTCACGGCATGGTAGAGATCGATCCACATGGCGCCCGCCCCGGCGCTCACCGCGGGCACGGCTTGCGCCTTGCCCCCGCAGCCGCTGGCGACAAAGGCCTCGTGCACGGTGACCTGGTTCATCGCGCGGGTCCAGATGAGCAGGGAGTCGGCGGCGTTGGAGGTGCCCTGATAGCTGTGGCCGGTGCCCTTGACGACCAGCCGCAGCCTGTTCTGGCGCGCGAAGTTGACGCCGGCGACGACGTCGGCCGTGTGCCGGGCCTTCAGGGCGTAGACGCTCGGCGCCGGCGTCCAGGCATCGAGCCAGCCGGAGACCTGCGTGCCCGCGGGCTGGTCGCCGATATAGAAAGGATTGTGGATGTTCCCGGTAGCCTCCACGCAGGCCGCAGCACCCGGCTCCTTCTCGCAGGCCGCGAACAGCGAGTGCACCGCGATCAGATTGCCGCCCACGGCGTCGTTGAGCTTCTCCCAGCTGGCAGCAGTGGGCCAGGCGGCATCTGCGGGACGCACGCGCCGCAGCCGCTCACGTGCGCGCGCCCGCGCGGCAGGCACGGCCGCAGACAGCAGCGCAACCACCGGCAGCGCGGCTGCGCCCTTCAGCAGGGTTCTACGATGCATGTGTCCGCCGCCTCACCCGACTGCCTTCACCGCCTGGATCAACTCCGCCACCGCCTTCTGCCCATCCCCGTACAGCATGCGTGTGTTGTCGAGATAGAACAGCGCGTTCTCGATTCCGGAGAATCCCGCGCCCTGGCCGCGCTTGATGACGATGACGTTCTTCGCCTTGTCGGCACTCAGGATCGGCATGCCGTAGATCGGGCTCCCCTTGTCGGTGCGCGCCACCGGGTTCACGACGTCGTTGGCGCCGATGATGAGCGCGACGTCGGCGGTTTCGAACTCGGCGTTGATCTCATCGAGATCGGCAATCAGGTCGTAGGGCACACCCGCTTCCGCCAGCAGCACGTTCATGTGCCCCGGCATGCGTCCCGCGACCGGATGGATCGCGAACCGCAACTGCACGCCGCGCTCGATGAGCAGCTGAGACAGCTCCCAGACCTTGTGCTGGGCCTGCGCCACCGCCATGCCGTAACCCGGAACGACGATCACTTTCTGCGCGAACGCCAGCATCACGCCGGCGTCGCTGGCCTCGATGGGCTTCAGGCTGCCGCTGACCTCTCCGGTGGCGGCGGCGCCGGTGTCGCCGAACCCCGAGAACAGCACGTTGCCGAGCGAGCGGTTCATGGCCTTCGCCATCAGCTGCGTGAGGAGCGTTCCGGCCGAGCCCACCACCGTGCCGGCGATGATCATCGCGGCGTTGTTAAGTACGAAGCCCTCCAGGCCCACCGCGAGTCCCGTGAGCGCGTTGTAGAGCGAGATGACGACCGGCATGTCGGCGCCGCCGATCGGCAGCGTCATGGTGAGCCCGAGCACCAGCGCCAGCACGAAGAATCCGGTGACCACCGCGAGCGAGGCGTTGAGGTGTGCGGCGACCAGCGCACCGAGCACCAGCGCCGCGGCGAGCAGCAGCAGATTGAGGAACTGCTGCCCGCGGAAGCGGATGCTGCGTGTGATCAGGCCCTGCAGCTTCCCGAAGGCGATCGCACTGCCGCTGAAGGACACCGCGCCGATGATGCCGCCGGCCACCGCGAGCGTCGTGCTGGCGTAGCCTTCGGTGCCGCCGCGATACAGTTCCACCGCCGCGATCGCCGCCGCGGCCCCGCCCCCCATGCCGTTGTAGAGCGCGATCATCTGCGGGATGTTGGTCATGGCCACGCGCTTGCCGCTCCACCACGCGAGCACCGCGCCCACCAGCATCGCCGGGAGAATCAGCCCGTAGTTGGACATTCCCGGGTACAGGAACGTGATGAGGGTCGCCACCAGCATGCCGGCACCGGCCCACAGGATGCCGCTGCGGGCCGTGACCGGAGAGCTCATGCGCTTGAGCCCCATGATGAAGAGCACCGCGGTGACGAAGTAGCTCGCCTGGATCGCCAGCTCCGCGGAAAGCCCGGCCAGCATCAGGGCGGCCTCTTGGGCTGGCTGCGCGCGCCGCTCGACTTGAACATCTCGAGCATGCGCTCGGTCACGACGTAACCGCCCACGGCGTTGCCGGCGCCGAGCAGTACGCCGATAAAGCCGATGGTCTTCTCCAGCGGCGTGTGCGCGCTGCCGAGCGCGACCATCGCGCCCACCAGCACGATGCCATGCACGAAATTCGAGCCCGACATCAGCGGCGTATGCAGGATCACCGGCACGCGCGAGATGACCTCGTAACCGGTGAAGGCCGCGAGCATGAAGATATACAGCGCCACCATCCCGGTCATGTCACCCCTCCAGCGCCTTAGCCGTCGGTTCGTGCTTGATCTGTCCGCCGCTGGTCAGACACGACTGCGCAAACACCTCGTCGCTCCAGTCGATCGCCAGCTCACCCTTGACCAGGGCGGGCTTGAGGAAATTGTAGAGATTGCGCGCGTACATCTCGCTCGCGTTATAGGCGAGCTCGGCGGGCAGATTCACCGGCCCCACCACCTTCACCCCGTGGTGCTCGACCACCTCGCCGGCCTTGGTGAGCTCGCAATTGCCGCCCTGTTCGGCGGCGATGTCGACCACGACCGATCCGGCGCGCATGCGTTCCACCGCGGCGCGCGAGATGATCTTCGGTGCCGGGCGCCCGGGGACCGATGCGGTCGTGACCACGGCATCCGCCACGGCGATGCGCGAGTCGAGCACTTCCTGCTGCCTGGCCTTCTCCTCGGCTGTGAGTTCGCGCGCGTAGCCGCCGGACCCTTCCGCACTCACGCCGGTGTCGACGAACTTCGCGCCCAGGGACTTCACCTGCTCGCGGGTGGCGCCGCGCACGTCGTAGGCCTCGACCATCGCGCCCAGGCGTCGGGCGGTGGCGATCGCCTGCAGTCCCGCCACTCCCGCGCCGATGATCAGCAGCTGCGACGGGCGGATGGTGCCGGCGGCGGTCGTGAGCATGGGCAGGAACTTCTGCAGGTGTGAGGCGGCGATCAGGACCGCCTTGTACCCGGCGATCGAGGCCTGCGAGGACAGCGCATCCATCGACTGCGCGCGCGAAATGCGCGGCACCAGCTCCATGGCGAAGCTGGTGACGCCGTGCGCCTTGAGCGCGCGCACCTCAGCGGCGCGCGCGTGCGGCTGCATGAAGCCGACCACCACCGCGCCGGGCTTCAGCTGCTGGATCTGCTCCACCGTCAGCGGTTGTACCGTCAGGATCACGTCCGACCCCGCGAGCACGCTGGCGGCGGAGTCCGCCCAGGTGACACTCTTATAAAGAGAGTCCGGGAAGGAGGCGCGCACGCCTGCGCCGCGCTCCATCAGGATGCGCGCGCCTTCCCTGGCCAGCTTGTCGGCCACTTCGGGAACCACACTGACCCGCGTTTCACGCGGCGCGCTCTCGCGCAGCGCGCCAATGGTTACTGACATTCACGCCCCTCGCATGGCAAGCCGTGTGGCCGGGCACCCACGTGTTTGGAAATCCCCAATTGAATTAAGATCTTGCGATGTTGAATTCTTGCACACAAGTGCCGTATCTTACGCCGGCCATGCTGGGCATCGATCTCGAGCGCGCCGATCACGGCCTCCCGGACGACTTCGCGATAGTCGCGACTCCCGCGGCGCGCGGGCTGTCGCAGCTCGTCCTGCGCACGGACGTCGCCGGCATGCCGCTCGAGTGGATCGACTACAAGGAAGCCGCGCGACTGTACACCCAAGAGCAGGTGGCTTACACGTGCGGGTCGCTGCTGTATGAGCTGTATGGCGGCACCAATGCGCGCAGCGGGCGGCGCACGGTGCTGGAGGTCAACTCCATCGTCGCCACGGTCGGGCACACCGGTAATCCGGGCAACACGCGCCACGACTACGTTCCGCCGCTGAACAACCAGACGCTGTTCCGGCGCGATGCATACCTGTGCATGTACTGCAGCCAGCGTTTTGCCTCGCGCGAGCTGTCACGCGATCACATCCGCCCCTTCAGCCAGGGCGGCACGGACATCTGGACCAACGTGGTGGCGGCATGCCGCCGCTGCAACAACCAGAAGGCCTCGCGCACTCCGGAGCAGGCACGCATGCAGCTGATCGCGGTGCCGTTCATGCCGACCTATGCGGAATACATCTTCCTCAAGGGGCGACGGGTGCTGGCCGATCAGATGGAATACCTGGTGGCACATTTTCCGCGCTCGAGCCCGCTGCACGACCGCATCCAGCGCTGGCTGTCCTGAAGGCGCCGCACGCCAGAGCCGCGCGCTCGGCGCGTGGCGATCATGCCCGCCGGCTGCTAAGGTGGCGCCGGGCATGAGCTACGGAGCGGCGCCTTGATCTTCCTCGTCGACGCTTCGGTCTACGTCTTTCGCGCCTGGCACTCCGTGCTCCCCGAGATGCGCGACCGGGACGGCAACCCGGCGCACGCCGTGTTCGGGTTCGCGCGCTTCCTCGGAGATCTCATCGAACGGGTGCGCCCCACCTACATGGCGGTCGCCTTCGATCAGCGCCGCGCCGGCTCCTACCGCAATCGCATCTACCCGCCGTACAAGGCCAACCGCGAGCGCGCGCCGGCGGACCTGGCGCTGCAGTTCGAGCACTGCCGGGAGGTGTGCCGGCGGCTCGGGCTTGCAGTGTTCGTGGACCCGGACTACGAGGCCGACGACATCATCGGGACGCTCGCCGCGCTGATGCGCGAGCAGGGCGTGCGCTCGGCCTTCATCACCCGCGACAAGGACCTGGCCCAGCTGGTGCGCGACGGGGATCTGTTCTGGGACTTCGGCGCGCGCGAGCAGTTCGGCTATCACGACATCGAGCGCCATTTCGGCGTGCGACCTGAGCGCTTCGCCGACTATCTCGCGCTCACCGGCGATGAGGTGGACAACATTCCCGGCGTGCCCGGCATCGGGCACCGCACCGCCGCTTCCCTCATGCATGCGTTCAGCTCGCTCGATGAGCTGTACGCTGACCTGGCACGCGTGGCGCGCCTGAAGCTGCGCGGCGCGGGAACCTTGGGCGCGCGCCTCAGCGAGCATCGCGAGTCGGTGTACCTCGCGCGGCAGCTCACGCGCATCGCCTGCGATCTGCGGCTCGACGTCGCAGCCCCCGGGCTGCGACGCCGGGTGCCGGACATGCCGGCGCTGGCAGAGCTGTACGACAGACTCGGCTTCGGACCCTTCCTGCGCCGCCAGGGCGAGCGGCTGGCGCAACTGCCCGCCGGCTGAAGATCGGCGCGCGCCGCGGTGTGAGGCATGGAGCGCTTTGCGGCCATCGCCCGTGAGATCACCGCCCTGACCGGGACGCGCTGTGCCCTGGGGCCGCAGCGCCGCGTGACGGGCGGCTGCATCAATGAATGTTACTGCTGGCCCGGCGATGCGGGCGCGATGTTCGTGAAGGTCGCGGCGCCCGAGGCGCATGCCATGTTCGCGGCCGAGGCAGCCGGGCTCGCAGAGCTTGAGTGGGCGCACGCGGTGCGCGTGCCGCGGGTGCTGGCGAGCGGGCATACGGAGCGGTGCGCGTTCCTGGCGCTCGAGTGGATCGAGGTCGGCGTGGCGGGGCCGGATTGCGAGGCGCGCCTGGGGAGCGAGCTCGCCGCGCTGCATGCCGTGACGGCGCCCCGGTTTGGCTGGGTGCGCGACAACAGCATCGGCCGCACGCCGCAGGCGAATGGCGCGAGCGATGACTGGGCGGAATTTTTTCGCGAGCGGCGCCTGCGCCCGCAGCTCGAGCTCGCCAAGGCGCACGGGTTTGCGGAGCTGCTCGCGACTCCCGGCGAGCGGCTGCTCGAGTCAGTGGAGGTGTTGCTCGCCGGTCACCGCCCGGCGGCGTCGCTCCTGCACGGGGACCTGTGGGGCGGCAACTGGCTCGCGAGCGCGAGCGGTGAGCCGGTGCTCATCGACCCGGCGGTCTACTACGGCGATCGCGAGACCGACCTGGCGATGACACGCCTGTTCGGCGGCTTCGGCGAGCGCTTCTACCAGGCGTACCAGGCGGCGGCGCCGCTGGCACCGGCAGCGCAGGCGCGCTGTGAGCTCTACAACCTCTACCACGTGCTGAACCACGCCAACCTGTTCGGCGGCGGTTACGCCCCGCAGGCGCGCGCCATCATCGAGCATCTGCTGGCGCAGGCGCGGCGCTGACAGACCGCGCGCGCGCAATTCGCTATGCTGCGCCTCGCAGCCCGAGTGCTTTCTCAGGAGCGATCCATGGCGAACAAGAACATCCAATCGGCTCTCCTGGAGACGCGCAGCTTTCCCCCGCCGCCCGCCTTCGCGGCGCGCGCCCGCATCAAGCCTGCGGACCTGGAAAATCTGCGCAAGCGCGCGCGCGACGACCATGTCGGATTCTGGGCGGATCTCGCATCCCAGGAGCTCGCCTGGCACACGCCCTTCACGGTGACGCTGGACGACGCGCAGGCTCCGAACTATCGCTGGTTCAGCGACGGTCGGCTGAACGCCTCCTTCAACTGCCTCGATGTGCACCTGAACGAGCGCGGCCACAAGACCGCGGTCATCTTCGAGGGCGAGCCCGGCGACGTGCGGCGCCTGAGCTACCGCGAGCTGCATGCTTCAGTTTGCCGCTTCGCCAACGCGCTCAAGGCACAGGGTGTGGGGCGCGGCGACCGCGTCATCATCTATATGCCGCTGGTGCCTGAAATCCTGATCGCGATGCACGCCTGCAACCGCATCGGCGCCATTCATTCGGTGGTGTTCGGCGGCTTCTCGGCGGTGGCGCTCAAGGATCGCATCGAGGACACCGAAGCGGTGCTGGTGATTACCGCCGACGGCGGCTGGCGCGGCGGACAGGCGATCGAGCTGAAGGCGGCCACCGACCATGCCCTCGACGGTGGTTGTCGCAGCGTGCGGCGCGTGATCGTGCTGAAGCGCACCGCTAAGCCGGTCGCCATGAATCCAAAGCGCGACCTCTGGTGGCACGAGGTCGTCGAGGGTCAGTCGCCGTCGTGCGAACCGGAGTGGGTGGACGCGGAGCATCCGCTGTTCCTGCTGTACACCTCGGGCTCCACCGGCAAACCGAAGGGCATCCAGCACGCCACCGGCGGGTATCTGCTGGGCGCGAAAGTGACTACGCAGTGGGTGTTCGATCTGCGCGATGAGGACGTGTTCTGGTGTACCGCGGATGTGGGCTGGGTCACCGGACACACTTATGTCGCTTACGGACCGCTCGCGGCGGGCGCGACCGTCCTGCTGTATGAAGGTGCGCCGGTATTCCCGGACGGTGGACGCTTCTGGAAGAACTGCCAGACGCACGGCGTGACCGTGTTCTATACCGCGCCCACGGCGATCCGCGCCCTCATGAGGCTCGGCGATGCGTTGCCGGCGAAGTACGATCTCTCGCGCCTGCGGCTGCTCGGCAGCGTCGGGGAGCCCATCAATCCCGAGGCGTGGATGTGGTATCACCGCGTGATCGGCGAGGGCCGCTGCCCGATCGTCGATACCTGGTGGCAGACCGAGACCGGCGCCATCCTCATCTCCCCGCTCCCGGGCGTGACCGCGACCAAGCCCGGATCGTGC
>JBGPKC010000033.1:0-31817 GCA_041485725.1 Steroidobacteraceae bacterium
CGACGAGCGCGAGCAGACGCTCAACCAGCTGCTGGTGGAAATGGACGGCTTCGAGGGCAACGAGGGCATCATCGTCATCGCCGCGACTAACCGTCCCGACGTGCTGGACCCGGCGCTGCTGCGCCCGGGGCGCTTCGACCGCCAGGTGGTGGTGCCCCTGCCGGACGTGCGCGGCCGTGAACAGATTCTGCGCGTGCACATGCGCCGCGTGCCGCTCGCCGATGACGTGAAGCCGGCGCTGATCGCACGCGGCACGCCCGGTTTCTCCGGCGCAGACCTCGCCAATCTCGTCAACGAGGCGGCGCTGTTCGCCGCCCGGGCCAACAAGCGCATCGTCGGCATGGAGGAGTTCGAGCGCGCCAAAGACAAGATCCTGATGGGCACCGAGCGGCGCTCCATGGTCATGAGCGAGGCCGAGAAGCGCATGACGGCCTATCACGAGGCCGGCCACGCGATCGTCGGCATGACGGTTCCGGAGCACGACCCGGTGTACAAGGTCACGATCATTCCGCGTGGCCGGGCGCTGGGGGTCACGCAGTTCCTGCCCGAGCAGGATCGCTACAGCTTCTCCAAGCGCCGGCTGGAGAGCGCGATTACCACGCTGTTCGGCGGGCGCATCGCCGAGGAACTGATCTTCGGACCCGAGTCGGTGACCACGGGGGCCTCCAACGACATCGAGCGCGCCACCGAGCTCGCACGCAACATGGTCACCAAGTGGGGCCTGTCGGACCGCCTCGGGCCGCTGACGTACACCGAGGAGACCGGCGAGGTGTTCCTCGGTCGCAGCGTCACGCAGCACAAGCAGGTCTCGGACGTGACCGCGCACGCCATCGACGAGGAGATTCGCCGGGTCATCGAGGGCAACTACCAGCGCGCGCGCCAGATCCTCACCAGCTCCCTCGACAAGCTGCACACGATGGCCGATGCGCTCATGAAGTACGAAACCATCGACGAGGAGCAGCTGAAGGACCTCATGGCGGGTAAGGTGCCCAAGCCACCCGCGGGTTGGGACGAAACGCTGTCCAACAAGCCGCCGCAGGCACCGGCGGAGGGGCCGGCGGCCGGTGGCGGACCGATACCGGCGGGCCAGCACTGATTCCGCCACCAATAGCCACGCGGCTGCGCGCGAAAAGGGAGTTTCCGGGACCGCCGTGGATCCATCCCTGGAGGCTCCGGCAAAAACGTCCGTGTTTTTGACGGTCCCGGAAACTCCCTTTTCGCCCGCACCCGCACGCCACTCGTCTCGGCACTCATGTCGTCCTCGCCGGTAGTACTCCGTTGCGGCGATAAGACCCTCGATCTCACCCGCCCGGTGGTCATGGGCGTGCTGAACGTCACGCCCGATTCCTTCTCGGACGGCGGCCGCTTCGTCTCGGTGGTGGCGGCGGTGGAGCAGGGCGTGCGTATGGCCGCCGAAGGTGCCGCGCTCATCGACGTGGGCGGAGAGTCCACCCGTCCCGGCGCCGAGCCCGTCAGCGCGGATGAGGAGTTGCGGCGCGTCATTCCCGTGATCGAGCGGTTGCGCGCGGCCACGACCGCGATCATCTCGGTCGATACCAGCAAGGCCGAGGTCATGCGGGCCGCGAGCGCCGCGGGCGCCGGACTCATCAACGATGTGCGCGCGCTGCGCGAGCCGGGGGCACTCGCCGCCGCGGTCGCGAGCGGCTGCGCGGTGTGCCTCATGCACATGCAGGGTGAGCCGCGCACCATGCAGGTTGCGCCGAGCTATGCGGATGTGGTGGCCGAGGTGCGGGCGTTTCTCACCGTCCGCGTCGCGAGCAGCCTCGCCGCCGGGCTTGCCGCCGAGCGCCTGACGGTCGATCCGGGATTCGGCTTTGGCAAGACTCTGGAGCACAATCTCACGCTGTTGCGCCGCCTGGGTGAGCTGGTGGCGGACGGTGTGCCGGTGTTGGTCGGGTTGTCGCGCAAATCGATGCTGGGCACACTCACTGGTCGTACGGCCGGGGAGCGCGTGTACGGCAGCGTGGCGCTCGCGGTGATTGCCGCGCTCGCTGGTGCGCGCATCGTTCGCGCTCATGACGTGGCAGCCACCGTTGAGGCTCTGAAGGTGGCCGTGGCTGTTCAAGGGGGAGGGCGAGCCGCGTAGCGGCGAGCGCCCGCTCATGGATGGGCGGGCGGGAACCAGGCTCCAGGGACGGCTGCTTGCAGGGGAGTTAGATGGCTCGGCGATATTTCGGCACGGATGGCGTACGCGGACGGGTGGGCGAGCACCCGATGACCGCGAACTTCGCCCTGCAGCTCGCCAGCGCTGCGGCCCGCGTGCTCGCGCCCGAGGGTGGCACGGTACTGATCGGCAAGGACACCCGTCTCTCGGGCTACATGTTCGAATCCGCGCTGGAAGCCGGGTTCGTGGCCGCGGGCGTGGACGTCATACTCATCGGGCCGTTACCGACGCCCGGCATCGCCTACATGACGCGCCGCTTCAATTGCGATATCGGCGTCGTGATCAGCGCTTCGCACAATCTCTATGACGACAACGGCATCAAGTTCTTCGATGCATCGGGGGGCAAGCTTTCCGACGAGCTCGAAGAGCGCATCGAGGCGGAGCTCGAACAGCCGCCGCTGACGCGCACGTCCCGCAATCTGGGCCGTGCCACCCGTGCCGACCGCATGCGCACCCACTACCAGGAGTTTTGCGCATCCACGCTGCCGCCGGGTCTGGATCTCTCGGGACTGAAGATCGTGATCGACTGCGCGAACGGCGCCGCTTACAAGGTCGGTCCGCGCATCCTCGCCGATCTCGGCGCAGAGATCGTGCCGATTGGCTGCTCACCCAACGGCAGAAACATCAATGACGGCTGCGGCTCGATGGCGCCCGATCTGCTGCAACTCACGGTGCCCGGAGTCCGCGCCAATGTAGGTCTCGCCCTGGATGGCGACGGCGACCGCCTGGTCATGGTCGATCATCTGGGGCGCATCGTCGACGGCGACCAGCTGCTGTACGTCATCGCAAGCGCGCTGCAGCAGGCGGGCATGTTGCGTGGACCGGTGGTCGGCACCGTGATGAGCAATCTGGGTCTGGAGGTTGCGCTGCGCACCGCCGGCATCGAATTCCGCCGTGCCGCGGTCGGTGACCGCTACGTGCTTTCGATGTTGCGCGAGACGCGCGGCATGCTGGGAGGCGAGACCTCCGGGCATATCCTGTGCCTCGACAAGACCACCACCGGGGATGGACTGGTGAGCGCTCTGCAGGTGCTGGCGGTCGTGAAGCAGACCGGCCGGCCGCTCGCGGAGCTTGCTTCCGGGATGCGCAAGTTTCCCCAGGTGCTGCTCAACGTGAAGGTGGCTGAGCGCTTCGACCCCAGCGGCGTGCCCGCGGTACAGCAGGCAGTGGCGCGCATCGAGCAGCGCATGGCCGGCGAGGGCCGCGTCGTGCTGCGGCCGTCGGGGACCGAGTCGGTGATCCGCGTCATGGTCGAGGGCCGGGACGAGGGCGCGACCCGCGCCGCCGCCGACGAGCTCGCCGCAGTGGTCAAAGGCGTCGTCGGCTGAGGGCGGCAGCGGCGCTGCGCACCCCGAAACGAGCCTTTTTTGGTCGACTCCGGGGCCGAAATTGACTCCGTGAGGGGCGGCGTTGCGTCACCCCCCCTGCATCGCTATCATCCCGCGCCCTTTGAGAACCCACAGGCGGCCCACCAAGCCGTCGAGGTCGGTCCATGCGCCGCCCGATTGTTGCCGGAAACTGGAAGATGCACGGGTCGCGCACCGAGAATGCGCAGCTCGTCGAGGAGCTTTTGGCGCGCTGCCCGGCACACCCGGCTGCGGCGTGCGTGGTATGCCCGCCGTTCGTGTATTTGCAGGAAATCGGCCGGATGTTGCGCGGCTCGGTGTTCAGTCTCGGCGGCCAGGATGTGTGCGCGGACGCGCAGGGCGCCTTCACCGGTGAAGTCTCGGCCGCCATGCTCAAGGATGTGGGCTGCGAGTACGTGATCGTCGGTCACTCCGAGCGGCGCCTGTTGTATCGCGAGAGCGATCAGCTCGTCGCACGCAAGTTTGGCGCGGCGCAGGCCAAGGGCCTGGTACCGATCCTGTGCGTAGGCGAGCAGCTGGCAGATCGCGACGCGGGGCGCACGCGCGAGGTGGTCGCGCGCCAGCTCGATGTGGTGCTGGAGCTGTGCGGTGCCGGCGCGCTCGAGCTGGGTGTAGTGGCCTACGAGCCGGTGTGGGCGATCGGCACCGGCCGCAACGCCACGCCCGAGCAGGCGCAGGATGTGCACGAGTTCATCCGCGCCCGCATCGGGGCCCGGGATGCTAGAATCGCGGCCGCCACGCGCATTCTTTATGGCGGCAGCGTCAAGGCTGGCAATGCGGCGGAGCTGTTCGCGATGCCGGACGTCGACGGCGGTCTGATCGGTGGCGCCTCGCTGAAGGCGGATGAGTTCCTGACAATCCTGGCCGCTGCCGGACTGGGATGAGTGAGTTTTGCCGATGTGGCGTCTGATTCTGACCTTTGTGCAGTTGTTCTCGGCGATAGCCATCATTCTTCTGGTGCTGCTGCAGCGTGGCAAGGGGGCGGAGGCCGGCGCCGGTTTCGGTGCGGGCGCTTCCGGCACCGTGTTCGGCGCACGGGGTGCGACGACGGCGCTATCGCGCGCCACCGCCATCTTGGCCGCGATCTTCATGATCAACAGCCTTGCGCTGGCCTACATGGGCATGCGCCCGGCCGAGGCGCCGAAGACGATCCTCGACGAGGCCGCCAGCAGCAAACCGGCGGCAAGCGCGGGCAAGCCCGCGCTGCCGCCAGCCTCCGCACCGGCTGGCACGCCGGCTTCTGCGCCGGCTTCCACGCCCGCTCCGGCGCCAGCGCCGAAGTGAGGCAGGTGCGCCGCCGCGCAGTCTGATTCGCCGACGTGGTGGAATTGGTAGACACACTAGCTTGAGGGGCTAGCGCCGCAAGGCGTGTCGGTTCGAATCCGACCGTCGGCACCAAAACGACTTACTGCGCTGCTACAATGCGCACCTCTCTGTGGGGGCAGGTCGCGGTTCGATCTGCCTTTTTTACGCACCACAAACGCGCAATGCTGTCGAACTACCTACCCATCCTGATTTTCCTGGTCATTGCCGCCGGCCTGGCCGTGTTCCTGCTCGTGCTTGGCACCGGCATCGGGCGCTACTTCGCCCGCTTCCACGATGATCGCGCCAAGCTCTCGCCTTACGAGTGCGGCTTCGAGGCCTTCGAGGACAGCCGCAGGAAATTCGACGTGCGCTATTACCTGGTTGCGATCCTGTTCATCGTGTTCGATCTGGAGATCGCGTTCCTGTTTCCGTGGGCCGTTGCTCTCGGCAAGATCGGGCTCGCCGGCCTCGTTGCCATGAGCATCTTTCTCGCGATTCTCGTGGTCGGGTTTGTCTACGAGTGGAAGAAGGGAGCGCTCGAGTGGGACTAGCGGTCGAGGACCCGGAGGGTTTCGCGCAGCGCGGCTTCTTCACGACGCAGGTGGACAGCCTGGTCAACTGGGCGCGCACCGGGTCGCTGTGGCCGATGACTTTCGGACTCGCGTGTTGCGCGGTGGAAATGATGCACGCCGGCGCCTCACGCTACGACCTCGATCGCTTCGGCGTGGTGTTCCGCCCCAGCCCGCGCCAGTCCGACGTCATGATCGTCGCCGGGACGCTGGTCAACAAGATGGCGCCGGCGCTGCGCAAGGTGTATGACCAGATGGCCGAGCCACGCTGGGTCATTTCCATGGGCTCATGTGCGAACGGCGGCGGCTACTATCATTATTCGTACGCCGTGGTGCGCGGCTGTGACCGCATCGTGCCGGTCGATGTGTACGTCCCCGGCTGCCCGCCGACCGCGGAAGCACTGGTGTACGGCATCCTGCAGCTGCAGAAGAAGATTGCCCGCACGAGCACGATCGCCAGATAAGCGCACATGGAGTGGGACAACGCTTGAGCGAGCGTACCGAAGCTCTCGCCCTGAAAGTCGACGCGCAGCTGGCCGGCAGCGTGCGGCGCCGGCCGGCGCTCGCGCACGAGCTGGCGTACGAAACCGATGCGGGCCCGCTGCTCGCCGTGTGCCGCACCCTGCGCGATGCGCCGGACCTGAGGTTCGAGATGCTCATGGATCTGGCGGGCGTCGACTACCTCGACTACGGCCGCGATGAGTGGCAGACCGCGAGCGCCACCCGCTCCGGTTTCAGCCGCGGGCGCGTGGCGCGCAACGAGTCGCCCGACCCGAACGGCGCGGGCCGCTTTGCCGTGGTCTACAACCTGCTGTCCATCAGCCACAACCAGCGGCTGCGGCTGGCGGTGAAGTGCCCCGATTCCGCCGAGCCGGTAATCGATTCGGTGGTGGACGTGTGGTCGAGCGCCAACTGGTTCGAGCGCGAGGCGTTCGACCTGTTCGGCATTCTGTTCCGCGGCCACCCCGACCTGCGCCGCATCCTCACCGACTACGGCTTCATCGGGCATCCGTTCCGCAAGGACTTTCCGCTCATCGGCAACGTCGAAGTGCAATACGACCCCGACAAGCAGCGGGTGGTGTATCGGCCGGTGAGCATCACACCCCGGGTGCTGGTGCCGAAGGTCATCCGCCATGACCACCGCTACGAACCCGCACTCAAGGATCCGCAGGTGCCGCGCTGATGGCCGCCACACCGTTATCCGAGATTCGCAACTACACCATGAACTTCGGGCCTCAGCACCCGGCCGCCCACGGGGTGCTGCGGCTGGTGCTGGAGCTGGACGGCGAAGTGATCCAGAAGGCCGATCCACACATCGGGCTGTTGCATCGCGGCACCGAGAAGCTTGCGGAGTCGAAGCCCTTCAACCAGTCGATCGGTTACATGGACCGGCTCGACTACGTGTCCATGATGTGCAACGAGCATGCCTATGTACTCGCGATCGAGCGCCTGCTCGGCATCGAACCGCCGGAGCGCGCGCAGTACATCCGCGTCATGTTCGATGAGATCACGCGCATACTGAACCACCTCATGTGGCTCGGCGCTCACGGCCTCGACATCGGCGCCATGACGGTGTTCCTGCTGTGCTTCAAGGAGCGCGAGGAACTGATGGACGTCTACGAGGCGGTATCCGGCACGCGCATGCATGCCACCTACTACCGCCCCGGCGGCGTGTACCGCGATCTGCCCGATACGATGCCGAAGTACCAGGCTTCCAAGTGGCGCTCGCAGAAGGAAGCCGCACGCATGAACGAGGCGCGCGCCGGCACCATGCTGGATTTCATCCAGGCTTTCACCGCGCGCTTTCCGTCCGCCATCGACGACTACGAGACGCTGCTCACCGACAACCGCATCTGGAAGCAGCGCACGGTCAACATCGGGGTGGTATCCCCGCAGCGCGCCCTGCAGCTGGGCTTCTCCGGTCCGATGCTGCGCGGCTCAGGCATTGCCTGGGACCTGCGCAAGAAGCAGCCCTACGAAGTGTACGAGCGCATGGATTTCGATGTGCCGCTGGGCGTGAACGGCGACTGCTACGACCGCTACCTGGTGCGCGTCGAGGAGATGCGCCAGTCGAACCGCATCGTCCGTCAGTGCGTGGAGTGGCTGCGCGCCCATCCGGGAGCGGTGATGATCGATGACCACAAGGTGCGCCCGCCCGGGCGCGAGCGCATGAAGGATGACATGGAGTCACTCATCCATCACTTTAAGTTCTTCACCGAAGGCTATGAAGTACCAGAAGGAGAGACCTACGCTGCCGTGGAAGCCCCCAAGGGCGAGTTCGGCATCTACCTGGTCTCCGATGGCGCCAACAAGCCGTATCGCCTCAAGTGCCGGGCACCGGGGTTCCCGCATCTGGCGGCGCTGGAGGAGATGTGTCGCGGCCACATGCTCGCCGACGTGGTGGCGGTGATCGGCTCGCAGGACATCGTGTTCGGGGAAATCGACCGTTGAGCAGCGAGCCTGGCAACGGCGCCACCCGCGCCGACGGGGCCGACAGCAAGCCACGGCTGCTGTCGGCGCACGTCCGTGCGGAAATCGATCACTGGGTGGCGAAGTTTCCGCCCGGGCGCCAGCGCTCGGCGTGCATCGCGGCGCTGCGTGCGGCACAGGAACAGAACAATGGCTTTCTCACCGCGCCGCTCATGGATGCGGTGGCGGAGTACCTGAGGCTCGCGCCGATCCAGGTGTACGAGGTCGCGGCCTTCTATTCGATGTTCGAGACCCACCGCTGCGGCCGCCATCACGTCAGCATCTGCACCAACATATCCTGCATGCTGAACGGCGCCGAGGAGCTGGTGGCGCACGCCGAAGCCAGGCTCGGCATCAAGGTGAACGAGAGTACCCCCGACGGCCGCATCTTTCTCAAGCAGGAGGAGGAGTGTCTCGCGGCCTGTACCGGCGCGCCGATGATGATGGTGGATCACGTGTTCCATGAGCACCTCACGCCGGCGGCGCTCGACAGCATTCTGGATGCTCTGAAATGAGCGCGGCCGCAGGCGCCTGGGCTGAGCGGATGAACCTGGGGGTGTTCGAGCCGCTGCACCTCGAGCGCTCGTGGACGCTCGCCACCTACCGCACCATCGGCGGTTACCAGGTGTGGGAGCGGCTGATGCGGGACAAGCCGCCGCGCGAGCAGATCATCGATGCGGTGAAGGCTTCCGGACTGCGCGGCCGCGGCGGCGCCGGCTTTCCCACCGGCACCAAGTGGAGCTTCATGCCGCGCAACTCCCCGGTGCAGAAGTACCTGGTGTGTAATTCGGATGAGAGCGAGCCCGGCACCTGCCACGATCGCGACATCCTGCGCTACAACCCGCACGCCCTCATCGAGGGCCTGGCGATTGGCGGCTATGCCACCAACTCCACGGTTGCCTACAACTACATTCGCGGCGAGTTCCTGGGCGAGCCGGTGCCGCGCTTCGAGGCGGCGCTCGCGGAAGCCTATGCCGCCGGACTCCTCGGCAAGAACGTGCTCGGGAGCGGCGTCGACTTCGACCTGCACACCTTCATCGGCGCCGGCGCCTACATCTGCGGCGAGGAGACCGCGCTGCTCGACTCCCTCGAGGGCAAGCCCGGCAAGCCGCGCTTCAAGCCGCCGTTCCCGGCGAATTTCGGCCTGTACGGGGCGCCCACGACCATCAACAACACGCTGAGCTTCGCGTCCGTGCCGACCATTCTGCGCAAGGGTCCGGCATGGTTTGCTTCCCTTGGGCCGCCCAACTCCGGCGGCACGGTGATTTACTCGGTCTCCGGCCACGTGGCCAGGGCCGGCAACTTCGAGCTGCCGCTCGGCATCCCGTTCGCGGATCTGCTCGAGCTCGCCGGCGGCGTGCGGGCGGGGCGCAAACTCAAGGCGGTGATCCCCGGCGGGTGCTCGGTGCCGGTGGTGCCCGGGGAGATCATGCTCAAGACGAATATGGACTACGACTCCGTGAAGGCGGCCGGGTCGGCTCTCGGCACCGGCGCGGCCATCGTGATGGACGAGACCACGTGCATGGTGCGGGTGCTGGAGCGCATCTCGCGCTTCTACATGTCGGAGTCCTGCGGACAATGCACGCCCTGCCGCGAGGGCACGGGCTGGATGAACCGGCTGCTGAAGCGGGTGCTCGCCGGCCAGGCGCGGCGCGAGGAGTTGGGGCTGCTGCTGGACGTCGCGAACCGCATCGAGGGGCACACAATCTGTGCGTTCGGCGACGCCTCGGCCTGGCCGGTGCAGAGCTTCCTCAAGCACTACCGGCACGAGTTCGAATACATGATCGATCACGGTGGCCGCAGCCTCGTGAGCGAGGCGCCGGGGGCGCAGGCGGCGTAAGCCGCGCGCACGGACAACAGCATGGCGGATGACCTGGTCAACATCGAGATCAACGGCGTGCCGGTGAAGGCGCGCAAGGGCGAGATGCTCATACGCGTCACCGATGCGCATGGCGCCTATGTGCCGCGCTTCTGCTACCACGACAAGCTGTCGGTCGCGGCCAACTGCCGCATGTGCCTGGTGGAGGTGGAGAAGGCGCCCAAGCCCCTGCCTGCCTGCGCCACCCCGGTGGTCGCGGGCATGAAGGTCTTCACCAAGTCCGCGCGCGCCATCGGCGCGCAACGCGCCACCATGGAGTTCCTGCTCATCAATCACCCGCTCGATTGCCCGATCTGTGACCAGGGCGGGGAGTGCGAGCTGCAGGACCTGGCGGTTGGCTTCGGCCGCGACCTATCCCGCTACCACGAGGGCAAGCGGGTGGTGGCGGACGAGAACCTGGGTCCCCTCATCGCCACCGACATGACGCGCTGCATTCATTGCACGCGCTGCATCCGCTTCACCGAGGAAATCGCCGGCATCCAGGAGCTCGGCATGATCGGCCGCGGCGAGCACATGAAGGTGCGCACTTACATGGAGAGCACGGTGAATCACGAGCTCGCCGGCAACGTCATCGAGCTGTGCCCGGTGGGCGCGCTGGTCTCCAAGCCGTACCGCTTCAGCGCGCGCGCCTGGGAGATGAGCTCCACGCCGCTGATTTCCCCGCACGATCCGGTGGGCACCAATCTTTTCGGCCATGTGCTGCGCGGCAAGCTGATGCGGGTCGTGCCGCGCGAGAACGAGGCGATCAACGAGACCTGGATCGCCGACCGTGACCGCTTCAGCTACGAGGGCGTATACAGCCCCGATCGTCTCGCAACCCCGCTGCTGCGCCGCGGGGAGGCCTGGGTCGAGACCGACTGGCAGAGCGCCCTCGCGCAGGTCGCGCAAGGGCTGCGCGCGCGCGCGGCCGACCTCGGTATCCTGGTGAGCAGCTCGAGCACGCTCGAGGAGCTGTACCTGGCGGGGCGCATCGCGCGCGGACTGAAGAGCCACAATGTCGATCACCGCCTGCGACAGCGCGATTTCCGCGACCAGGAGGCGGATCCCGTGTTTCCGGGTCTGGGCATGCGCATCGCCGAGGTCGATTCGCTCAACGCGCTGCTGGTGATCGGGGCGAACCTGCGCCGCGAGGTGCCGATTCTCGCGCATCGCGTGCGCAAGGCGGCCATGCGCGGCGCGCAGGTGGCGATGCTGAACCCGGCGCGCTTTCCGTATCTGTTCCCGGTGAAGGCGCACCTGACCTCCGCGCCCGCCGATCTGGTGGCGGATCTGAGTGCCGTCGTCGCCGCCGCGGCCGCCGCGACGGGCAAGCCCGTGCCCCGCCACCTCGACGCCGCGGTGGGCGAGGCGCGCATCAGCGACGCGCATCGAGCGGCCGCGCAGGTGCTGCTCAGCGGGGAGAAGCGTGCGGTCTGGCTCGGCGCTCTGGCGGCGCGTCATGCGGCTTTCGCAGACCTGCGCGCGCTCGCCGCGGCGCTGGCGCAGATCACCGGGGCGTCTTTGGGCCGCCTCGCCGAAGGCGGCAACGCCGCCGGCGCCTATCTCGCCGGAGCGATCCCGCATCGTGAGGCGGGCGTCAAACCGGTGGCGCAAGCGGGCCTCAGCGCGCGCGACATGCTGGAGAATCCCCTGCGGGCCTATCTGTTGTTCGGCGGTCTGGAACCCTCGATGGATGCGCTCGCTGCCGAGAGCCTGCGCACCCTCGCCAGGGCTGAGTTCGTGGTCGCGGTGACGCCGTTCGCCAGCGAGGAGCTCAAGCGCGTCGCCCACCTGTTGCTGCCGATGGGGACGTTCGCCGAGACCTCCGGCACGTATGTGAACTGCGAGGGGTTGTGGCAAAGCCAGACCGGGGCGGCAGTGCCGGTGGGCGAGGCGCGTCCGGGCTGGAAGGTGCTGCGGGTACTCGGCAACCTGCTCGGCCTCGCGGGCTTCGATTACCAGTCCTCCGAGGAGGTCCTGCACGAGGTACGCCAGGCATGCGACGGGGTCCGACCCGCAGGCTACCAGGGCACTCACGCGGTGAGCGTGGAGACCGAGGGGGCCGCCACGGCGCTGGTGGATGTGCCCATGTACCAGACGGATGCGCTGCTGCGGCGCGCGCCGTCGCTGCAGAAGACGCGTGAAGGCCGCACGCCGGCCGTGACGTACTGAAGCGAAGGGCGGAAAGCGCACGTGCTCGAGACGCTCGCAACCACCTGGCTGTCCCTGCCGGACTACGCACGCTCCACCGTGTGGATCCTGGTGATCACGGTCGGGCTGATCATTTGCGTGGCGCTGCTGACCTTGTGGGAACGCAAGATCATCGGCTGGATGCAGCTGCGCCGCGGGCCGAACCGCGTGCGCCTCTTCGGCCTGCTGCCCGGGGTGGGTCAGCCGTTCGCCGACGTGCTCAAGCTCCTCATGAAGGAAGTCATCATCCCGACGAATTCCAACAAGTTCCTGTTCCGGCTCGCGCCCATCATCGCACTCGTCCCGGCATTCGCCGCCTGGGCGGTGATTCCCCTGTCGCCGACGGTGGTGGTGTCGAAGGCCGACGCGGGCCTGCTGTACCTGCTGTCGCTCACGTCAATGGGCGTGTACGGAGTCATCATCGCCGGCTGGGCGGCGAACTCGAAATACGCGTTCCTGGGCGCCATGCGCTCCGCGGCGCAGATGGTGGCCTATGAGATCGCCATGGGCTTTGCGCTGGTCGGCGTGCTCATGGCCACCGGCAGCATGAATCTCGGCACCATCGTGCGCACCCAGGAGGGCGGGCTGCTGTCCTGGAACTGGTTCTGGCTGTTCCCGCTGCTGATGGTGTATTTCATCTCCGGGATCGCGGAGACCAACCGCGCGCCATTCGACGTCGCCGAAGGCGAATCCGAGATCGTTGCGGGCTTTCACGTCGAGTACTCCGGCATCGCGTTCGCGCTGTTCTTCCTGGCCGAGTACGCCAACATGATCCTGATCTCGACCCTGACCGCGGTGTTCTTCTTCGGCGGCTGGCAGGGCCCGCTGCAGGGTTACCCCGGCCTGGGCGACACCCTCCTCGGACAGCCGAGTTTCCTGTGGCTGTTTCTCAAGGTGTTCTGCCTGGTATTCCTGTTCCTGTGGTTCCGGGCGACCTTTCCCCGCTACCGCTACGACCAGATCATGCGCCTGGGCTGGAAGGCGCTGATCCCGGTGACCCTGGTGTGGATCGGCGTGGAGATGCTGTTGGCCGTGTACCGCATCGGGCCGTGGTCGCGCCCCTGGTTCCAGTGACGGGATGCATCGATGGCTGTAAATCCACTTAAGACCTTTCTGCTGCCCGAGCTCGTGAAGGGGCTCATGGTCACGGCCCGCACTCTGGTCAGCCGCAAGTACACCCTCAACTATCCGGAAGAGAAGACCCCGCAGTCGCCGCGCTTTCGCGGCCTGCACGCGCTGCGCCGCTACCCGAACGGCCAGGAGCGCTGCATCGCCTGCAAGCTGTGCGAGGCGGTGTGCCCGGCGGTGTGCATCACCATCGACTCGGAGGTGGCGCCCGACGGCACGCGGCGCACCACGCGCTATGACATCGATCTTTTCAAGTGCATCTACTGTGGCTTCTGCGAGGAGGCCTGCCCGGTGGATGCCATCGTGCTCACCCGCATTCTCGAGTACCACATGGAGCGGCGCGGCGAGAACATCATGAGCAAGGACAAGCTGCTCGCGGTCGGTGAACGCTACGAGGCGATGATCGCCGCCGACCGGGCGGCGGACGCGCCCTACCGATGAACACGCGCGTCAACGCTTGCGCCGCCGGCGACCGCCCATGCTGATCGAGGCGCTGTTCTATGTGTTCGGCGCCGTCCTCATCGGCGCGGCGCTCGCCGTGATCAGCGCACGCAACCCGGTGTACTCGGCGCTGGCGCTGGTCATGTGCTTCCTCACCTCGGCGGCGATCTGGCTGCTGATCGAGGCGGAGTTTCTCGCCGTAGTGCTGGTGCTGGTATACGTCGGCGCGGTCATGGTGCTGTTCCTGTTCGTGGTCATGATGCTCGACGTCAACCTGGCGGAGCTGCGCCAGGGATTCACCCGCTTCGCCTGGCTCGGCTGGCTCACGGCCCTGGCGGTGATCGTGGAGATCGTGGGAGTGGTATGGGCGCGCGGTGGACTCGGCATCGACGCCGGCCGCGGTGCAACGCCCACGGCGGCGACCTACAGCAACACGCTCGAACTCGGGCGCGTGCTGTATACCCGATACGCGTACCCGTTCGAACTCGCCGCCATGCTGCTGCTGGTGGCGATCGTGGCGGCCATCGCGCTCACCATGCGCCGCCGTCCGGGCCTCAAGAAGCAGGACGTCAGCCGGCAGGTGGCGGTGCGGCGCGCCGACCGGCTGCGCATCGTGCAAATGGACGCGGAGAAGCGCCCATGATCACGCTGGCGCAGCTGCTGACGCTGTCGGGGATCCTGTTCTCACTCGCCATTGCCGGCGTTTTCCTCAACCGCAAGAACGTCATTCTGCTGCTGATGTGCGTGGAACTGCTGCTGCTCGCCGCGAACTTCAACTTCATCGCGTTCTCGCGCTATCTCTCGGACATCAACGGGCAGGTGTTCGTGTTCTTCATCCTCACCGTGGCCGCGGCCGAGTCGGCGATCGGACTCGCCATCCTGGTGGTGCTGTTCAGGGAACGGCGCAGCATCAACGTCGAAGACCTGAACACCCTGAAAGGCTGACCGCGAGCATGAATCCCACCGTGCTGATCAGTGTGCCGCTGCTGCCGCTCGTGGCCGCCGTCATCGCGGGCTTAGGCGGACGCCTCATCGGGCGCGCCGGCGCGCATACCGTCACCTGTGCGGCGGTGGCGATTTCCTGCGGGCTGTCGCTGATGGTGCTGAAGCAGATCTACTGGGACGGCGTGCCGGTGTACGACGCGCCGGTGTACACCTGGCTGGTCAGCGATGGTATGCACATGGAGGTCGGCTTCCTCATCGACCGGCTCACCGCGCTGATGATGGCGGTGGTGACGTTCGTGTCGCTGTGCGTGCACGTCTACACCATCGGCTACATGAGCGATGACCCCGGCTACACGCGCTTTTTCAGCTACATCTCACTGTTCACTTTCTCCATGCTCATGCTGGTCATGGCGAACAACTTCATGCAGCTGTTCTTCGGCTGGGAAGCGGTGGGCCTGGTGTCGTATCTGCTGATCGGCTTCTGGTACACGCGCCCGAGCGCGATCTTTGCCAATCTCAAGGCCTTCATCGTCAATCGCATCGGCGATTTCGGCTTCGTGCTGGGAATTGCCGGCATCGCCTACTTCACCCACTCGCTCGCCTATCGTGAGGCGTTCGCCGCGGCTCCGCAGATCGCGCACGCGCTGGTACCCCTGAGCTCCACTTCTGCCGCCGGGGCGCTGACGCTGATCTGCATCTGCTTATTTATCGGCGCCATGGGCAAATCCGCGCAGGTGCCGCTGCACGTATGGCTGCCCGACTCGATGGAGGGTCCGACACCCATCTCGGCACTCATTCATGCCGCCACCATGGTGACGGCCGGCATTTTCATGGTGGCGCGCATGTCGCCGCTGTTCGAATACTCCGATACGGCGCTGTCGTTCGTGCTGGTGATCGGCGCCACCACCGCGTTCTTCATGGGCCTGCTCGGGGTAGTCAACAACGACATCAAGCGGGTGATCGCCTACTCGACGCTCTCGCAGCTCGGATACATGACCGTGGCGCTGGGCGCTTCCGCCTACGGTGCGGCAATCTTTCACCTGATGACCCACGCGTTCTTCAAGGCGCTGCTGTTCCTCGCCGCCGGCTCGGTCATCATCGCCCTGCACCACGAGCAGGACATGCGCCGGATGGGCGGGCTTGCCAAGTACATGCCGATCACGGCCGTGACCTGCTGGATCGGCGCGCTGGCGCTCATCGGCACGCCGTTCTTCTCCGGCTTCTACTCCAAGGACGCGATCATCGAGGCGGTCGGCGAGTCGCACCGCTGGGGCGCGACCTACGCCTACTGGTGCGTGCTGTGCGGGGTGTTCGTGACCGCGCTGTACACCTTCCGCATGCTGTTCCTGACGTTTCACGGGCCGGAGCGTTTCCGCGCGGCCGCCGCCGGTCATGCGCCCCATGACGACGATCACGGCCACGGCGGCGTCCCCCACGAGAGTCCGGCGGTGGTGACGCTGCCGCTCATTGCCCTCGCCATCCCGTCCATCCTCATCGGGGCACTCACCGTGGGCCCGGTGTTGTTCGGCGGCTACTTCGGGCATTCGATCTTCGTGCTGCCCGGCAACAACGTCATCGGCATACTGGGCGAGGAGTTCGGCGGCGCCGCGCAGTTTGCGCTGCACGGACTGTTCAAGCTGCCGTTCCTGCTGGCGCTCGCCGGCGCTGCCACGGCCTGGGTGTGTTTCCTGTGGCGGCCGCTGTGGGCGGATGAGGCGCAGCGCGCGCTCGGCTGGCTCTACCGTCTGCTCATCAACAAGTACTACTTCGACTGGTTCAATGAGCAGGTGCTCGCCGCGCTCACGCGGCTCATCGGGGTGGGCTTGTGGAAGGGGGGCGATGAGGCGCTGATCGACGGCGCGATGGTCAACGGCAGCGCCGCAGCCGTGGGTTGGGCCGGGAGCATGCTGCGGCGCGTGCAGAGCGGTTACCTCTACAGTTACGCGTTCTGGATGATGATCGGCCTGGCGGTGCTGCTCGGCTGGTTCCTGGCGCACGCCCGCTACTGAAGCCTTGCCCGACGCGATGCACGGTCTGCTGTCAATCCTCATCTGGTTGCCCATCGCCGCGGGCTTAGCTGTCGTGCTGCTCGGCGATCGCAACATCGTGGCCGGGCGCTGGCTGGCGCTGCTCGCCTCTGTGGCGACGCTGGCGCTGTCGGTGCCGCTGTGGAGCTCGTTCGACACCGGCACCGCAGCGCTGCAGTTCCCGGAGAAGCTGCCGTGGATTCCGCGCTTTGACGCCTGGTACGCGCTCGGCGTCGACGGCATCTCGCTGCCGCTGATCGTGCTCACCGCGTTCATGACGGTACCGGTCGTGATCGCCGGCTGGAGGGTTATCGAGACGCGCCCGGCGCAGTACTACGCCGCCTTCCTCATCATGGAAGGCCTGATGATCGGGGTGTTTTCCGCCAGCGACGCGCTGCTGTTCTACTTTTTCTGGGAGGCGATGCTGATTCCGATGTTCCTCATCATCGGCATCTGGGGCGGGCCGCGACGAGTGTACGCGACCATCAAGTTCTTCCTGTACACGTTCCTGGGCTCGGTGTTCATGCTGACAGCGCTGATCTACATGTACGTGAAAGGCGGCAGCTACTCGATCGCGAGCCTCCAGGCTCTGCCACTCACGCTGGTCGAGCAGCGCTGGATCTTCCTCGCGCTGCTGCTCGCCTTCGCGGTGAAGGTGCCGATGTTCCCGGTGCACAGCTGGCTGCCGGATGCGCACGTCGAGGCGCCCACCGGTGGCTCGGTGATCCTGGCGGCCATCATGCTGAAGATGGGCGGCTACGGTTTTCTGCGCTTCAGCCTGCCCGTTGCGCCCGACGCGAGCCGCGAGCTCGACCTGCTGGTGATCGCGCTGTCGCTGATAGCGGTGATCTACATCGGCTTCGTCGCGCTGGTGCAGCAGGACATGAAGAAGCTCATCGCGTACTCCTCGATTGCGCACATGGGTTTCGTGACGCTCGGCGCCTTCGTCATCTATGAGATCGTGCGCAACACCGGCAGCGTGCAGGGCGCCGGCATGGGGCTCGATGGGGCGATGGTGCAGATGGTTTCGCATGGCCTGATTTCCGGGGCGCTGTTTCTGTGCGTCGGCGTACTGTACGACCGCGTGCACAGCCGCCAGATCGCCGACTACGGCGGCGTGGTCAACACCATGCCGGTGTTCGCGGCGTTCATGGTGCTGTTTGCGCTGGCCAACACCGGACTGCCTGGAACCTCCGGGTTCGTCGGCGAGTTCCTGGTGATCATCGCCAGCTTCAGGGCGAGCTTCTGGTACTCGCTGCTGGCGGCGGTGACGCTGGTGCTGGGCGCTGCCTACACGCTGTGGCTGGTGAAGCGCGTGATATTCGGGCCGGTCGCGAGCCCGCGCGTTGCGGCGCTCGAGGACCTGAACGGCCGCGAATGCATCGTGCTGACGGCGCTCGCGCTGGCGGTGCTGGTGGTCGGAGTGTGGCCCGCGCCGCTGCTGAAGGTCATGCAGCCCTCCATCCAGCATCTGGTCAGCCAGGCGATCGCCACCAAGCTATGAACTGGTCCAGCCTTGCTGCGGCGGTGCCGGAGATCTGCCTGGCGGCGGCCATCTGCGTCATCCTGCTGGTGGACGTGTTTGCGGGCGAGCGGCGCCGCGGGCTCACCCCCACGCTGACGCTGCTGGCGCTCGCGGTGGGCGCCGGCCTCACCGTGCAGTACGGACACGTCACGCAGCGCACCGTGCTGTTCGAGGGCATGTACGTTGCCGATGAGCTTGGCTTCGCGCTGAAGCTCGCCGCCTTCCTGTTCGTCGCGGTGGGGCTGCTGTATTCGCGCACCTATCTCGAGAACCGCAGCATCCTGCGCGGCGAGTACTACGTGCTGGCGCTCACCGCGCTGCTGGGCATCTTCGTGCTGGTGTCCGCCAACAGCCTGCTGACCGTTTATATCGGGGTGGAGCTGCTGGCCCTGTCGGTATATGCCCTGGTGGCGTTCGACGACTCGGGCGTCTCGGCCGAGGCCGCCATGAAATACTTCGTGCTCGGCGCCATCGCCTCCGGGGCGCTGCTGTACGGCATGTCGCTGATCTATGGGCTGACGGGGACACTGGACCTGGGGGAGATCGCCGCGCGGCTGCACGCGCCGTTCAGTCCGGGTGTGATCCTCGGCCTGGCCTTCATCGTGGTCGCGGTGGCCTTCAAGCTCGGGGCCGTGCCGTTTCACATGTGGCTGCCGGATGTGTACGAGGGCGCGCCCACCAGTGTGACGCTGTTCATCGGCACCGCACCGAAGATCGCCTATTTCGCGCTCACGCTGCGGCTGCTGGCACAAGGCCTCGCCGGCCCCGTGTCGCAGTGGTCGCAGATGCTGGCCGCGCTGGCGGTAATGACGCTCGTTGTCGGCAACCTGGTCGCGATCGTGCAGACTAACCTCAAGCGCATGCTCGCCTACTCGACCATCGCCAACGTCGGCTTCATCGTGCTGGGGTTTGTGGCCGGCACGCCCGACGGCTACGCGGCGGCGCTCTACTACACTCTGGTGTATGTGCTGGTGGCGCTCGGTTCCTTCGGTGTGATCCTGCTGGCGAGTGCCAAGGGCTTCGAGGCGGACCAGCTCGAGGACTACAAGGGCCTGTACCAGCGCGATCCGCCGCTGGCGCTGGCCATGATGGTGCTGATGTTCTCGACCGCCGGAGTGCCGCCGCTGGTCGGCTTCTGGGCGAAGCTGCGGATCTTTCAGGTGCTGTGGGAAACCCACCACCTGTGGCTGGTGGTCATCGCCGCCGCCACCTCGGTGGTGGGCGCCTACTACTACCTGCGCGTGATCAAGCTCATGTACTTCGATGAACCGGCGCCGCACCTGCCGCCGGCGCAGGCTGCGGCGGGCGTGCGCCTGGCGCTGGGACTGAATGCCGCGGCGGTGCTGCTGCTGGGGCTGTTGCCCGGGCCGCTGCTGGACCTGTGCGCGCGGCTGATCCACTGAGGATAGAGACAAGGAGAGCTCAGATGACACGCATGTTCAGTCTCACATCGCCCGGGCGCCTGGCGTTGGTGGGCGCGCTGCTACTGGTTTTGGCCACGACACACGCGCAGGCCGGCCCGCAATATCGCATTGCCCACGAAGTGCCCCTGCCCGGGGACGAGGGCTGGGACTACCTCACGTTCGAACCCGGTGGTCATCGCCTCTTCATCGCACACGGCACGCGTGTACAGGTCATTGATACCGACAAGCTGGCGGTGGCGGGCGAGATTGCCGATACCCCGGGCGTGCATGGGATCGCGCTCGCTCCTGACCTCGGCCGCGGCTACATCAGCGCCGGGCGCTCGGGCGTCATCGTCGTCTTTGATCTGAAGACGCTCGCGCGGCTCAAGGAGATCAAGACCACCGGCGAGAACCCTGACGCCATCCTCTACGACGCCGCCAGCCACCGCGTGTTCACGTTCAACGGGCGCGGGCGCAACGCGACCGCCGTCGATGCAAAGACCGACGAAGTCATCGGCACCATCCCGCTGGACGCCAAACCCGAGTTTGCGGTCTCGGACGGCAAGGGCCGCATCTACGTGAACCTCGAGGACAAGAGCAGCCTGGCGCTGATCGATCCGCAAAAGCTCAGCGTCACCTCGGTGTGGCCGATCAGCGGCTGCGAGGAGCCCTCGGGCCTGGCGCTCGATGCCGCCCGGCAGCAACTGTTCTCGGTGTGCGGCAACAAGGTCATGGCGCTGATCGATGCCGCCTCGGGGCACGTGCTGGGCACCGCACCCATCGGCGCGGGCGTCGACGCGGCGGCTTTCGATCCGGGCAGCCGTCTGGCGTTCGCATCGTGCGGCGAGGGCACACTCACGGTGGTGAGCCTGAGTGCCTCCGGTGCTCTGCAGGTCGCGCAGTCAGTGCCGACACGGCGCGGCGCCCGCACCTTGGCGCTGGATGTGCGCACCCACCGTATCTATCTGGTGACCGCGGATTTTGGCGCACCGCCCGCGGCCACACCCGAACACCCGCATCCACGGCCGGCGATCCTGCCGGGCTCATTCAGGCTGCTGGTGCTCGAACCGCAGGGCCGACGCCCTTGAGCTTGCGCACTTAGGCCGCGCGCCAGGTCACGACAGGCGCCGTGAGATCGCGATCGCCGCGATTAGCACGATCGTGATGTTGAGGATCCACCACGCCAGCTGCTTGTGATCGCGCAGCACGCTCGCCGCGCCGTTGGCGTTGCGCGCGCCGGGGGTGCCTGCGCCGGCGACGATGCGGCCGCTGAGAGCCTCGCGGATGCCATCGTGTGCGACCACCACGTCGAGCTGCTCGTTTGCAACGGTGGCGCCGGACAGCGGTACGAACCATGAGCCGTCCGCACGTCGCATGGCGAGCTGGCTCTTGCCATCGACGGACACCGTCAGATCAGTCACCGACACGGGTGTCTGATCGGCCGTGTGCCGCAGCCGCAGCATCAGCCCCGCGGCTGTGGGGCCGGCTTCCAGGGTCACAAGCGCGGAGTGTGCGACCGGCGTCAGCGGCGCCGCCACGCTCTCGGAGGCGTGCAGTTGCAGGGCGCACACCAACGAGCTGCACGCGAGCACGCCAGCCGCCAGCCACAAGTTCAGTCCCGACACGGCCTGCATGTTAGCAGCTCCACTCACGAAGCCGCGCGGCTCGGCCGTGCACCGCAGGACGGACAGGTGATGACAGACATCAACCGCGAGTGCGCAATCGTTGGTACGACATTATAGTGTGCGCAACCCCAGCAGGGAGTGAGCTGTATGAGCACCGTTGCCGGAGCGGCCGCCGGCGCCGGGCCGCGTTATCACAGCGGCTTCGGCAATCATTTCGCGAGCGAGGCCTTGCCAGGCGCGCTGCCGCAGGGACGCAATTCGCCGCAGCGCTGCGCCTACGGGCTGTATGCGGAGCAGTTCTCGGGGACCGCCTTTACCGCGCCGCGGCACGCCAACCGGCGCAGCTGGCTGTATCGCATCCGGCCGGCGGCGGTTCACGATGCCTTCCGGCGCATCGATGATGGCCACATCACCAGCCGCTTCGATGAGTCCGCGCCCTCACCGAACCCGCTGCGCTGGAGCCCGCCGCCGCTGCCGCGCGAGCCGACGGACTTCATCGCGGCGCTCGCCACTCTCGGGGGTAATGGCTCGCCGGACCAGCAGCTGGGTTGCGGCATTCACTGGTATGCGGCCAACCGCTCCATGAGCGAACGGTTTTTCTATGACGCCGACGGGGAACTGCTGCTCGTGCCGCAGCAGGGCGCCCTGCGCCTCGCCACCGAGCTGGGCGTCATCGAGGTGCAGCCGCTGGAGATCGCCGTGATACCGCGCGGCCTGCGCTTTCGGGTCGAGCTGCTGGAGAGCGCGGCGCGCGGCTACGTGTGCGAGAACTTCGGCGCGCCGTTTCGCTTGCCGGACCTCGGGCCCATCGGCTCCAACGGACTCGCCAACCCGCGCGACTTTCAGACACCCGTCGCCTGGTACGAAGACCGGGAGGGGGAGTTCGAACTGGTGGCGAAGTTTGCCGGCCACCTGTGGTCGGCGCGCATCGACCACTCGCCGCTCGATGTGGTGGCGTGGCATGGCAACAATGCGCCTTACAAGTACGACCTGCGGCGCTTCAACACCATCGGCTCGATCAGCTACGATCATCCCGATCCGTCGATTTTTGTGGTGCTGCAGTCGATCAGCGATACGCCGGGTGTGGATGCCATCGACTTCGTGATTTTTCCGCCCCGCTGGCTGGCGATGGAGGACACGTTCCGGCCGCCCTGGTTCCATCGCAACGTCGCCAGCGAGTTCATGGGACTGATTGAAGGCGTCTACGACGCGAAGGCGGAAGGCTTCGCTCCGGGCGGGGCGTCGCTCCACAATTGCATGACCGGGCACGGACCGGATGCCGCGACCTATGACAAGGCAATCGCAGCCGACACGTCCGGGCCGGTGCACATCACCGACACCATGGCCTTCATGTTCGAGACGCGCACGGTGATCCGGCCGACGCGCTACGCGCTGCAGACACCGCTCCTGCAGGGCGATTACGTGCAGGTGTGGCGGGGCCTGAAGAAGAACTTCGCACCGGACTTGGCGACGCCGGCGCGGCGCGGACGCCGTGGCCCCTGAGCGCAGCGGACTTACGTCCACGTCCATGACCGCGATCAACGCCACCCACGACCCGAAGCTCAGCAGTTGGGTCAGCTCCGCGAACGCACCCGCAAGCGACTTTCCGATTCAGAACCTGCCGTTCTGCGCCTTCCGGCGCGCACGCAGCGCCGAGCACTTCCGCGGCGGCGTCGCCATCGGCGATCAGGTGCTCGATCTGGGCGCGCTGCATGGCCTGGGCCTGTTCGACGGGCTCGCCGCGCAGGCACTCGCCGCGTGTGCCCAGCCGGTTCTCAATGCGTTCATGGGCCTCGGAGCGCAGGCCAGCGCGGCGCTGCGGGCGGCCCTGTCCTCGGCGCTGCGCACGGACTCCGCGCTGGCGGAGCCACTGCGCTCGCGGCTCGTTCCGCAGAACGCCGTGGAGTACCGCGTCGCGGCGCAGGTGGGCGACTTCACCGACTTCTACGCCTCGATCCATCACGCCACCGCCGTGGGCCGGCTGCTCCGCCCCGACAATCCTCTGCTCCCGAATTACAAGTGGCTGCCGATCGCGTACCACGGCCGCGCCTCCTCGATCCGGGTGTCGGGTTACGACTTTGCGCGGCCCATGGGACAGGTGCTGCCGCCGGGGGCCGCACGGCCGGAGCTCGCCGCCACGCGGCGGCTGGACTACGAGCTGGAAGTGGGCGTATTCGTCGGGCGAGGGAATGAGCTCGGGCGCAGCGTGCCGCTGGCGCAGGCCGAGGCGCATGTCTTTGGACTGTGCCTGCTGAATGACTGGTCGGCGCGCGATATCCAGGCGTGGGAGTACCAGCCGCTGGGTCCCTTTCTGGCGAAGAACTTCGCGACCACGGTCTCGCCATGGGTGGTGACGCTCGAGGCGCTGGCACCGTTTCGTGCTTACTGGAGTCGACCGGCCGGCGAGCCGCCGCCGCTTGCATACCTCGATGACGGCGCGTTGCGCGAAGCGGGCGCCATCGATATTCAACTGGAGGTGTGGCTCGACAGCGCGCGCATGCGCGCTGCAAATCTCGGGCCGCAGCGCCTGTCGCATGCGAGCTTCCGCGACTCGTGGTGGACCGTCGCGCAGATGCTCGCGCACCACACCGTGAACGGCTGCAACTTGAACGCCGGGGACCTGTTCGGCAGCGGTACACAATCCGGTCCGCTGCCGACGGAGGGCGGCTCGCTGCTGGAGCTGAGCGGCGGTGGCCGGCAGCCGATCGCGCTCGCCGGTGGCGAGACACGCACCTTCCTCGAGGACGGCGATCGGGTCACGCTGCGGGGCTGGTGCGAACGGCAGGGGTACGCGCGCATCGGTTTCGGCGAGGCCGTGGGCACGGTGCTGCCGGCTTGATGCGATCCGGGCCGTTGAAGAGCTACCGCTACTACGACCTCATCCTGGGCGCGTACGTGTGCGTGCTGCTGTGCGCGAATCTCATCGGTCCGGCCAAGGTATCAACCGTGCAGGTGCCGTTGTGGGGGCCGGTGACGTTCATGGCGGGCGTGCTGTTCTTTCCGATCTCCTACGTCTTCGGGGATATCCTCACCGAGGTGTATGGCTATGCGCGCGACCGGCGCGTCGTGTGGAGCGGCTTTGCGGCGCTGGTGTTCGCGGCACTCATGTCCGCGGTGATCGTGCACCTGCCGCCCGCGGATTTCTGGCGCCACAAGCAGCCGGCGGTCGAAGAGATTTTCGGCAACACGCCGCGCATCATCGGCGCCTCGATCGTGGCGTTCTGGTGCGGCTCGTTCGTCAACAGCTACGTGCTGGCGAAGATGAAGCTCTGGAGCTCGGGCCGCTGGCTGTGGACACGCATCGTCGGCTCCACGCTGTGCGGGGAACTGGTCGACTCCGGGCTGTTCTATACGATCGCGTTCGCGGGCCTGTGGCCGAGCGGCGAGCTCCTCACGGTGACCACGACGCAATACGTGTTGAAATCGGCGTGGGAAGTGATCATGACCCCGGTGACTTACCGCGTCGTCGGATTTCTGAAGCGTGCCGAGCAGGAGGATTACTACGATCGCGACACGAACTTCACGCCATTCTCACTCAAGGCCTGAACGGCTCGCACCGCGGCACCCATGTTGCCTCGAGCGCGGCTGAAACAAGACGGCGGGAGCGCAGTACGCCGCGCTCCCGCCGCTGGAGGTCAGGGAAGTTACTTGCCGATCTGCTTGCTGACCTGGTTCTCCTGCTGGTTGAGCGCCTTTTGCTCGGCCTTGGTGATGTGGCCGTGATTGGTGCTCGCCATGGTGCGCTCTTCCTTGCGGATGGCGCGGTCCTCACGGTGCAGCTTCGCCGCCTGCGCCTTGGTGATCTCGCCTTCCTTGCGCTCCTGGTGGATGCGCTTGTTCTGGTTGGCAAGCCGATTGTTCACCTGCTCGCGGCGCGGGTGCGTCTTCTGCCACTGCGTGTCGGCCATCGCGTTGGTGGCAAGGCCGCTGAGCGACAGGGTCACGGCAGCGACGGTCAGAGCGGTACGGATGGACTTCAACATGGATTCTCCTCCTGAAAGCGCCTGTTGAGCGGTCGGTATTGAGCCGGAACCCCCGGCTGCTGGGCGTTAACAACGTCGCAGGTTCAGGACTGCTGACGATTGTGACGGAAAGTTAATCGGGCCCGCAGTGTGACGTACATCACAGCAGGAAACGGAGTGCGCGGCGGGCGTGAGGCGGGGACCATGCGCGCACGCCGCAGCGCTGGGCGCGGCGCGGGTGACAGGACGTGAGCGAATGGCAGGCGTGTGGCACGACACAACCCGAGCGAGCGTGTTGAGACACGGGCTGGCCTGCGCCGTGATGGTGGCGAGCGGCGCTGCCGCGGCTGCCGATCAATCGCGCGACGACGCCTGGTGGACGGGACCGATGCTGGCGCCTTCCGCGGCAACGTTGCCGCAGGGGCACATGCTGGTCGAGCCCTATCTCTTCGATGTGATGACTGACGGCCGCTTCGACATGAATGGCACACGGCATGCGAGTGCCCGCGAACACGATATCGGCTCTCTGAGTTACATCCTGTACGGGCTCACGGACCGGGTCTCCGTGGGCTTCATTCCGCGGTTCGGCTTCAACGAGCCCGCGGGAGCGCCCAACAGCTCAAGTGTCGGCCTGGGTGATCTCACTTTGCAGGCCGGCTACGGCCTGACGCGATTCCAGGACGGTCACCGCATGCCCGCGATCGCGCTGGTGATCGATGAGACCCTGCCCACCGGACGCTACCAACGCCTCGGGCGCGCCAGCGACGGCTTCGGGGCGGGGGCGTACACCACGGGCCTGTCGATCTATTCCCAGGACTACCTGTGGATGCCCAATGGGCGGATTCTGCGGGTACGGCTTGACCTCACGTACGCGGTGTCTTCCTCCGCGGGCGTGCACGATGTGAGCGTCTATGGGACTGCCAGTGGATTTCGCGGCCGCGCGTACCCCGGCGATTCCTTCACGGCGGATGCAGCGGGGGAGTACAGCCTCACCCGAAACTGGGTGCTGGCGCTCGATGTCGTCTATCAGTACAACGGCAGCACACGCGTGAGCGGCAGCCTGCCGTCAGCGGCCGGCGCTCCCGGCGTCTCCAGTTTTCACGCCCGTTCAGGGTCCGGATACTCCCTGGGTCTTGCCCCCGCGATCGAATACAACTGGAACAGCCGCATCGGCCTGCTCCTGGGCCTGAGGATGTTCGTCGCGGGGCGTAACGCGACGGCCAGTGTGACGCCGGCAATCGCCCTCAATATGGTCTATTGAGCCGCGGCTTGCGCGGGAACGGAAGCGCGCGCGCACAGATCGATGAATTGCCTCAAGAAATGTCAAGCCGGTCGCTTCCTTGCGATGGCGGTCAACGCGCCGGTGCGTGACTGCGTTTTAATGTATGTCAGCTTGAACAGGCGCGCCCGCGAGGCGTCTAATCCAGTAGCCGGGGACCTTTCCAAGGACCGCGGTTGCGACAACGGGGTGATGAGAGTGAACAGAGCCAGCACACGACTTATACGGACCGTCGGAGCCCTGCTGCTCGGCGTGGCGGTAGCGGGTGCGCCAGCTTTGACCTATGCGCAAGGCCACTCAGGAGGTGGCGGCCACTCCGGAGGTGGCGGTGGCGGCCACTCCGCAGGCGGGGGAGGAGGCCACTCCGGAGCAGGGGGCGGGGGTCACTTCGGGGGCGGGCACGCCATGGGCGGCGGTGGCCACTTCAGTGGCGGACATATCAGCGGCGGGCATTTCGCCGCTGCCGCGGGCGGGCATTTCGCCGGTGCCGCGGGCGGGCACTACTATGCCGGGCCTCACTTCGCCAGCGCCCCTGGCGCGCAGACCTTTCACCCGGCCGCGCACGGACGTTTCGCGGGCACCAGCGCGATGCACGCGGCCACTCGCTACTCGGGCGGCGGAGGTTTCGTACCCGGCTGGAACGGCGGGCACGCCTGGGGCGGCGGCTACTGGCACGGCGTCTTCTGGCCGCACTGTTATTTCAACCCCGGTTTTGCCTGGTTCCTGCCGATACTTCCGTTCGGCTATGCCACGTTCTGGTGGGGTGGGATGCCCTACTACTACTGGAATAACCTCTATTACTCCTGGAGCCCGGGCGACAACGGCTATGTCGTGACGGATCCGCCGCCGGTCGCGGGCACCGAGGCAACCGACTCATCCTCCGACGGCACATACAGCGGCGCCGCACAGTACGGTGGCAGCGGTGGCTCGGATGTATACCTCTATCCCCGCAGCGGTCAAAGCGATGAGCAGACGCAGAAGGACCGTTACGAGTGCCACAGCTGGGCGGTGAACCAGACGGGTTTCGATCCCACTCGCTCGTCGCAGCAGTCATCGGGAAGCGTGGCGGACTATCGCCGCGCCATGATCGCCTGCCTCGATGCGCGCGGCTACAGCGCGCGCTAGAACGCTGCTGCCTTAATTCCCGACTTGCACCGGCTGCGCGAACGTACCGGGCGAGGTCGCGTTCTGCAGCATGACGGTGGCGCTGGCGCCATCGGCCACCGCAATGTCCGGATTACCGTCGCCGTTGAGATCGGCGATCGCCACCGAGAGTGGCTGGCCGAGGCCCAGGTAGCTCGTGGCCGTAAGAAACACCCCCGGTCGCGCTGGGTCCTGCAGCAGCACGGACACGCTGCCCGTGGGGGTGGGTCCGAGATTCGCAACGACCAGGTCCGGCTTGCCATCACCGTCCAGATCGGCAACCGCGACATCGATGGTCCCCCCATGGGTGGCGTACGTGACCGGTGCCAGAAAGCTGCCTGGATGCGCCGCGTCCTGCAGCAGCACCGAGACTCCCGCCGATCCTTTGCCGTCGGTGCCCGGGCCAAAATTGGCCACGACGATGTCCTGCAGGCCGTCGTGGTTCACATCCGCGATCCTGACCGCCTGGGGCTGTGCCCCCGCGGGCACCGTCACCGGCGCCAGGAACGTGCCGGCACTGGCGGCGTTCTGGTGGAAGATGTAAACGGCGCCATTGTTGCCACTGGCGTCGGAGGTGGCGGCCACGATGTCGGGCGCGCCGTCGCCGTTCAGGTCCCCGATCGCGACCGCCGCAGTGCTGTTGCCGGTCGCGAGCTTCGTCGGCGGGAGGAACTGCCCCGGGTTAACCGGGTCCTGGAACAGGACGATGGCGTTACCGGTGGCACTCGCGTCCGCGATGACCAGATCCGGCTTGCCGTCGCCATTGAGGTCGCCGATCACCAGCTGGTTCGGCTTCCCGCCGGTCGGCACGTCGACCGCGGACGTGTAGGTACCCGGAGTCGCTCCGTGCAGGAATACCGAGACACTGCCGGCGCCGAAGTTCGCAATCACGAGGTCCTGGGATCCGGAGCCGGTGAGGTCCGCGACCGCTATGCTGGAGGGGTCGTTTCCCGTCGTCGGATAGTGCACCCCGGTCTGAAACGTACCCGCGGAGCCTTGGTTGCCCAGGATGACGTTGGCGAAGCCCGGGTTGTGCGGATTGCCCTGGTCGACGGTCGTGGCAACCAGCAGATCGGGAGTGCCGTCGCCATTCACATCCGCGATAGCGATCGAATTCGGCACGTCGAAGGTCGGCTGGCTGTAATGGGAGCCGTAGTGGCAACTGGCCAGGGGGCCGAGCAGGACGCCCAGACCCACGGACGCAAGCAGGCGACGTCGGCGAGCCTCGATATTCACTGCCGTACCTCCGTGCGCAGAACCTCTGAGCGCTGGCAACGCGCTTGCGACTGCCGGGTTGACAGGCCCGCGTCTGCGGTCTTGACCCACAGCGTACACTGGCTCACAGGCGACGGCACGGGGCACTCCTAATGGCGGATACGGCGACCAGACTGGTGTTCCTGTTCGATGTGGACAACACACTGCTCGACAACGACGCCGTACAAGCTGATCTGAGCGCACATCTGCAGCGCGAGTTCGGTCACGCCAGCCGCGACCGTTACTGGGCAATTTTCGAGGAGCTGCGCGCGCAGCTCGGGTACGCCGACTATCTGGGGGCCCTGCAGCGCTATCGCCTGGAGAACCTCGACGATCCACAGCTGCTGCGGGTCTCGTTCTTTCTGGTGGATTACCCGTTCGCCGACCGGCTCTATCCGGGTGCGCTGGCGGCGCTGGCGCGCTGCGCGCGCCTCGGAACCACGGTCATCCTGTCCGACGGCGACGTGGTCTTCCAGCCGCGCAAGGTGCAGCGCGCCGGGCTGTGGGACGCGGTGGAGGGGAGAGTCCTCATTTACCTGCACAAGGAGCAGATGCTGGAAGCCATCGAGCGGCGCTTTCCCGCCGATCACTACGTCATGGTCGATGACAAGCTGCGCATCCTCGCCGCCATGAAGCGCGCGTGGCGCGAGCGCCTGACCACCGTCTTTCCGCGCCAGGGGCACTACGCGCTGGACGCACGCGAGCTGCGAGCCTATCCGCCGGCCGACGTCACGCTCGCGTGCATCGGCGAGCTCGCCGATTGCGGCTTGGGGTTGCTGCCTGGCGCCGTCCACGGGCAGCGGGTAGGCTAAGGACATGTCATCAGACCGTCCGTGGCTGGACAGTCTTCGGGAGAGCAGTGTCGCCCTGCAGGGCGTGCTGGGAGCGCTGCTGGAGGCGGAGCGCCATTTTGCGCCGCCGGCCTCGCCGCTCGAGCGGCTGCGACAGATCACGACCAGCCCGGAATGGGCCTGGTTACAGCCTCTGTACCGGCTGATCGCGGATGTCGATCACGCGGTCGCTTACGCGGATGATCTGCCCGCGAGTGAGAGCGCTGCGATTGGAGCGCACGCGCGGGAGCTGCTCACCGGCGGGGGCGCGCCGGCCGAGCAGCCGTTCCTCGAACACTATCGCGCGTTGCTGCAGACCGACCCGGCAGTCGCCATGGCGCATGCCGCCGCACTGCGCGCCCTGCAGGCGCTGCCAGCGGAAGCCGCAAACCAGTCCGAGCGGCTGCATGCGCGGCACCAGTGGAACGAACGACGGCGGTTCCTGCGCATGGGACAACGCGGGCGGGGCACATCCTGAGCACTAGTCCGGCAGCTTCGCACCGCGCAGCCGGATCTGCAGCTCGTGCCGGTTGTAATCGATGACCAGCACGTCGAACGATCCGAGCAGATCCATACCGAGCGTCAGTGTTGGCTGGTCGGTCAGCTTCCAGTGCTGGAACAGATACATGTCACCGAAGGTGACGCGCACGCCGTGTACGGTGAGGTGACCAAAGTCGATGTCTGGTGCCTGTATGTTATCACCGCCCTGCACGTCGAGGGTCACGCCGATGATGTCCTCGTGCTTCGCGTTGCGCGGCGGATGTCGCATCAGGGCGTCGCGCAGCATGAGGTTGCCGACGGTCCCCTGGGCACCCGTGTCGATGATGGCCTTGGCGCGCACCCATCCCACGCGCACGTCGGCTACCAGCAGGCCGCCGCGGATCGACGTGAGCGGCACGACGGTGAAATCACGGCGGGCGCGCTCGCCGTGCGAGCGCGAGATAATCAGCTGATCGCGCCCGAAGTCCGCGTAAATCCGCATGTCGGCCAGTCCCTCGATACCGAGCACACCCTGCGCGCCGCCAAAAACGTCCGCCAGCACCGGCAGATCGGCAGGACCGAGGAGCAGGTCGCCCACCTCCAGCCGGCCGACATGAATGGTGGGCACCACGGCGGAGCCGGTGAATCCGGTCACCAGAGTGGTCCCGTCCTCCGAGGGGATTGTCTCGAGCAGCTGCGCGGTGCGCCCGGTGACCGCGGAGTGGTTGGCGCCGGTATCGAGCACCAGGCGATAGGGTCCTTTGCCGTCGATGAGCACGGGCGCCCAGATCCTGCCGATGCGGTCACGCCGCGTCGGAGCCACGAACCTCGGCTCCGTGGTTTGCACGATGACTTCGGTGAGCTGGTCCTCGGTTGGGTTTGCCGGCGGTGGCTTGGGTGCGGGGGCCGCGGTCTCCGTGGTCTCCGTGGTGTCGGCCGCGAGAGGCACGGAGAAGAGGATCCCCAGCAGACAGCCGCACAGCAGCACTTGGGCGTGACGGAGCACGCCCGCCAGTAGAGCACGGCCGGGCAACTGCCTCCAGTTGCTTCGTCGCATTCCTGGCACCGCGCGTCCCACGGGCTCGGTGCGCCCTCTGCAGCGGCCGTTTTTGAGCGAGTTACGCTTGTCCGGGGCTCCGCGTAAACTAGTTTCGTGATCCGGGCGCAGGCCGACCCGGGGGTCTGAGGTTCCGGCGTCCGTCGCGCGCGTGCTGAGGGAGTCTGTGACATGAGTCGAGCCGCGAGCGACACGCCCGGCACACAGGCGACGGCCGGTAGTACCGTACCGGCCGCGGCGGCTCTCACCCACCTGCAACGGCTCGAGGCGGAGAGCATCCACATCCTGCGCGAGGTGGTTGCGGAGTGCGAGCGGCCGGTGATGCTGTACTCCATCGGCAAGGACAGCGCGGTGATGCTGCACCTCGCCGTGAAGGCGTTTTATCCGGCGCTGCCGCCGTTTCCGCTGCTGCACGTGGATACCACCTGGAAGTTCCGTGCCATGTACGAGTTTCGGGACGCAATCGCGCAGCAGCTCGGCATGCAGCTGCTGGTGCACGTGAACCCGGAGGGGCTGCGCTTGGGCGTTGGCCCGTTCACCCACGGCTCGCAGCTGCACACCGATGTCATGAAGACCCAGGCGCTGCGCCAGGCGCTCGACAAGTACCGCTTCGATGCGGCCTTCGGCGGCGCGCGGCGCGACGAGGAGAAGAGTCGCGCCAAGGAGCGCATTTTTTCGTTCCGCTCCGCCCAGCACCGCTGGGACCCCAAGCAGCAGCGCCCCGAGCTCTGGTCGCTCTACAACGCCCGCAAGCGCCCCGGAGAGAGCCTGCGCG
>JBGPKC010000034.1:0-31703 GCA_041485725.1 Steroidobacteraceae bacterium
GCACGGAATGCGCGCCGGCTCCGTGATCCTGCTCACGGATGGCTGCTGAGGTGACGCGCAGAATGTCCACTTGGCAAGAGATATGCGCGAGCACGGTATTAGTCATGAGCATGACTCAACTCGTCATCGGCACCGCCCTCGGCTTCTTCGTCGCCCAAGGTGTGCTCTACAGCATCAGGCACCTTATCGGCTGGCTTCAGCGCAGCGACGCGCGAAAGCGGTTTCTCAAGCTGCCCGCTTCGCTAGGGCCCACCTTCATCCGCGGCTTCACCAAGTACGCAACACTCGTAGGAGCCAGCGCGGCTGTCATCACGTTGGGCGTGTGGGCTGTCGGAGACTACTTGGCGGCGCAATCTGCACGCAGCGCGGCGACGGCCGACGTCCTCGAACCCTCAACGGCCGTGCCCGTATCGGACGCGCATGGCTCACCGGACGTGGTTGCGGCACATGCTCCGGCGCCCAAGGTCGATCGCTCTACAGCGGTTCCGGTTGACAACGTCGACCCGTACTCCGACTCGGACTTCAAGGTTCAGCGCCGCTCGCACCATGCGGGGACCGCTTTGAGTCTCAAGGAGACTCTCCTACAGCGGTCCGAAGGAAGAGCTCGCGCGGACCTGCTCAGGGAGACTCAACAGCACCTCTACCGGTCGCAGTACGACTGCGAGGCTGCCGACCGCGCCAGCAAGTACCTTAAGGCGGGCCTTGACGTTTGGGGCTTCGCAATGTGGCAGATCAGGTACTTCCCGGTGAACAGCTACAAGGGCGCCACGCTCCCGCAGTGCAAGGACATCAAGGATGTCGTCGACCCCTCGGCGTTGCACTTGCAGTCAACCGTCGCGCAGGAGAATCAGACGCGCGATTAACCTCATTGCGCCGTCAGTCTTGCTCAGATCGGCTGGTCTATCGATTTGGCCAGTTGGGTGAAAAGTTTTGGCCCGGCCTCGGTCATGAACCAACAATCTTCCAGCCGGATACCGAATTCTCCAGGAATGTAGATTCCCGGCTCGTCGGAGAAGCACATCCCGGCCTGAAGTGGAGTTGCATCGTTACGCACGAGATAGGGCGGCTCGTGCCCGTCCATTCCAATCCCGTGGCCGGTCCGATGCGACAAACCCGGTAAGCCATAGTCTTTGCTCCAGCCCTTCTGCTCGTAGAATGCGCGCACTGCCTGGTCGATGGCGCCGACGGGAGTGCCGAGCTTCGCCGTCTCGAGCGCGATCTCCTGGCCCCGCTTCACCGTGTCCCAAACCTCCCGCTGACGAGGCGAGGCCTCGCCGAATACCCAGCTCCTGGAGATGTCGGACTGGTAGCCGTGAACGCTGCAGCCAGTGTCGATGAGGATGACTGACCCCTTGCGCACTTCCTGCGGTTTGACGGACCCGTGCGGATAGGCGCTCGCCTCATTGAGCAATACCAGCGAAAATTCATGCGAGCCGCCCAGTTGCTCAGTCGCCGCGATCAGCAAGCTCAAGATGTCGGAGCGGCGCATGCCGGCTTCGATCCGACCGTGCAAATGTCGCAGCGCTGCAATCGTGACGTCGTTGGCTGCCTGCATCAAAGCCAGCTCCGCTGCTGACTTGACTATCCGGCAGGCACGGACAAGCTCGTCTCCCAAAACCGCTTCTCGTCTTGTGCCCGATGCCTTGGCCACGTGGTCGACGATAAAGAGGCGCGTGGTTGCCTCCACGGCTAGCGGCCCTTCGATCGCGGCGTGATCGCGTAATGCGCCGGCAATCAGGTCAAATGGACTCTCATCTTCCTTCCAGGGCCGAACGTCACCCGCTATCTTCAGCGTTTCGCGGATGGACGGCTCTTCGAAGAAAGGAGTGACGACGACCACTTGACCCTCGGCAGGGATCAGGGCTGCGGTCGTCCTCTCGGACCTCCACCAGTGGATGCCTGTGAAATACTCGAGCGTTGATCCCGCCTCGACCAAGAGTGCTGCGATCCTTCGCTGCTGCATCGCAGTTTGCACTTTGGCGATACGAGCGCTGTGCTCCTGCGCGGCGACGGGCTGGACGCCGGTGGTTATCGAACTCAGGCCGGCGGCTCGTGCCCTGGCGGCCCCGACCTTCGCGCTGTCGGCAATCGCGGCGACTCCCGCCGTCAATCCAAAGAAAGCGCGTCTGGAAAATGTTGTCATGGACTCTCCGCACGCAGACAAACCGCGCTGGGACACTAGACTGGCTGTGCCGCGATTGTGACATGGGCATAGTGGAATCGCAGCCCAGGCTTCGCCGCTGCGGAGTACGACTCCGGGATCTGTTATCGAAACGGCGTGGGCGTGCCGGATGGGACGGGTGGTGCAGGGCGGCCACTGACGGCCGCCCTGCAAACCGGATTTCGAAGAGGCGCTGGCCTATTGCTCGATTTGCGCCTGATCGGCGGTGAAGACTCCGGCGAACAGTGTCCCACGTACTTTCACACTCTTGTTCGGAGCCTGACTGAAGAACGCAGCAGCGGATAGTGTGCTGCCATCTGGACCGCTGAACTGCGTCGCCAATGTTGTCACCACCGTGATGCCGAGCACGGTCAGGTTGGGAGAGACGACGTTGCTGGCCGTTCCCTGCAGGTAAGAGTGACTCTCAGGAAGGTCGCGCACGAGGATGTTGGCGTTGAGCCCGCCGCTCTGAGCCGGGGCGCCGCGGGCTTCAACGTAGTCGTTCGTACGCACGTCGCTCAGCTTGAAGAGCCGCATCTGCTGGTTCGACTTGTCCTCGAATTCCGTGGCACTGCTTGTCGTGATCGTCACGCCAAGAACGGTAAGCGTATTGCTCCCGGCGTTCACGTTTTCAACCAGTCCGCGAACGAGGCTCGCGTCGTCGGGCGTCGCTTGCACGCTCGTCGCCATCAGCACGCCGGAGGCGTCGAAAGAGCCTTCAACCTCGACCCGGACATTGACCGCGAGAGTCACCCCATCGAGCGTGAATTGAGTGTTTGCATTCGTCGTCACACGCTGTCCATTGATCACGAAATCCGAATTCGACGTGAAAGTCGTGATAAGGCCCTCGATCTCCCCCGCTTCGTTCGCTGTCCCCCCGAAACCCTGCAACACGTCGACGCGTGTCGCAACCAGGGCGCCGGCAGCATTTAACATGGTGCCGCTTGCCTTCACGCTGCCCCCATTCGCAAGCGAGCCCGACGGTGTGATCGCGCTGTAGTCAACGGTGAGCGTGTTCACATGGAACGTATGCGCAGTCATATCCAGGGACTGGACGATTCCTTTGACCTCGAGCGCGCTTCCGGCAGCTTGCAGCTGAACGCGTGATGCGACGATTTCACCGGCCGTGTTGGGGAAGCCGCTGACCTGGACAATGTTGCCGACCTGCAGAGTGGCAATGCTGGCCGGCTGGATATTGTCGTCGAACAGCGTCGAGCCGGACACGCGCACGGTCTGGCCGAGCACCACGAACGTTCCGCCCGCGATATCGATCCGTGTTATGGGTCCCGCCACATCGCTGCTGAACGTGACTTGCGTGGCCGTGCCGGTCTTGCCATCGGTATTCACACTGCCAGTCACGGTGACGACCTCACCTACGAGCAGCTGCGACTCGGCGCCGGGCTGATCATCGATGCGAATCTGTGCGTTCGACGTGGCGTATTCGACACCGTTTACGAAGATGCTGCCGAAACCGGTGATCGGCCCGGAGGCGACTACGGGGCTGCCCGAGCCCTGGATGCCGGCGAGCTGGGTCGGGCCACCGCACGATGCCAGCAGCAAGACCGCAGCGGTAACGATCGTCGTGAATTTGCGTTTCATGTTACAGACTCCGGAAGGTGCCCTGCTTGTTCTCTAGGGGCGCTCATCAGTCTTGAAGGTGATACACGCCGGCACCCAGACGGATCACGGACGTCGAGTCGGGCTCACTCTCGTTCGGCCTGGCCTCGTGCTCGGTCAACCAGGCGTCCACTCGCTCGAGGAAAGCCTGGCCCTCGCGGTTGAGAAACTTTTGGAACTCCGGCAATGCGGTCGCCAGAACACGGTCGTTTAGGGCTGCACGCTCAAAACGAGCCGCGACGTCGGCTCGTCGCGTCAGGTTGTGTGCGTACGTGGACGCAACGTCAGCAATCACCGTACCCCACAAACGGATCAGTTCCGCATCCATCGTCTGTGGGATGTAGACACGCTTCAGTGCCTGCAACCGTCCATCCGGTGTTTCGCGTATGGCACCGGCTGCGCGCAGCTCCTTGAGAAGCGTCGTTGCCCGCACGTCACTCGCTCCGCAGAGGCGCAGGAGTGCGGTGAATGTGGAGCCATCGCCATCCAGCGGGAGCAACGCGGGCTTGCCGTTCGAGTCCAGAAATTTCGGGTCCTGGTGCCAAGCGGAGAGTACAAGCGATGCCTTGGTAACGTAGCCGGTCCACGCTTGCGGCGTGGCATCGAGCCGCTCGCGCTGCTTGCGGACTTCCCGGCGTGCCAGGCCGGTCAGCACTGCCGTGCGGGACACATTTGTTGGGCGCCCTCTCTTGCCGAACTGCTCAGTCGCTACTTCGACATATGCCGTCTTGGCGAGCTCGGCAAAGTCCTTCCATGTGACACCGCAACGCACGAGCACGTGGACGAGCGGCTTGAGCCACTGGCGCGCGGCTGCGAGAACTTGTGTGGTGGAGGCGGAGGCCATGATCGAATAGTAATCTCACATGCGAAGTCTCTTTAGTGGCGTACTCCGCAGAAAACCCCGGACAGCCACAAGGGCTGTCCGGGGCGGCCACGTTTCAAAGCGGGCAGCGGGGTACTGCTGTGGAACCGCTCAGTCGTTGCCAGGCTCGCGGATGCGGGCCTCACTCGCAGACACGATCATGCCCGACAGCTGACCGCTCACCTCTACACTTTTTCCGACCGCCTGCGTGAAGAAGTCGGCCAGCGTAAGGGTCGCTCCGCCAGCATCCCGCAGGGTCGCGGACGAGGCGTCAACGGTGATGCCGAACACCATGAACTGCGGCGACGTACCCGCTGTGAATGGCCCGCTCACTTCCACTTCAGTGCTCGCCGGTTCGCGATCGAGCCGAGTGGCAAGGAGCTTGCCGCTGCCGGCCGGGCTCTCGAAGCCGTGCACATCGACCGTGTCACCGACGCTGATGTTGCTCAGGCTGAACATCTCGACCTGCGCGGAGCTCCTGTCCTCGAGGCGCGTGCTCGACGTGACCGTGATCTCGACACCAAGCACCGTGAGCGTGCCCGCGGTCGCATCCATCGCTGTCACAGTCGACTGCAGCTCTACGCCGCCGTTGTGGTGGAACGATACGACGTCGGCGACCAGAACGTTCGAGCCATTGAGGCTCCCTTCTACCTCGACTTTTGCGTTTAGGGCGAGGTCGGCCTCCGTGCCGTTGCGATAGACCGTCGCGCTCGTGGTCGTGACCGGCTCGCCAGCAACGTCAAAGTCAGTGGCCGATGCGAAGCGGGTGATGAGACCTTCACGCTCCATGTCCTCGTGATTGCCGGCCTGCTCCTGGTCGCTCATCTGCTTGTCCACGTGCGTTGCGGTCAGCGTTGTGGTGCCTGAATCGAAGGTCGTTCCCTGGACTTCGACGAGATCGCCGTTGGCCGGCTGGCCACTGGTAAAGCCCGTGAGATTCGCGGCCGAATAATTCACGATGAGGGCGTTGATCATGAAGGTGTGCGCCACCGTATCTACGCTCGCCACCGTTCCAAGGACCTGCAGCGTTCCGGCCGAGGCCTCGCGCCCGATCCGCGTCGCGCTGATGCTGCCGTCGGCGGCGGTCAGGCCGCTGACTTCGACGAAGTCGGCGACTTTGAGCCCGGTGATGTCGGCGGGCTGAACGTCCGAGCTGAAGGAGGTGCCGGCGTCGATCTTCACCGTCTGGCCCAGCACCGTGAGCGTGTTGAGCGTGGTGTCGATGGCCGCAATCGGTCCTACGACGTTCTCGTCAACATCGACGCTGTCGGCATTACCTTCGTTGTTATTTTTCGAGCCCTTGATACGGGCGATCTCACCGACCCTGAGAGCCGATTGTGCGACCACCTGGCCGTTCTTGCGGATCGTGGCGCTCGTCGTCTTGAAGTGAACACCGTTGACGTAGATGCTGCCGAAGCCGGTGATCGTGCCGGTCGCCATGACCGGCGTGCTGCCAGGGGGGGTCGTGCTGGACATGCCGCCGCCCCCGCCGCAGGCGACCAGGGCTGCAGCCGCAGCGAGGAGGACGGTTGGGATTATCTTGTTCATGACGCTCACCTCATCGGAATGTGTGTTGCTCGCCCGCGGCTTCGCGCCCGGTTCCCGTTTCGGCGGCGGTCCTCAGTCGTGCGGCTTGGGACTCGTTGAGCTTTGGCGGTACGGCCATATATGAGACACGATGTCTCATATGAGGCAATATGTCGTCGTTTGGCATCAATTTGATCTGACATAACGCCGAAAGCCTGTTTGTCGTGAACCAGGGGATGTTTGGTTTTCTGTGCCGAGAGTGACGGCAGGAATTCGAGGCCTACGACGACGAAGAGATCGCCAAGGCCGCATCAGATTTTTTCAGCACTGGCGCGAAAGAAACTGTCCGATGGGCTCGCAAAGGTGCTGAAAGAAAAGGGCCGACCGATCGCCTATATCCGTGGCGAGGAGTTCGCCGTGGTCCGAGGTTCGCGGTCCGCCTGGGGTAATGGTCCGCCCGGATTATGTGACATCCGTCACTGCCGGCGGCCGCGGCCGCGGCCGGATTTGAGATCTCCGGACATACCTGCAACGGGGAATCCATTTAGCTTAATGGTGTGAACATCCGCGCCAAGGTGGCCGCGCTGACGGCAGCTGTTTTCCTCGTCCTCGGGATTGCCGAAATCCTGGTCGAGAAGCTGGTCGTCATGCCGAGCTTCGCGGAGCTGGAGCGCGCAAACGCCCGCGTCGCCATGCGACGCATCAACTTTGCGCTCGACCTGGTGATTGACCGGATCGCCGTCTCGGCGGCCGACTGGGGCAACTGGGTCGACACCTACCGTTTCGTGCAGGATCGCAATCCGGAGTTCATCAAGACCGACATCACCAACGTCGCTCTCCGGCAGCTCAACATCAATGTCATCCTCATACTCGATCTGGACGGCAGCGTCGTGGCGTCCAAGTCGCTGGAACTCAAATCCGACCGGCCGCTCGAGTTGGATCTGGCGGCCCGCAAGGCTCTGCCGATCGACTTCCCCTGGCGAGCGAATCTGCGCGCCGCTCGCCCGGCGCGGGGGCTGATGGCGACGAACCGTGGGATCCTGATGCTTGCGACTGCGCCGGTGCTCGACGGCAACGGCGGCGGCCCGGTTCGTGGGATGATCGCCATGGGGCGGCTTCTTTCAGCGTCGGACATCCGGAGCATCGGCGCCCAGGCGCAGGCCGACCTCACCCTGCTCGCTGCAGGAGCGATCCAGGGGCGGGAGCAACTCCTCGAGAGTAACGACGTGACGCGCGTGTATCGCACCTTCGACGACGTCTACGGTCGGCCGGTGATGACGCTGCGGGTCGACGTACCGCGCGAGGTCACGCTGCGCGGTCACGCGGCCGTCACCTATGCCTCGATCTGTCTCGTGGGGGCCGCGGTGGTCGTGCTCATCCTGCTGGTGAGCGTCCTGAATCGCCTTGTCCTGACCCCGCTCGCCGTCGTCACGCGGCACGCAGTGGCGCTGGATGAGGGCAAGGATCTGACCACGCGGCTCGATCTTGCGCGCACCGATGAGATCGGCGTCCTGGCACGTGAGCTGGATCGCATGGTGGCCCGCGTCGCGGAGTCGCGCACCCAGCTCGTCGATCAGTCCTTCCAGGCCGGCTTTGCCGAACTGGCCAAGGGCGTGCTGCACAATCTCGGCAACGCCATGACGCCGATCGGCGTGCGGCTGGCGAACCTGAGGGAGCGGCTGCGGGCTGCGCCCAGCGATGACGCCGAGCAGGCCGTTGCGGAGCTTCAGGCAGGGCCGGTGGACCCGCAACGAAGCGCGGATCTCGAGGAATTCCTGCGCCTGGCCTGCAGGGAGCTCGCCGGCACCGTGCGCTCGGCCCAAGCTGACGTGGAGGTCATGACCCGCCAGGCAAACGCCATACAGACGGCGCTTGCCGAGCAGATGCGCTCCGCACGCAATGAGCACGTGATCGAACCGGTGCGTCTGACCGAGCTCGTGGCGCAGTCGCTGGAGATCGTGCCCGACTCCTGCCGGCAGCGGCTGGTGGTCGACACAGACGACACGTTACGCAAACTGGGTGTGGTGCGTGTGGCGCGCACCGTGCTGCGCCTGATCCTGCAGAACCTCATCATCAACGCCGCGGACGCGGTGCGCGATGCGGGCAAGGAAAAGGGCGTATTGCGAGTGAGCGCCGAGATCACGCGCGAGGCTGAGCGTCAGCAGCTGCACCTGCAGTTCCAGGACGACGGTGTCGGCATTCCTGCGCAGAATCTCGACCGGGTATTCGAAAAAGGATTCTCGACCAAGTCGCCGGAAACCAACCACGGTATCGGTCTGCACTGGTGCGCCAACGCCATCAACGCGCTGGGCGGACGCATCTGGGCGGCCAGCGAGGGTCCCGGGCGCGGCGCATCGATGCATCTGCTGGTGCCCCTGGTCGCTCGTGAAACCATGTCTCTTGCCGGAGCTGCGTGAGGTCCACCATGCCTGAACTGAACCAAACGACCATTCGGGTGCTGGTGGTCGATGATGAACCGGGGGTTCGGGATGCCTACCGGCAGGTCCTGGCGGAGAGTGATGTCAGTCAGGAGGTCGAGGGTTTTCGCGAGCTGCGCAGCCGACTGTTCAGCAGGAATTCGCCCGAGCGCGCACGCGCCAAGGCGCGCGCGCACAGCACCACCTTCGAGCCGGTGTTCTGCGACCAGGCTCAGGCGGCGGTCACTGCGGTGAAGGAGGCGCTGGCGCGCAACCAGCCGTTCGCCGTGGTGTTCCTCGACATGCGCATGCCGCCGGGCCCGGACGGGGTGTGGGCGGCCGCGCAGATCAGGGAGCTGGATCCGGCGGTCGAGATTGTCATCTGCACGGCCTACTCCGACGCGGATCCCAGTGATATCGGCGGCTTGGTGCCCCCCGAAGACAAGCTCTCGTACCTGCAGAAGCCCTTTCATCCGCATGAAGTGCGGCAAATGACCATTGCCCTGGGGAGCAAGTGGCGCGCCGAGCGACGCATCGTCAGGCTCGCATACTTCGATACGCTGACCGGTCTGCCCAATCGCGAGCAGTCGCATAACCGGCTGGTGCGCGCGCTGCAGGCGGCGAAGGAAAATGATCGCACCCTCGCGGTGCTGTATCTGGATCTAGACAACTTCAAGAGGGTCAACGACACGCTCGGTCATGCGGCGGGTGACGAGCTGCTGCGCCTGGTCGCGGACCGGTTGCGCAACTCGCTGCGCGATCGCGTCGATACGGCGGTTCCCGGCGCGGGCGCCGGCCCGCGGCTGGGCGATATTGCCCGCCTCGGTGGCGATGAATTCATGGTGCTGCTGCCGACTATTCGCTGTGCCGCCGACGCGGGCAGCGTGGCCGAGCGGCTGATCGAGGCACTGCGGGAACCGATGCAACTCGCCTCGAACTCCCTGGTGGTGACTCCGAGCGTAGGAATCGCCGTCTATCCTCAGGACGGCGCCGATGCGGTGACCCTGCTGCGCCACGCGGATCTGGCGATGTATGTTGCCAAGCGGCGCAGTTCCGGCACCTACGCCTACTACGACGCATCCATGAATGCGATCGCTCTGCACCGTTTCACCATCGAAGACCGGTTGCGCGGCGCCCTGGCCCGCAACGAGTTCTCGCTGCTGTACCAACCACAATTCGACGTGCGCACCGCCAGCGTTTCCGGGATGGAGGCGCTGCTGTGCTGGACGAGCGCCGAGCTCGGCGTCGTGAGCAGTTCCGAGTTCCTACCGGTCGCTGAGGAAACCGGGCTGATACTGCCGATCGGCGCGTGGGTGCTGCGCACCGCCTGCCTGCAAGCCAAGACCTGGCGTGCCGAGGGCCTGCCGGTGCAGCGCATTGCGGTCAACGTCTCGGGGCGTCAGTTTGCGCTCGCCGAGTATCCGGCCCAGGTGGCCGCGATTCTGCGGGAAACCGGGCTCGACCCGGCCATGCTGGAGCTGGAGATCAGCGAGTCGGTGGTGATGGCCGATGAGGCGTGGGCCGAAAGGACCATCACCCAGCTGAAGCAGCTCGGCGTCTCCCTCGCCATCGACGATTTTGCCACCGGCTACTCGCACTTCGGCCGGCTGCGCAACCTCGCGGTCGATCGGCTCAAGATAGGTCGCTCGTTCGTCACCAGCATCACCGAGGGCGGCGACGATCGCGCGATCGCGTCGGCCATCATCGCCATGTCACGCTCGATGCGCATCAATGTCACCGCCGAGGGCGTGGATAATTTCCCGCAACTCGCTTTCCTGCAGGAGCAGGACTGCCAGGACGCGCAGGGATTTCTGCTCAGCGGGCCGTTGCAGGCCGAGGAAGCGCGCGCGCTGCTGAAGCGCTCGGGGGAGTTCGGCGACGGCTCGCGCTCGCAACGCTTCAAGGCGCTCATCGGCTGACGCGCTCCGTCGGCGCGCCGCGCGCGGACAATTCAGCTTACAATTGCCTGCAGGCACGCACGCGTGCGACTGCGGGGAAGTTATGCGGACCGCGCTCGCGGATTTCATCAGGGACACCCCTGAGGGGCGCGAGGCGCAGGCGATTCTGCGCACCTGCGTGCACTGCGGTTTCTGTCTCCCGGCCTGTCCCACCTACCAATTGCTCGGCGATGAGCTCGACAGCCCGCGCGGCCGCATCTACCTGATGAAGCAGCTGCTGGAGGGTGCACCCGTCACCGCGCGCACGCAGCTGCATCTGGACCGCTGTCTGACCTGTCGCGCCTGCGAGACTGCCTGTCCGTCGGGCGTGCAGTACGGACGGCTGCTGGACATCGGGCGCGCGGTTACCGAAGAGCGCGTGACCCGCAGCCGCGCCTCGCTCCTCAAGCGTTACCTGCTGCGCAAGATCGTGCCGCACACCCGCCGGGTGCGCGCGCTGCTGAGTGTGGCGCGCATCGCGCGCCCGCTGTTGCCGCGGCAACTGGCGGCGCCCGTATCCGCGGCGCGCGCGGCGGGCTCGTGCCGCACGCCCTGGCCCACAGCGCATCGAGCGCGGCGGGTGTTGTTGCTGCCGGGGTGCGTGCAGCCGGCTCTGCGGCCGGCCATCGACGCGGCCGCCGCGCAGGTGCTGGATCGTGTGGGGATCTCGAGCATTGCAGTCGCCGGCACCGGCTGCTGCGGCGCGCTCACCCATCATCTGTCCGCCCACCGGGAGACGCTGCAACAGGTGCGGCGCAACGTGGACGCGCTGTGGCCGCACATCGAGGCGGGCGCCGAGGCGGTGGTGGTCACCGCAAGTGCCTGCGCTTCGATGGTGACCGAGTACGGACGCCTGCTGCAGGATGATCCGGACTACGCCGCGCGGGCGGCGCGCGTCAGTGCGCTTGCCCGCGACATCGCTCAGGTGGTGGCTGCCGAGAGTGAAGGACTCGCCGCAGCGCTGCAGCGCGCAGCGGACGCGCAGGCGCCGACCGCGGCGCGGGTCGCCTTCCATGCGCCGTGCACTCTGCAACACGCCCTGAAGGTTACCGGCACGGTCGAAGCGTTGCTGACGGCCGCGGGATTTGCTCTCACCCCGGTCACCGACGGCCAGCAATGCTGCGGTTCGGCGGGAACCTATTCCATCCTGCAGCCTGAGCTGTCGGCACGGCTGCTGCGCCTGAAGGTCGCCGCTCTCGAGAGCGGCACGCCGGACCTCATCGCCACCGCAAACATTGGCTGTCTCACGCATATCGGCGGCGGCACCTCGGTGCCGGTGTGTCACTGGGTCGAACTGCTCGCGCAGAGACTTCATGGCTGACCAGTGGGGCGAGCGCATGCCGCGCTCGGTGAGCCTGCTGCAGACCATAGCCGTGTCCGTGGGCGTTGCCATCGGCAGCGGAATCTTCCGTGTTCCCGCCACGGTCGCCGCACAGCTGCACGCGCCCGGCCCGATCATCGCCTGCTGGGTGCTGGGCGGCATCATCGCGCTGTGCGGTGCCCTCACGGTGGCGGAACTGGCGGGCGCGTTGCCGCGCTCCGGAGGCATCTTCGCCTGGCTGCTGGAGAGCTACGGTCCGCTGGTGGCGTTCCTGTTCGGCTGGACCGAGCTGGTCGTGATCCGCGCCGCCGCGCTGGGCGCCATCGCGACCGTGTTCGCGGAGTACCTCGGATACTTCGTGCCGATGAGCGCCGTGCAGGTGCGCTATACGGCCGCGCTGGCCATCGTGCTCATCGGCGCGATCAACTACATCGGCGTGCAGCGCGCGGCCGCAGTGCTGAGTGCGACCACCGCGCTCAAGTACGCCGTGCTCGCGGCGCTCGGGCTGCTCGCGTTCACCGCGACCGGCGGCAGCGGCGCGCATTTCAGTCCCGCGTGGCCCGCCGGCGTTCCGCTGTCGCTGCTCGCGAGCGCCCTGATCCCGGTGCTGTGGACCTACGACGGCTGGGCCGACCCGGCCACCATGGCGGGGGAGATCAGCAACCCGCAGCGCAACCTGCCGCTGGCCCTGATTGCCGGCGCGCTGTGCGTCATGCTGGTGTACCTGGTGGTCAACATCGGCTTCATGTATGCGCTCGCGCCGGCGCAGATGGCAGGCTCGAAACTCATTGCCTCCACCGTGGCGGCGCGCATCCCGCTACTCGGTGGCGCGGGGGCGGCTGTGGTCGCCGCCGCGGTGGTGGTGTCCGCCTTCAGCGGCCTGAACGCCTCGATGATGACCGGGTCGCGCGTGTTTTTCGCGATGGCCGATCGCGGTCTGTTCTTTAGCGCCGCGGCGCGCGTATCCCCGCGTTTCAACAGCCCGGCGGTCGCCATCTGGCTGGCCACCGCGCTGGGTGTCGGCTACGTACTCGAGAATGACTTCGCGCAGCTGGCCGACAAGTTCATCCTCGGCATCTGGCCCTTCTACGCACTCGCGGTGGCGGGCGTATTCGTGTTGCGCCGCCGGCGTCCCGAGCTGCCGCGGCCGTATCGGGTGTGGGGCTACCCGCTGGTGCCGGCGGTGTTCCTGCTCGCTTCGGGCCTGATGGTGCTCAACGCGCTGTTCACCGATCCGCGCAACACCGGTGTTACCCTGCTCATCATTCTGGCCGGGGCGCCGGTGTACTGGCTGCGCACCAGGCTCTCGCGCGGGCGCTAATTCTTCAGCCGTTTATGGCCGGCAGTGCGCGCCGCACGGTGAACCCAAGCACAATATCGCGCCTGGAGGAGCGAGCGGTGGGTAACGGCACAACCACAATCCACGACCGGCGCGGGCCGCACCCGGAGCGCGTGGCTTGAACCGGCGCGTGATGGGGGTCGCCGCCGCACTCGCTCTCGTGCTGGCGGCGCTGGGATGGTATCTGTGGCGAGCGCACCGCGCGGACGACCCCAACGCCGCGCTGTCGCTGTCGGGCAATGTGGACGTGCACCAGGTGGAGCTCGCCTTCCGCGTGACCGGCAGGATCTCGGAGATGACCGTGCAGGAGGGCGACAAGGTCACCGCGGGCCAACCGCTCGGACAACTGGACCACGTGCCGTTTGCGACCGACGTCGCCGCCGCCAGGGCGGATGTGGCTCAGGCGCAGGCCCAGCTGGACAAGACCCAGCGCGGCTACCGCGTGGAGGAGATCGCCCAGGCGCGCGCCACCGTGGCGCAGCGCGCCGCCGATCTCGCCAACGCGCGCGTGTCGCTGCAGCGCCAGCAGCAGCTGGTGGCGGCCGGCCTGGTCACTCACCAGCAGATCGACGACGCCGAGGCGCGCGTGCGCATGAGCGAAGCGCAGCTCGCCGGGACACGCGATCAGCTGACGATGGAGTTGCGCGGCTCGCGCATCGAGGACATCGAAACCCAGCAGGCCATGCTGGCCTCCGCCCAGGCGCGCCTCGAGAAGGCCCAGACGGCGCTGTCGGATAGCACGTTGCTCGCGCCCAGCGCCGGCATCATTTCCGTGCGTGCGCGCGAGGCCGGCGCGATCGTCCAGGCGGGACAGACGGTCTACACGCTGACGCTGAACGATCCGGTGTGGATCCGCGCCTACGTGCCACAGCCGCGCCTCGGGCGCATCAAGCCGGGGATGACGGTCAGCGTGAGCATCGATTCGATGCCAGGCAAACACTACGACGGCACCGTGGGCTTCATCTCCCCGGATGCCGAGTTCACTCCCAAGACCGTGCAGACCGATCAGGTGCGCGACGATCTGGTGTATCGCATCCGCGTGATCGCCAGCGATCCCGACAATGTGTTCCGGCAGGGCATGCCGGTGACAGTGCTGGTGCCGGCCGCGCAGCCGCCGGCGCTGGCGCGCAACCACTAGGAAATCCCGCGGTGAGCCTGTGCGCACCGGCAACCCCCGCCGCGAGGGTGGTCGGATTGGTGAAGACCTTCGGCGCCGCCAACGCGCTCGCCGGGATCAGCGCCGAGCTGCCGCCGGGGAGAATCCTCGGGCTGGTGGGTCCGGACGGGGCCGGCAAGACGACGCTGATCCGGCTGCTCGCGGGCCTGATGGAGCCCACCGCCGGGACGGTCGAAGTGCTGGGTCGTACGCCGCGCGCCGAGGGTGGCACCACCCAGGCGCAGACCGGTTACATGCCGCAGCGCTTCGGGTTGTACGAGGATCTCTCGGTGCTCGACAACCTCAACCTGTACGCCAACCTCCGCACTCTGGATGCTGCGACGCGCCAGCAGCGCTTTGCGCAGTTGCTGCGCTTCACCGACCTCGGCTCATTTACCGGGCGTCTCGCCGGCAAGCTGTCCGGTGGCATGAAACAGAAGCTCGGACTCGCATGCGCGCTGCTCGGACGCCCACGCCTGTTGTTGCTGGACGAGCCCGGCGTGGGGGTCGACCCGCTGTCGCGGCGCGAGCTGTGGCGCATGGTGAATGAGCTCGTGGCAGGCGGGGTCACGGTGCTGTGGTCGACCGCCTACCTGGAAGAGGCCGAGCGCTGTGCACACATCTGGCTGCTCGATCGCGGGCGGCTGCTGTACGACGGGGCGCCGGCGCAGCTGAGCGAGCGCGTACGCGGGCGCGTGTTCCGGCGCCGCGTCGCCCCCGGTAAGGCGCGACAGATCGCGGAGAGCGAGCTCGAGCGCGACGCGGTGCTCGATGCGGTGATTCAGGGTGCGAGCGTGCGCCTGGTGGCGAAGCCAAACAGTGCGGGCGAATTCCACGCGGATGCTTACGAGCCGGTGGCGCCGCGCCTGGAGGACGCGTACGTCGAGTTGCTGGGCGGCGCGCGCAAGGGCGAAAGCCTGCTGGCGCGCGGCTGGCCGACGGGCGCGCACCCGGGCACGCGGGCGGCTGCCGGCAGTGCCGCGGCGACGGCCGATGGCGTGCTGGTGCGTGCCGCGGGCCTGACGCGCCGTTTCGGGGACTTCGTAGCCGCCGATAGCGTCGGCTTCGAAGTGCACGCCGGGGAAATCTACGGCCTGCTGGGACCTAACGGCGCCGGCAAGTCGACCACGTTCCGCATGCTGTGCGGGCTGCTCATGCCCAGCAGCGGCGCAGCCCACGTCGCGGGCGTGAATCTGGCGCGCGCCGCGAGCCGCGCCCGCGCGCGCCTCGGGTACATGGCGCAGAAGTTCTCGCTCTATGGCGATCTGTCGGTTGCGCAGAACCTCGACTATTTCGCCGACATCTACGGATTGAAGCGCGCCGCCAAGCGCGAGCGGGTGCAGGCGATGGTCGACATGTTCGAACTTGCGCCGCATCTGCAGTCCAACGCGGCGCTGCTGCCGCTCGGCTTCAAGCAGCGCCTGGCACTCGCCTGCGCCACGCTGCACGCCCCAAGGGTGCTGTTTCTCGATGAGCCCACCAGCGGCGTCGATCCCCTCATGCGACGCGAGTTCTGGCACCACATCAACGCGCTGACCACCAAGGGAGTGGCGGTCCTGGTCACCACGCACTTCATGGAGGAGGCGGAGTATTGCGATCGCATCGGCCTCATCTGGCGCGGCAAAAAGATCGCCGAAGGCACGCCCGATGAGCTCAAGGCGAGCGTGCGCAGCACGGTGCGTCCCGAGCCGACGCTCGAGGATGCGTTCATCGCGCTCATCGAAGGAGAGGCGGCATGAGCGACACGCTCACCCGGGCGCGCAGCTGGTGGCAGCAACTCGCCGCGATCATGATCAAGGAGGGCAAGCAGGTCACGCGCGACCCATCCAGCTGGATCATCGCGGTGGTGCTGCCGCTCACCTTCCTGTTCCTGTTCGGTTTCGGCATTTCGCTCGACACCACGGTCGTAAAGATCGCCATGGTGCGCGAGGACGGCGGCCGCGACGCGCGTGCGTTTGCCGCTGCGCTCACCAGCTCCAAATGGTTCCTGGTCGTTCCGGCCACCGATCGGCGCTCCGGTGAGCGCCTGCTGCAGGACCAGAACGTCAAGGCAGTGGTCATCATTCCCGCCGAGTTCGGCCGGCGTCTGTACGCGCAGAACACGACCGCGCAGGTGCAGGTGCTGGTGGACGGCGCGGAACCCAACACCGCCAACTACGTGCACGGCTACGTGGGCGCGATCTGGAGCGGCTTCCTGGCGGCGCGCGGCCTCGAGCAGGGTAGCCCGATCGCGGCTCCAGTCAGCCTCGAGGTGCGCTACTGGTACAACGCCAATGCGGTGAGCCGTTGGTTCCTGATCCCCGGCTCGATGACGGTGATCATGACGCTGCTCGGGACGCTGCTCACCTCACTGGTGATCGCGCGCGAGTATGAGCGTGGCACGCTGGAAGCGCTGTACGCGACGCCCCTGACGCGCGGCCAGATCCTGATCGGCAAGACCCTGCCGTATTTCCTGCTGGCGATGGTGTCGATGGCGGTGTGCGTGCTGACGGCGCTGCTGCTGTTCCAGCTGCCGCTGCGCGGCTCGTTCCTGGCACTCGGTCTGGTGTCGGCGGTGTTCCTGGTGCCGGCACTGGGGCAGGGCCTGTTGATATCGGTGACCATGAGAACGCAGATGGCCGCGGCGCAGCTCGGGCTCATGACCGGTTACCTGCCGGCGATGATGCTGTCGGGGTTTCTGTTCGATATCCACTCCATGCCGCCGTGGCTGCAGGCGATCACGCTGGCGATCCCGGCGCGCTACATGAACGTGTCGCTGCAGACGGTATTCCTCGCCGGCGATCTGTGGTCGGTGCTGATTCCCAACATGCTGTTCATGCTCGCCGTGGGAGCGCTGTTCTTCGGCCTCACCTGGCGGCGCCTGCACAAGCGGCTGGACTGAGGAGCCAGGCGGATGCTGCAGCGGCTGCTGGCCATCGTTCGCAAGGAATTGATCACCATGCTGCGCGACCCGCGCGCGCGCCTGGCGCTGATCATCCCGCCCATCATCCAGCTGTTCATCTTTTCGTCCGCCGCCACCATGGAGGTGAAGAACATCGCTCTCGCGGTCGTGGACCTCGACCGCGGACCGTACGCCGCCGATGTACAGCAGCGCCTTGCCGGCTCGCGCAGCTTTACCCGGCTGCCGCGTTACGCCAACGTCGCAGCCGCCCGCGGCGCACTCGAGCGCGAGCAGGTCATCGGGATCCTGGTGCTGCCGAGCGGGTTTTCCCCCGACCGCGCCGCCGGTCGGCCGGCGAGCGCGCAACTGCTGCTCGACGGACGCCGTTCCAACGCCGCGCAGATCATCGCCCAGTACGTAAGCACCATCATGGCGGCCGGGGGAGCGCCCGCCGCCGGCGGCAGCGCCGCGCTCGCCCCCCCAGCTAACGCCGAGGTCGTGATCAACAACTGGTTCAACCCCAATCTCGACTACCGGTGGTTCATGCTGCCGAACCTGGTCGGCATGCTGAGCCTCGGCGTCGCGCTCATGATCACCGCGCTGTCGGTCGCGCGCGAGCGCGAGCTCGGCACCTTCGACCAGACGCTGGTTTCTCCGGCGACGCCGGTCGAGATTGCGCTCGGCAAGCTGCTGCCGCCGCTGTTGGTCGCGAGCGTGCAGGCGACGCTGTACCTGCTGATCGTGACGCTGCTGTACGGCGTGCCGTTCCGCGGCAACCTGCTGGTTTTCTATGCGGCGGTACTGACCTTCGCGGAAGCGTGCGCGGGAGTGGGACTTTTCATCTCGTCCCTGGTGCATACGCAGCAACAGGCGTTTCTGGGCGCGTTCGCGGTACTGCTGCCATTCGCGTTGCTGTCGGGATTCGCAACGCCGGTGGAGAACATGCCGTGGTGGCTGCAGTTCGTCACGACGATCAATCCGCTTGCCCACATGCTGCGGCTCATGCAGGGGCTGTTCCTCAAGGGCGCCTCGGTCGCTTCCCTGGCGCAGGACCTGGTGAAACTGCTGGAGATCGCGCTGTGCACCACCGCCGCCGCGGTGCTGCTGTTCCGCAGGAAGGCGGCGTAGCGCTTCGTATAAGATAGCGCGCCCTCAGGTAGGACCCCCCATGAGCTTGCGCAAAGCCGGCCACGGCGCCTTCGTGTTCATTTTCCTGGCTGTGGCGCTCACCGGGTGCAGCGGCGTGGCGCCGCCCGTCCCGGCGCTGCCGCCGATCCGGCACGTGTTTGTGCTGCTACTGGAGAACCAGTCTTACGGCGTGACATTCGGCCAGCAGTCAGCGGCGCCGTATCTGGCGCGCACGCTTCCCGCGCAGGGAGCACTGCTCACCCAGTACTACGCGATCGGGCACGCGAGCCTCGGCAATTACGTGGCGCTCGTCAGCGGCCAGGCACCCAACGAGGCGACGCAGCTGGACTGCCCGACGTTTGAGGATTTCAAGGCCCGCGCTGCCGGGCTCGATGCGCACGGCCAGCTGCCGGGATCCGGGTGCGCCTACCCGCCGATGGTGAAGACCCTGCCGGACCAGCTGGAAGCCGCGGGACTGACCTGGAAGGCGTACATGGAGGACATGGGCAAGGACCCGACCCGGGAGTCCGCCACCTGCGGACACGTGTCGCTCGGAGCGCTCGAGACTACCAACGTCGCGAAGCTATCGGACCAATACGCCGCCAAGCACAATCCGTTCGTGTATTTCCATTCCATCATCGACGATCAGGCGCGCTGCGACGCGAACGTGGTGAATCTCGAGCGTCTGCCGCAGGATCTGCACAGCGTCGCCACGACCGCGAACTACATCTTCATCACCCCGAACCTGTGCAACGACGGCCACGATGCCGAGTGCGTCGATGGCCGGCGCGGCGGGCTTGCGGCCATCGAGGTGTTCCTGAGGACCTGGGTGCCGTTGATCGAGAGCTCGCCGGCGTTTCAGGCGGATGGGATGCTGGTCATCACTTTCGACGAGTCCGACGGCGTGGGGCCTGCGGGCTCGGCCGCCTGCTGCGGGGAGAAGCCCTTGCCCGGGGCGCAGTTCAGGCCCGGGTTCGGCGGCCCGGGGGGTGGGCGCATCGGGGCGGTCGTGTTATCGCGGTTCGTGAAACCGGGAACCGTGTCCGCCGTGCCCTACAACCACTATTCACTGCTGCGCACGGTGGAAGCGATCTTTTCCCTGCCACCGCTCGGGTACGCGGCGGAGCCGGATCTGGCGCGGTTCGGGGCGGACGTATTCAGCGCCGCCGCGCCGCCTCCACCCGCTCGATGAGCTCGGTCGCGAGCGTATTCCTGACGAACGGCGAGAAGAACCTGAGCGGCGGCGAGAAACTGACTTCCCTGCCGAAGCGGCCCGGCTGGCGCAGGGTGAGCGTGATCCGCGGCGGGTTGACGAACTGCGTATAGCCGACGTTGATGACATCGGTCAGCGGGATGCGCTCCTCGTCAGAGCCGAAGCGCACCCGTAACGCGTCGCCTTCGTCGAACACTTCATCGGCGAGATCGAACACCAGCTTGCGCATGATGGCGTAGCCGATGACCAACAGGAGCAGCGGCACGATGAAGACCGCCGCCGGCACCGCGTGCGCCGCACGGGCGCCCGCCACGGCCGCCGCCACAGACAGCGCGACCATTCCGAACCACAGCACCGGGAAGACACGCTTCAGAAAAAACGTATTGCGGGAGGAAATTCGCCTGGCGGTTTGTGCTGCTGCCACGTTACTCCTCGCGCTCCTGCGTCGACAATTTGCTGCCGAGGCAGTAATATCATCGGCAGTAATCTCACCAACAGGCATTAGGATAGCAGGCGCGCCATGAGCCGCAGAAGCGCCGGCAAAGCCGAGCCGCGTGTAGCGGCGCAACCCCCGCACGAGGTACTGGGCGTCGGCTATCTGCTGGGCCGGGCGCGCGGCTCGCTGCTCACCGGGCTGGACGGGCAACTCGAGCCCTTTGGCCTGAGCGCCATGCAGTTCGGGGTGCTGAAGCATCTCGCCGAGGGCGCGGCGCACACGGCAGCGGACCTGTGTCGGCGCATGCATTACGACACCGGTTCCATGACTCGCATTCTCGATCGGCTCGAGCACAAGGGGCTGGTGCGCCGTGAGCGCGGCCGTGAGGACCGCCGCCTGATGTTGCTGCGCATCGCGCCCGGCGGTCGCGTGCTGCTGCCACGCCTGATGGCGGTGGCAGCGCGCGTGCTCGAGGGGCACCTCGCCGGTTTCAGCGCGGCGGAGATCGAGGCGCTCAAGGACTACCTCGGACGGATGATCGATAACGGCCAACCCAGGGGGGACAATGAGCCGCGACCTACAGGCGGCAAATCATGAGCACCCGCAACACCGTTCTCGTAGCAACCCTGGCCGCATCGCTCGCTGGCTGTGTCGACCGCGGTGACTGGAAGCCCGCGCCCAAACTCGAGCCGCAGGCGCTCAGCGCGCAGCAAACGCTCGCGGCGGCGAGGCTCGATGCCGCGGCCTGGCCGCCGGACCTGTGGTGGCACGGTTACGGCGATCCGCAGCTCGATGCGCTGGTCGCCGAGGCGCTCGCGGGGAGCCCCTCCCTCGAGATCGCCCAGGCACGGCTGCGGGCCGCCCAGGCGCAGGCCATCGCGGCGGGCGCCGCGCGTGCGCCGGCCGCGGCGCTCGACGCCGAGTCGACCCGCCAGCGATATCCGGAGCATGGGCTATACCCGCCGCCCTTCGCCGGCAGCTACTCAACCGACGCTCGTGTGGCGCTCGACTTGAGTTTCGACCTCGACTTCTGGGGCCGCAATCGCGCCCTGCTGGCCGCGGCACGCTCGGGCGTACAGGCCGCGGATGCCGACCGCGCGGCGGCACGCCTGGCGCTCGCGGTGGCCGTGGTGCGTGCTTACGTGCAGCTCGACCTGTGGTACGCGCTGCTGGATGTGGCCAACGACAACCTCAAGCAGCAGACTGCGATTCTCGAGCTGACGCAGCAGCGCGTCAGCGCGGGCCTCGAAAACACCGCGCGCGTGAAACAGTCGGAAGGCAGTGTGGCGCTGACACGCGCCGGCGTGGCGGCGGTGCAGGCCAGCATCGACCTGGCGCGCAATCAGATCGCGGATCTGGCAGGAGCCGGTCCCGATCGCGGCCAGCGCCTGCAGCGTCCGCAGCTCGCGGCGCCGGCCGACCTCGCGCTACCCTCGGCGCTGCCCGCGGATCTGCTCGCGCGCCGCCCGGACGTGGCCGCGGCGCGTGCGCAGGTGGAGGCCGCGGCTCACGGGGTCGCGGCGGCGGAGGCGGATTTCTACCCGAACGTGAACCTGACGGCGTTTGCCGGCCTGCAGAGCATCGGCCTGTCGCAGCTGTTCGAGGCGTCCGACCGGATCGTGGGCGCGGGGCCCGCGCTGCACCTGCCGGTGTTCAACCGCGGCGGGCTGCGCGGCGCTCTGCGGACGCAGCAGGCGCAGCTCGACCAGTCGGTCGGCCAGTACAATCAGACGCTGCTGGATGCGGTGCGCGAGGTCGCCGACGTGGTCGCGAACTGGCGAGCGCTCGAGCGCGAGAGCGGCGAGCAGCAGATCGCGCTCGAGGCCGCGCAGCGCTCCTACGAGCTCACCAGCGAGCGCTATCGCGCCGGGCTCGACAATTACCTGAGCGTGCTGTCGAGCCAGAACCAGGTGTTGCAGGCACAGGGGCTGCGCGCGCAGTTGCAGGCACGGCGCCTGTCCTTCAGCGTCGACCTGGTGCGCGCGCTCGGCGGTGGCTACTCCCCGCGCTCATCATCCACCTGAGCCTAATGGACGCTCCTGTCACCACCGCCCCCTCACCCCTGGCGCGGCGGCAGCGCCGCCAGACCTGGCTCGTCGGCGCAACGGTGGCAGTGCTCATCGTGGCGTTGCTCTCCGCGGCCTGGTGGTGGCTGTACGCGAGCCATTACCAGAACACGGACGACGCCTACGTCGCCGGCGACCTGATCAGTGTCATGTCGCAGGTGAATGGCACGGTGGTCGCGATCGGCGCCGACGAGACCGACCAGGTGCGCGCTGGCCAGGAGCTGGTAAGGCTCGATGCCACCGATGCCGGTATCGCTCTACAGGATGCCGAGCAGCAACTGGCGCGCACGGTGCGCCAGACGCGCACGGTGTTTGCCAACCGCGACCAGCTGGCGGCGGTCGCCGCGCAGCGCCGCGCGGACCTCGACCGGGCGCTGGCGGATTTCAACCGCCGCAAGGATGTCGCCGCCACCGGGGCGGTGTCTGCCGAGGAGCTTGGGCACGCGCGCGACGCACTGAACGGGGCGCGCGATGCGCTGATCGCCGCGCAGAAGAATCTCGCCGCCAGCGCCGCCCTGGTCGGCCACACCGGCGTAGCCGATAACCCGGACGTGCAGGCGGCCGCCACCGTGGTGGAGCGTGCCTGGCTCGCTCTGCAGCGCACCCGCGTGCGCGCGCCGGTCACCGGCTACGTCGCCAGGCGCGGCGTGCAGCTGGGCGAGCGCATCGCGCCCGGCGGGCCACTCATGGCCATCGTGCCGCTCGAGCGGCTGCGGGTGGATGCCAACTTCAGGGAGGTGCAGCTCAAGCACATGCGCATCGGACAGCCGGTGACAGTGATCACCGACCTGTACGGCGGGCAGGTCAAGTACCACGGCACCGTCGCCGGGCTGGGCCTGGGTACCGGCGCGGCGTTCGCACTGCTGCCGGCGCAGAATGCCACCGGCAACTGGATCAAGGTCGTGCAGCGTGTGCCGGTGCGCATTGCACTCGAGGCGCGCGAGCTCGCGGCGCACCCGTTGCGCATCGGACTCTCCACCAACGCCAGCGTCGACATACACGATGACTCCGGCCCCCAGCTCGCACCGGCGCCGCGTCGGGAGCCGGTGCTCACCACCAGCGCCTATGACATCGACCGCGGGGAGATCACGGTGCGCATCGCGCAGATCATCGGCGAGAACTCGCTCGAGGCCGCGGTGACTCAGTCCAGCTTGAGGTAGTCGAGCGGCAGGGCGGTGGTGTACTTGATGGTCTCGAGGGCGAAGCTGGCACTCACGTCCTGGAAGTCCACCGCCGAGATCAGCCGCTTGTACACGACATCATAGGCGTCAATGTCCGGCACCACGATGCGGATCAGGTAGTCGACGTCGCCGCTCATGCGGTGAATTTCCGTGACTTCGGGGATGTCGCGCACGGCACGCACGAACTTGTCGAACCAGGCTTCGCTGTGATTGCCGGTCTTGAGGGTCACGAACACCGTCGTGCCGACGTTGAGAGAATGCGCATCGAGCAGCGCCACGGTGCGCCGGATGACGCCGTCCTGCTGCAGCTTCTGGATGCGCCGCCAGCACGGGGCCTTGGACAGGCCGACGCGATCGGCGATCTCGGCGGCGCTCAGCTCGCCGTTGCTCTGGAGCAGGTCCAGGATTCTGGCATCCAGCTTGTCCATGAAACGATGTGCGCCACACCCCCGCAAACGCGCAACATTGTTGCGCAGCCGGCCCGGGTTTGCCAGACGAACGCAACCGCGTAGCGCGCGCTCGGGGCTAGCATGGCGTATGGACCTGATTCGCGCCTTTTCGGACCATCCCGCTTCGGTCGGTGAGACCTACACCGGACACCTCGTGAGCGCGGCATGCTTCGGCACCCGCATGGTGCTCGCCGGTATCGCCTGCCTGGTGCACGGTATCCTGCCGTTTCTGTTCGTGCGCACGGGCAGCCGGGCGATTGCCGAGCTCAACGAAAGGATGATCGCCGACCGACGGCTCCCGCTGCCCCCGATCGCGAGCGAGCGGCTGCCGCTGTAGCCGTGCGCTCGCTCCTGCGGGCGTTCGCGCCGGGCTGGACGGCGCTGCGCCAGGCGGCGCCGGGCGTGTGCATCGCCATCGCCCTCGCCGCAGTGGCGCGCGGCGTGGCGCACGCTCTGGCGCAGGGCGTCGGCGGCCTGCCGCAGGTTCCCTTGAGTCCGGTGATGTGCGCAGTGCTGCTCGGCATGCTGTGGCGGAACAGCATCGGCGTGCCCGCCTGGGCGAGCAGTGGACTCAACTGGGCCATGTACCGGCTGCTGCGCGTCGGCATTGCGCTGGTGGGGCTGCGCCTCACCCTCGGTGGCGCGACGGCCATCGCCGCTACGGCGCTACCGGTCGCCCTGAGTTGTCTCACCGTGGCGCTGCTCGCCGGCATCGGCATTGCGCGCCTGCTCGCAGTGCCGCGTCGGCTGGGATTACTGCTGGCCATCGGCACCGCCGTGTGCGGCTGCACCGCGGTGGTGGCGATGGCGCCGCTTATCCGGGCGCGGCATGCCGAGACGGCGTTCGCCGTCACCTGCGTGGTGTTGTTCGGCTGTATCGCCATGCTGTTTTATCCCTGGGTGGCGGGCCACTTCCTGGCCGCCTCCCCCGTGCACGCCGGCATCTTCCTCGGCACCGCCATCCACGACACCTCGCAGGTGATTGGCGCGGCGCTCATCTATTCACAGCAGGCCGCCGCCCCCGCGGCGCTCGCCGCGGCGAGCGTCGCCAAGCTGCTGCGCAATCTGTCGATCGCGGTGCTGGTTCCGGCGGCCGCCTGGCTGGCGCGGCGGCACGAGGCGCGCTCCGGCGCGCAGGCGCCGGCCGGGCCGGGCACGCGCGCGCCCCTGATCCCCTTGTTCGTGCTGGCATTCGTCGGCTTCATCGTGGTGCGCACTGCCGGGGACACGCTGTGGCACGGCTCCGTCACACTGTGGCCGGCACTCATCAACACCGGCTACACCGCCTCGGATGTGTTCCTCACCTGCGGCATGACCGCCGTGGGCCTGTCGGTTTCGTTCACCGATATGTGGCGCATCGGCTGGCGGCCGCTCGCGGCGGGACTGGTGGTGGCGACCCTGGTGGGTGCCTGCAGCCTGCTGCTCACGCTCGCCATGCTGCACTTTGTCAGCTGACGGGTCACCTGACGGGTCGTATCGTGCGCCAGCGCCCGCTACACTTCCGCCAGGCTGGCGGCCAGCCGCTGGAGGCGCCGCGGGAGAAATGGTCAGATGGCGAATGCTCGATCCCGGATCTCACGCCGCGCCGCGGAAGGCGCGGTGCGCACGCTGTTGCGCTGGGCGGGTGAGGATCCGCGCCGCGAGGGCCTGCGCGACACGCCGCACAGGGTCGTGGATGCCTACCGCGACTGGTTTTCCGGCTACCAGATTGACCCGGCCGCCTACCTGCGGCGCACCTTCGAGGAAGTCGGCGGCTACGACGAGATGATCGTGCTGCGCGACATCTCCTTCGAGTCGCATTGCGAGCACCACATGGCGCCCATGATCGGACGGGTGCACATCGGCTACCTGCCCGCCAACAAGGTCGTCGGCATCAGCAAGCTCGCGCGCGTAGTCGACGGCTACGCGCGGCGCTTCCAGGTGCAGGAGAAGCTCACCACCCAGATCGCCGACTGCATCACCGAGGTGCTGAGGCCGCGTGGCGTGGGTGTGGTCGTGGATGCCGTGCACGAGTGCATGACCACCCGCGGGGTGCACAAGCGCAACGTGTCGATGGTCACCAGCCGCATGACCGGCACCTTCCGCAGCGACGCCCGCACCCGGGCCGAGTTCCTGCGCTTCATCGACATTTCCGGCGCCAGGGAGCCGTAGTTGCGCGCGCCGCTACGGCGGTGCACGGCCCACGCGGCGGGCCTTCAGGCCGTGACGGTATTGTCGCTGCGCGCTGCGCGCTTGCGGTCCTGCTCCTTCAGAAAGCGCTTGCGGATGCGGATGGAGGTAGGCGTGACCTCGACCAGCTCGTCATCGGCGATGAACTCGACCGCGTACTCGAGCGTCAGCTCGATAGGTGGCGTCAGCAGGATCGCCTCGTCCTTGCCGGCGGCGCGGATGTTGGTGAGCTTCTTGGTCTTGATCGGGTTCACCACCAGGTCGTTGTCGCGGCTGTGGATCCCGATGATCATGCCCTCGTAGAGCTTCTCGCCGGGACCGACGAACAGCCGGCCGCGCTCCTGCAGGTTGAACAGCGCGTAAGCGACCGCCTCGCCGTGCTCGTTGCTCACCAGCACGCCATTGTGGCGATCGGGAATATCGCCCTTCACCGGCGCAAAACCGTCGAAGATGTGACTGATGAGGCCGGTGCCGCGCGTGAGCGTCATGAACTCGCCCTGAAACCCGATCAGGCCACGCGCCGGCACCCGGTACTCGAGGCGCGCGCGGCTGTTGCCGAGGCTCATGTCGCTGAGCTCCGCGCGGCGGCTGCCGAGCGCCTCCATCACCGCGCCCTGGTGCGTGTCCTCGATATCGACGGTGAGGGCTTCGTAGGGCTCATGCACCTCGCCGTTCACGATCCGGGTCAGCACCTGCGGGCGCGACACGGCGAGCTCGTAGCCTTCGCGGCGCATGTTCTCGATGAGGATGGTCAGGTGCAGCTCCCCGCGGCCTGCGACCCGCAGTACGTCCGGCTCGTCGGTGTCTTCCACGCGCAGCGCCACGTTGCTCTGCAGCTCGCGGTACAGGCGCTCGCGCAACTGCCGGCTGGTGACGAACTTGCCCTCGCGGCCGGCGAGCGGCGAGGTGTTGACCTGGAAGTTCATCGCCAGCGTCGGTTCATCCACACTGATCGGCGGCAGCGCCAGGGGGTGCTCCGGGTCGCAGATCGTCATGCCGATGTTGACGGACTCGATGCCGGTGACGGCGACGATGTCGCCGGCGCTCGCTTGCTCCACCGGGTTGCGCTCGAGGCCGGTAAAGGTCAGCACCTGGCCGATCCTGGCGAGTCCGTGGTCCTGATCGCCAAAGCGCAGCGCCACGGCCTCGCCGGGGCGCACCACCCCGCGGCGAATGCGGCCGATGCCGATGCGCCCGACGTAGGAGTTGTAGTCGAGCGTGGAGATCTGCAGCTGCAGCGGCAGGTCGGCCTGCGCCGCCGGCGGCGGCACGTGGGTGAGGATCGCCTCGAACAGCGCCGACATGTCCGGGCGGCGTTCGGTGTAGTCGGTGCTCGCCCAGCCCTGCAGGGCGGAGGCGTAGATGACCGGGAAATCGAGCTGCGCGTCGCTGGCGCCGAGCTTGTCGAACAGGTCGAAGGTCTGGTCGACGACCCACGCCGGGCGGCTCCCGTGCCGGTCGATCTTGTTGACCACCACGATCGCCTTCAGGCCCTGCGCCAGGGCCTTGCGCGTGACGAAGCGTGTCTGCGGCATCGGTCCTTCAACCGCATCGACGAGCAGCAGCACACCGTCCACCATCGACAGTACCCGCTCGACTTCGCCGCCGAAGTCGGCGTGGCCGGGCGTATCGACGATGTTGATGCGCGTGCCGCCATACTCGATGGCGCAGTTCTTGGCGAGGATGGTGATGCCGCGCTCGCGCTCGATGTCGTTGGAATCCATGATGCGCTCGCCCATCCGCTCGTGGGCGGCAAAGGTCCCCGACTGCTTCAACAGGCAGTCGACCAGCGTGGTCTTGCCGTGGTCGACGTGCGCGATGATGGCGATGTTGCGGATCGGGCGATTCATGGGTGGTTGGCTGCGGTCCGCGTGTCGCCGGCAGGCGAGGCCCGCGCGTCAGCGGTGTCCGAGAAAGGGTGCGCAGGGTAGCAGATTCGCCCGCTGGCCGCCTTGTTTTACGGCCGCCCCGCCCGCGCTTGCCGGGCTAGGACCCCGGTGAGCCGATGCGCAGCGCCGCGGTGGCGAGTCGCACCTCGATGAAGAACGCGATGAAGGCTGCGCTCAGGCACACCATGGCACCGACGAACAGCAGCGCGATCAGCAGCCCGAGCTCCGAACGCAAAAACGCATTGGCAAACAGCGTCACGACCACCAGCGCTACCAGCAGTGCCGCGATCGCGCACATCGAGATCGCCGCGTTGATGTAGCGCGCGCGCCGCGCCAGCACCGCGAGGTCGGCATGCAGGTGCTGCGCGCTGCCCGGGTGACCCTCGAGCCGCTGCTCCAGCGTGCGCGCCCGATCGACGATGCGCGCCAGGCGGTTGGTGAGCACGCCGAGCGTGGCGGCGACACCGGTCAGCAGGAACACCGGTGCAACCGCTGACTGGATCAGACGCGCAATATCCATAGGCTCTGAGGCGGTCAATGGCACGCTCGCGGCAGGGCAATATTGCGGGCGCGGTTCATGCTGCTGTACGATCGTTCAACAACGTACCTCGGCACGCCACCTACTCCCATGAAGCCCAGCCATCTGCAGCCAGTCGAACCCGCCGCGCCCGCCGACACGGACGAGGTGAGTCTACCCGCCTGGATTTACCGGGATGCGGAATTCTTCGAGTGCGAACAGCAGGCGATCTTCCGCAGCAGCTGGCAGCTGGTGTGCCACCTGAGCGATGTGCCGCGCCCGGGGGACTTCCACACCTTCGAGTTCGGTGGCGAATCGGTCGTGGTGCTGCGCGCCGAGGACGGCGCGGTGCGGGCATTTCACAATGTCTGCCGGCACCGCGCGTCGCGTCTGCTCGACGGGCCGCGCGGCCATTGCGGCCGCCGCATCACCTGCCCGTACCACGCCTGGACCTATGCCCTCGACGGACGCCTGATCGGCGTGCCGCAGCGCGACAGCTTCACCGGGCTGGACAGCGCGCGCCACGGGCTGCTGCCGCTCGAGCACGAGGTGTTCATGGGCTTCATTTTCGTGCGCTTCGCGCCGGGGCTGCCGAGCGTGCGCGACATGGCGGCGCCGTACGCGCACGAGCTCGCGCCCTACCGCCTGGAGGAGCTGGTGCCGCTCGGGCGCGTCACCCTGCGTCCGCGCGCGGTGAACTGGAAGAACGTCGCGGATAACTATTCCGACGGCCTGCACATCAACGTCGCGCACCCGGGGCTGACGCGCTTGTTCGGCAAGGGCTACGGTATCGAGGCGCGGCCCTGGATCGACAAGATGTGGGGCACGCTGCGCGATACCCCTTCCGCCAACTGGTCGGAACGGCTCTATCAGCGGCTGCTGCCGGCGCTGCCGCATCTGCCGCCGGAGCGGCAGCGGCTGTGGACCTATTTCAAGCTCTGGCCGAACCTCGCCTTCGACATCTACCCCGACCAGATCGATTTCATGCAGTTCCTGCCGGTGTCGCCGACCGAGACCCTGATTCGCGAGATCGCCTATGTGCACCCGGACGCGCGCCGCGAGATGCGCGCCGTGCGCTATCTAAACTGGCGCATCAACCGGCGCGTCAGTCTCGAGGACAAGGCGCTCATCGAGCGGGTACAGGCGGGCATGGCCTCGAGCAGCTACACCTCGGGACCCTTGAGCGAAGGGGAGGTGTGCCTGCGCAGTTTCGCGCGGCGCATGCGTGCCCTGATTCCGCAAAGCGTTCTGCCGCGGGCTCCGGCGCGCGGGTGGAGCCATGGGTGACGCCGCGCAGCGCGGCGAGCGGCGCGGCGATGCACTGATCATCGGTGGCGGACACAACGGACTGGTGTGCGCCGCGTACCTGGCGGGGGCGGGGCTCAAGGTCACCGTGCTCGAGCGGCGCCCGGTGGTCGGCGGCGCGGCGGTCACCGAGGAATTCCACCCGGGGTTTCGTAACTCGGTCGCTGCCTACACCGTCTCACTGCTCAACCCGAAGATCATCCGCGATCTGGATCTGGCCGGCCACGGCTTGCGGCTCGTCGAGCGGCGCTGCGCCAATTTCCTGCCGACCGCGGACGGCCGCTATCTGCTCACCGGCAGCGGCCGCACCCAGGCGGAGGTGGCGCGCTTCTCGGCGCGCGATGCGGCGCGCCTGCCCGAGTACGGCGAGCGGCTGGAGGCCATCGCGGACGTGCTGCGGGACCTGGTGCTGACCACGCCCCCGAACGTACTCGAAGGCAGCTGGCGCGCGGCGCTGCCGGAGCTGGTGCGCGCGGCGCGCGTCGGCGGCCGTGTGCGGCGGCTCGACATGAACTCGAGGCGCGAGCTGCTGGCGCTGTTCGCCATGTCCGCCGGCGACTACCTCGATAACTGGTTCGAGAGCGACCCGATCAAGGCCGTGTACGGCTTCGACGGCATCGTCGGCAACTACGCGAGCCCCTATACGCCGGGGTCCGCATACGTCCTGCTGCATCACGTGTTCGGCGAGGTGAACGGCAAGCGCGGCGCCTGGGGTCATGCCATCGGCGGCATGGGCGCCATCACCCAGGCGATGGCGAAGGCCGCGACGGCGCGCGGCGCGCTGATCCGTGTGGCAACCGCGGTGCGCGAGGTCCTGGTCGAGGGTGATCGCGCGGTCGGTGTGGTGACCGAGTCGGGCGAGACGCTGCGCGCCGCGGCCGTGGTCTCCAATCTCAACCCGAAGCTTCTGTACCTCAACATGTTCGCGCCGCAGGCCCTGCCGCCGGAGTTCCGCGAGCACATCAGTCACTGGCGCTGCGGCTCCGGGACTTTCCGCATGAACGTGGCGCTCACCGAACTGCCGGATTTCAGCTGTCTGCCGGGAAGGTCGCCCGCGGACCATCACACCGCGGGCATCATCATCGCGCCCACGCTTGCCTACATGGAGCAGGCCTACTTCGATGCGCGCACGCACGGCTGGTCACGCCGGCCGATCATCGAGGTGGTGATCCCCTCGACACTCGACGACACGCTCGCACCCGCCGGCCGGCACGTGGCGAGCCTGTTCTGCCAGCACGTGGCGCCGCAGCTTCCCGACGGTGAGTCCTGGGACGCGCACCGCGACACGGTCGCGGATCTGATGATCGACACCGTCAACGCCCACGCCCCCAACTTCAAGGCGGCGGTGCTCGGCCGTCAGATCATGAGTCCGCTCGATCTGGAGCGCACCTTCGGGCTGATCGGCGGCGACATCTCCCACGGCACCCTGAGCCTCGATCAGCTGTTCTCGGCGCGCCCGATGCTCGGCTACGGCAACTACCGCGGACCGCTGCAGGGGCTTTACATGTGCGGCGCCGGCACCCATCCCGGGGGCGGCGTGAGCGGCGCCCCGGGTCACAACGCGGCGCGCGAAATCCTCAGCGACTTTCGCCGCGGGCGGCTGCGGCGGGTGGCGTGAAGAGCGGCGGCGTGCGGGCGCGCAAGCCGCGTTTCGAGCGCCAGCTGCCGCAGCAGCGACGCCAGGCGCTGATCGAGGCCACCATCGAGTGCCTCAAGCGTTACGGTCACGAAGGACTGTCGATCCGCACCATCAGCGCCCAGGCCGGTGTGTCGGTCGGTCTCATCAATCATCACTTCCCCAACAAGAACCAACTCATCGCGGCGGCGTACCGGCACTTCAACAGCGAGCTGGTCGGCGGGCTGCAGGCGGCGGTGGAGCGTGCCGCGGATTCGCCCCGGGCACGCATGCGCGCCTTCCTCGAGGCTTCCTTCTGCCCGCCGAATCTCGACCAGGACGTACTCGCGGTGTGGGTGGTGTTCTGGGGACTGTACCGCCACTCGCGCCTGATCCAGCGGGTGCAGCGTGCGACCTACCGCGGCTACGTGCGCCTGTTGCGCGGGATGCTCACCGAGCTGCTGGCGCAGGCGCGCGCGCCGCAGCGCCGCCGCCCGCGACGCAGTTCGCGTGCCGC
>JBGPKC010000035.1:0-31584 GCA_041485725.1 Steroidobacteraceae bacterium
AGTCGGCATCTGGTGACTCCCCTTACAAATCGAAATGTATTTGATGTTTGCAAGCCGCCCGTTTCACCCTCCGGTGACCGTGATGGTCTGCAGAGACTGTTCGGTGGACTCGGCGCCGGTGGCCGCCTGCTCCTGTGAACCCAATCGCACGTGCTGTAAACGATCCACGTTCCTTCCCCCCTCGGATTGTGGTGCGCCGCAGACGGCGGCGGACCCGGATTCCCCGCGCTCCAGGGCACGGGTCAGCTTATCGACCCGTCCCGACCGATCGGAAGGCTCGGCATACGTATTCATCTGAAAAACAGGGGTTTCGCGCCCGGAGCGCCGGCGCCCGCACCGCGCGCTCCAGGCCGCGTCGCTGATCCGGGTCTTTTAGATCTATACTAAGGTGTTGCGGAAGGGGGACGAACCAGTGAGTCACGAGAAAGCTCACGGGCGTGTGCCGAGCAAGGCCACGTCCTTTGACATCGCGTATCAAGCCGGCGTGTCCCAGCCGACCGTGTCGCGCGCTCTGCGTGGCAGCCCGCAAGTGAGCGAAGAAACGCGCAAGCGTGTGCTCGCGGTTGCGCAACAACTGAACTACAAGGTCGACAAGAACGCGTCGAACCTGCGGTTCCAGCACTCCAACACACTGGCACTGCTGATCTTCGAGGACCCGACCCCAGACGACTCCGCGATCAATCCGTTTTTCGTGTCGATGCTGGGTTCGGTGACGCGCGCCTGCGCGCAGCGCGGCTATGACCTGCTGGTCTCGTTCCAGCAGCAGTCGGGGAACTGGCACGAGGAATACGAGGATAGCAGGAGGGCCGACGGCCTGATACTCCTGGGCTACGGCGACTATCTGCAGTACCGGATACGGCTCGAGCGCCTGACCGCGCAAGGCACGCATTTCGTGCGCTGGGGTGCCGTGCAGCCCGGGCAGCCGGGACTGTCGATCGGCTCCGACAATTGCCAGGGCGGCTACGAGGCCGCGCGCCACCTCATCGGCCTGCGCCGACGCAAGCTCGCTTTTCTCGGTGGCGCCTCGCGAGGCTGCCCTGAATTCCTCGATCGGTACCGCGGCTTCCTGCGAGCCCTCGGTGAGGAACACGTCCCCGCAACCCCTGCCCTGCAGGTGGACGCCATCACCACGGAAGAGGCGGGGTACGCGGCGGCCACCGAGCTGCTGAGGCGTGGTATTGCGTTTGACGCGATCGTCGGTGCGAGCGACCTCATCGCGCTCGGCGCGATGCGCGCCCTCAAGGAGCATCAGATCGATGTGCCCACGGAGGTCTCCGTGGTCGGCTTCGATGACATCCCGGCGGCGGGCCTCGCCAACCCTGCGCTGACCACCATCGCGCAGAATACCCGTCTCGCAGGCGAGGTGCTGGTCGACACTCTCCTCAGGCAGATCCGCGACGAGCCCGCAGAGGCGCGGATGTTGCCTACGCGCCTGGTGGTGCGGCGCTCATGTGGTGCGGGCGGACCGTAGCGATTCGCTCGCCGGCAGATCGCGGCAGGCGGCGGCCAATTTGGCGGCGAACTGGTCAATCGCCAGGCGCGCGTCAGCCCACGGATCGAGCGAAGCGGAGCCCTGAACGAGCGTGGGGGCAAAGTGGCGGTAGGTGACCACGGCGACCACGCGCTGTTTTGCGTCCCGAACGTAGCCGATCAACTCGGCGCCACCGAGATATTTTGTCCGCACCGCATCCACGGCCGGATCATCGCTCACTTGCTTGGCTGTCGGATGGGTGGGCGCGACGTCCTGCACCATCACGGTGGCCACGAGGTTCGCAGGCATGGCGACCCGCCCGGTTTCACGCGCCAGCGCCGCGAGAATCGCCGACCGCAACGTGGCAGCCTCATCGGCGCCATAGCGCTGCAGTTTCGTCGTGACCCGCGGCGCGAAGTCGATCGTGATCGCCGAGGGCTGAGCGGCGAGCAACACCGGCGCGAGCAGCAAAGCGGTGGCGATTGAGATCCGGCCAATGTGTAACAGGGACTGCATCAGGTAACTCCCGATGATTTGGCAAGTCAGGCCGCGCGAAGTTCACGCCCGCCGGCCCGTGCGGGGGCGGGTTGCGGGACGCGCAGCACCAGGAGCCCGGCCAGCACGAGGCACAGGCCGCCGAGCACCAGCGCGTAAATCGGCGCACCGCCAAACATAGCCCGCAACAGGAATCCGAGCATGCTCGCCGCAACCAGCTGCGGAATGACGATGAAGAAGTTGAAGACACCCATGTACAGACCCATCTTCTGCGCCGGCAGGCTGTCCGACAACAGCGCGTAGGGAAGAGAGAGTATGGATGCCCACGCGAAGCCCATCCCCACCATGGCGAGCAGCAGCCAGTGCGGGTCGCGGATCACGAGGAACGACAGCAGCGCCGCAGCCCCCAGCCAGACGTTGATCAGATGACTCAGCCGCAGGCCGAACCTGCGCACCATCAGGGGAATGACGGCCGCGGCGATGGCGGCAAAGCCGTTATAGGCTGCGAACAGCACGCCCACCCAGTTGGCGCCCCGGTTGAACGCAGCCGAGTGAGGATCGCTGCTGCCGTAGTGCACCTGGGCGACCGCTGCGGTGGTGTAGATCCACATGGAAAACAGCGCCAGCCAGGAAAAAAACTGCACCGGCGCGAGACGCCGCATCGCCTGCGGCATGGTCGCCAGATCGCCCATGATGCTGGCGAACAGCCCTGGCGGAACCCCGCGGCCGTGCGCCCACTGCGCGACACCCCACAGCAGTGCGCCGGCACACAGCAGATACAGCTGCGGATCCAGCCTCCACAGGGCAACCAGCGTGAACCCGGCAAGGCCGGCGACACCCCACGCGAGACCCTTGCGGCGCTCGCGCCGCGGGTCGAGGGGATCGGCGGCGGCGCCCACGGGCACGGCATCATCGAAGGACAGCAGCGTCTGCGGCGGATATTCACGCGAGCGCAGCGTGGTCCAGGCGATGGCGAGCAGCAGCACGCCGGCGCCGATCTCGAACGCGTAGCGAACCGTATCCGGTATCCCGCCGGGCGCGGCGGTGTGGTTGCTGACACCCGCCCGGTCGAGGAGCCATGGCAGCATGCTCGCCACCACGGCGCCGACACCGATGAAGAAGCTCTGCATGGAGTAACCGGCCGGTCGCTGGTCGGGGTTCAGCTGATCACCCACGAACGCGCGGAACGGCTCCATGGACACATTGATGGCGGCATCGAGCAGCCACAGCAGCGCCGCCGCCATCCACAGATTCAGCGAGCGCGGCATCAGCACCAGGGCGGTTGCGGCGAGCACTGCCCCGCCAAGAAAGTAAGGTCGGCGGCGACCGAGCCTCGTCCAGGTGCGGTCGGAGAGATAGCCGATCAGCGGCTGCACCAGCAGCCCGGTAAAAGGAGCCGCAATCCACAGCAACGGTATCTGCTCGAGTCCCGCACCGAGGGTCTGGAAGATGCGGCTGACGTTGGCGTTCTGCAGGGCGAAGCCGAACTGCAGGCCGAGGAACCCGAAGCACATGTTCCAGATCTGCCAGAAAGACAAATACGGCTTCGCGCGGCCCGCTGTCCCCTGGTTCTCCGCGGGCATTGGCATTCACCTCTTTGGGGATATCCGCCCGTGACTCCGCCGTGCGACGCGCCGCTCACGCCAACGAGCTATTCACCGAGCGTTCAGGGCCGTTGCAGGATACTCCTCATCGCACCGGTTTGAACGCGCTCCCGAGCGGCCCAACTTTTCAGCGCGGGCACATTTTTCCAGACGTTCGGATTTGAGCTCGCGTCACTCCGGTGCCCTTCCCTCCGCTTACCCTCACTGCTGCGAACATGCAAATTACCGGTGGCTGCCTGTGCAAGGCGGTCCGTTATTCGATCCGCGCCGCGCCCATCGTCACCCGCACCTGCTGGTGCCGCGTCTGCCAGTACATCGGCGCCGGCAGCGCTACCGTGAACACCTGCTTCCCCAGCGAGGCGCTGACGGTGAGCGGTGAGCTGCGGGACTATCGTCTGACCGCGGACAGCGGCAACGTGGCGCACCGGCGCTTCTGTGGGGCCTGCGGAACGCATCTTTTCAGCGCCTCGGAGGCGCGGCCGCACCTGATCTTCGTGCGCGCCGGTACGCTCGACGACCGCGAGCTTGTCAGACCCAGCGTGACGATCTGGACCTCGAGCGCGCCCAGCTGGGCGTGCTTCGACGAGCGCCTGCCGAAGGTTGAGCGCCAGCCGCGGCCGGCGGCCTAGCGCGACTTCAGTCCGAGTGCCTGCCGCAGCTGCGCTGCCGTCATGAGGCGCGTGTAGACCGCGGTTCCGACATCGAACTCGCGCGCGCGGGCGAGTGGCCCGACGACCACCGGTTCGAAGCCCGCATCTCTCACCAGGCGCTGCGCCACCTCGAGCGCCTGGCCGTCGTCCCCGGCGAGCGGGATGGCGATCCGCTCGCCGCTGCGGTGCGCTTGGCTGGCGAGGTCCCCGGAATTTATGGCGTTGAATGCACGCACCAGGCGCACGCCTGGCAGAAACTCCGCGGAGCTCACGCCGGTGCCCTTGCGGCGTGCCTCGGTCGCCATGTCGCCATCGCGCTGCGGATAGGGATTGCCGGTGTCGAGCACCATCTTTCCGCCGAGCTCGGTCCTGAGGTCACGCCCGATCTGCGGCAGCGCCGCGTAAGGGACCGAGATCAGCACGACATCGCCGAACAGCGCAGCCGCGCGCGGCGTACCCGCCCGGGCCCTGGGTCCGAGCGAGCTCACGAGCCCCTTCAGCTGCTCGGGGTGACGCGAGGACACCAGCACCTCATGGCCCGCTTTCACCCACAGTGAGGCGAGCGTCCCGCCGATGCGTCCCGCACCGATGATGCCGATCTTCAGCGGCGCCTCTGCAGCGGGCGCTGCGCCCGCTGCGCCCGTGGCCGCCGCCGTCCACGCCATGAGCGCAACCGCGGCCGTAATGCTGAGTACGCGCGGGTGTCGGGTCCCGTTCATCTCGGCGAGAACTCAACCCTCGTCTGCCAGTGAGGCACGGTCGGGTGATCGGTCTCGATGGCCAGCGTGCCGTGCGCGTGGGGATCGGTCGCCGCGAGACGGATCTCCGCCAGGTCGCCACAGCCCGCCACGACCGGAAGCGGCGTCAGGACCGAGATGGCCTTGGCCGCCTTGACGTCCGCCGGAGCCTCGCTCGAGGGCTCGACACGCGCCGCGGTGATCTGCGCACTCGGCACCGTCACGAAACGGTACTGCACGCTCCCCAGCCAGCCGCCCTTGGGGGCCTTGCCCGCGGAGTCGAAACTCGCCGAGTAGGCGAATGCCGGCTCGATCAGTTTGATCTGCCGCGGTTGCGGCGGCACCAGCTTGTGGCGCACGGACAGCCCCTGCAGCTTCCACTCGGCCAGGATCTGCAGCGGGAAGCTGCTCTGACAGCGCACCGAATACAACCCGCGCCACTCGGAGCCCTCCTGGCTGAGTGGAATCCTCTGATTGTTGCCGAGCGCAAACAGGAATACCGATCCTGGCGTCACCAGCGCATCGCGCTTCACGGTCGCCTTGATGTCGTACATCCCGATGTCGTGGTTGGCCGGATATTCGGCGAGCGTCTCATCACGCACCTGCACATCGCAGGCGCTGAGCACGAGCGCCACCGGAACCCACGTAAGGCGGATGAGCTTGAACATGCTGCCCCCCTTCGTTGCTGGCACCGATCGCCGCGGGAGTCGCTATTGGCAGCGAGTCAGGGCCCGCCCTTAGAGGCCGGCATCTTGCGGATCGGCTGCGAACGCACTGCCCGGGCCGCACCGCCGCCGCGACGGGCGCCCGGGCCTGAAGAATCTCAAAAACCCGTGCCCCGTTACTTCTTTCTCCGGGCTCCGGAGCGCTTCGCCGCTCTGAAGGAGATGCCCGCGCGCATGGCCTTCTGCTGAACCGCAGCCGCCGTGCGCCCGAGCTTCTTGGCGACCTGTCCGGTTGGGGTTCCCGCCTTCGCGAGTGCCTTCAGAGTTTTCAGTTCACGGGCGCTCCAGGATGCGCCATCGTTCGGTGGACGTCTTGCCATCGTTGCTACTCCAGAATCACCCAACGCAGGGCCGGATTTGCAATCATACACGGATCACTGGCCGAGCGCGCGCCCAACTACGGCCGTAACATGTTGGAAAATGTCGCGGCCAGCGAACTGTCAGGGGTTAGATGTTGCTTCGGCGCAGCGCGCCGTCACAACCTGTTGCCGCGCCCGTGCCCGCGGTGTGCCCTTGTGCGCCGCGCTGGAGCGCAACTCACTGGTGCTCCAATGCGCGAGGTTGTAACCGTCGCGGCGGCGCATCGCAGGAACGGTGACTGCAGGTTGATGATGTGCAGGCGTCGGCGATAGCCGACAGCCGCGACCATACGGCATCAACATGAGCCGGCTTAGCCGCGCACCACGGGTCACACGGGGGTGCCGGTCCTCACGCAGGCGGCATCGACCGCGTTGGAGAGCAGCATCGCGATGGTCATGGGACCCAGGCCGCCGGGCACCGGGGTGATCCAGCCGGCACGCTCGGCCGCCCGCTCGAACTCGACATCGCCGACGAGTTTGCCGGAAGCGCTGCGGTTGATCCCCACGTCGAATACCGCGGCCCCGGGACGGATCCAGTCCCCGGGGATGAAGCCGGCTTTGCCGACCGCGGCCACCACCAGCTCGGCGCGCTCAACCTCCGCCCTCAGGTCCCGGGTTCCCGTATGGCACACGGTCACGGTCGCACGGGCCAGCAGCAGCTCCAGCGCCATGGGGCGGCCGACGATGTTGGAAGCGCCCACCACAGTCGCGCGCAGGCCGGGCAGCGCGAGACCGTACTCCTGCGCGAGCCGGATCACACCGTACGGAGTGCACGGACGCAGCCTCGGTCTCTTCTGCGCCAGCAGCCCCGTGTTCACCGGATGGAAGCCGTCGACGTCCTTGACGGGGTCGACGGCGTCCATCACGCGATTGGTATCCACACCCGCAGGCAGAGGCAGCTGCACCAGGATGCCGTCGACGCGCTCATCGTGATTGAGCGCGTTGATGAGCGCGAGAATCCGCCCTTCGCTGGTGCTCACCGGCAGGTCGTGTGCGAAGGACTCGATCCCGGCCTCCTGCGAGGAGCTGCGCTTGTTGCGCACGTACACGCTCGAGGCCGGATCCTCCCCCACCTGCACCACCGCGAGTCCCGGCCGCCGTCCATGGCGCGCGGCGAAGTCCGCCGCGCGCGCCGCGACCGCGGCGCGCACCCTGGCGGCGACCATCTTGCCGTCGAGCAGCACCGCACCGCCCGCGGCACGCGGCGGTGCCGCTGCGGTGCGCCCGGCGGCGGCGCCGTCGTTGGCTGTTGGAGCGCTCATCAGTAGCGGTAGTGATCGGGTTTGTAGGGACCGGATTTGTCCACGCCGATGTAGCGCGCTTGTTCATCAGTGAGCGACGAGAGCTGCGCGTTGAGCTTCGTCAGCTGCAGCCGCGCGACTTTCTCATCCAGCTGCTTGGGCAACACATGCACGCCCAACGGATACTTCGCCGTGTGGCTGAACAGCTCCACCTGCGCGATCGTCTGATTCGCGAAGCTCGAGCTCATCACGTAACTCGGGTGCCCGGTGCCGCAGCCGAGGTTCACCAGCCTCCCTTCCGCCAGCAGGATGAGCCGCCGGCCGTCGGGCAGGATGACATGGTCGACCTGGGGCTTGATGTTCTCCCACTGGTAGCGCTTCAGGCTCGCAACGTCGATCTCGTTGTCGAAGTGGCCGATGTTGCACACGATGGCGTTGTGCTTCATGCGCAGCATGTGATCGTGCGTGAGCACGTGAAAGTTGCCGGTTGCGGTGACGAAGATATCGGCCTTGTCGGCCGCGTACTCCATGGTGACGACCCGGTAGCCCTCCATGGCCGCCTGCAGCGCGCAGATCGGGTCGACCTCGGTCACCCACACCTGCGCCGATAGCGCCCGCAGCGCCTGGGCGCAGCCCTTGCCGACATCCCCGTAACCGCACACCACGGCGATCTTGCCCGCCACCATGACATCGGTGGCCCGCTTGATCGCGTCCACCAGCGACTCGCGGCACCCGTACAGGTTGTCGAACTTGCTCTTGGTGACCGAGTCGTTCACGTTGATCGCCGGGAACGCGAGTCTGCCCTCCTTCGCCATCTGGTACAGACGCTTGACCCCGGTGGTGGTTTCCTCGGTGACGCCGCGGATCTGACGGATGCGCGTGGAATACCAGCGCGGATCGCTCTTGAGCCTGGCGCGGATCGCGGCGAACAGTGCGCTCTCCTCGTCGCTGCCGGCCTTACCGATCACCCCAGGGTCGCCCTCGGCTCTCACGCCCAGGTGCAGCAGCAGCGTGGCGTCACCGCCGTCGTCGAGAATCATGTTGGAATAGCCGGCGTCGGGCCACTCGAAGATCCGGTGCGTGTACTCCCAGTAGTCCGCGAGCGATTCGCCCTTCCAGGCGAACACCGCAGTACCGCGCACGGCGATGGCGGCGGCGGCGTGATCCTGGGTGGAGAAGATATTGCACGAAGCCCAGCGCACCTGTGCCCCGAGCGCCTGCAGCGTCTCGATCAGCACCGCGGTCTGGATGGTCATGTGCAGGGAGCCGGAGATGCGGGCCCCCTTCAGAGGCTGAGTGCGCGCGAACTCCTCACGTATCGCCATGAGACCGGGCATCTCGGTCTCTGCGATCGCGATCTCCTTGCGCCCCCAGTCGGCGAGTGCCAGGTCGGCGACCTTGTAGTCGCCGCCGTGGACGGCGGGTTTCAGTGTGGCGTTCATACTCGATACTCCGAATGACAGAGTGAGCGCCGTATGGATGACACGACGTCTGCTGAGCCTGGCAGGCGCGGCGCACGCTTGGCGCGCCTCGGCCGGTCGCAACGCTCCTCAGCAGGCGTGGTTGCCGCGATGGCGGCTGCATACTCTCCTTCAGGCTGCGCGCACGTCCTTGGCCTCGGCGGCGAGTGTCTGGGCGAGATCAGTGCGCTCCCAGGTGAACTCCGGCTCGGTGCGGCCGAAGTGACCGTAGGTCGCGGTCTTCTGGTAGATGGGTCGCACCAGATCGAGCATCTCGCGCAGACCATAGGGTGTCAGGTCGAAATGCTTGCGGATGAGCTGCGTCAGGCGCTCGCGCGACAGGCGGCTGGTGCCGAAAGTCTCCACCATGATCGAAGTCGGCTCGGCGACGCCGATGGCGTAGGACACCTGCACCTCGCAGCGCTCGGCGAGGCCCGCCGCCACGATGTTCTTGGCGACATAGCGCACGGCGTACGAGGCCGAGCGATCGACCTTGGAGGGGTCCTTGCCCGAGAACGAGCCGCCGCCGTGGCGGGCGTAGCCGCCGTAGGTGTCGACGATGATCTTGCGCCCCGTGAGACCGCAGTCCCCGACCGGTCCGCCAATCACAAAACGTCCGGTCGGGTTGATGTGGTACTTGGTGCGCTTGTCCACCCACTTCGCCGGCAGGATGGGTTTGAGGATCTCCTCCATCACCGCCTCGCGCAGCGCCTTGGTCGAAACCTCCGGGCTGTGTTGGGTGGACAGCACGACCGCCTCGATACCCACCGGCTTGTCGTCCTCGTAGCGCAGCGTGACCTGACTCTTCGCGTCCGGACGCAGCCAGGGAAGCTTGCCGGCCTTGCGCACCTGAGCCTGGCGCTTGACCAGGCGATGGGCGAGCGTGATCGGCGCCGGCATCAGCACGTCGGTCTCGTTGCTGGCGTAGCCGAACATGAGTCCCTGGTCGCCCGCTCCCTGCTTGCGCTCGTCCTTGCGATCCACGCCCTGGGCGATGTCGGGAGACTGTTTGCCGATGAGGTTGAGCACGCCGCAACTGCCGCCGTCGAATCCCATGTCCGAGGAGTTGTAGCCGATATCGAGCACCGTCTTGCGCACCAGTGCTTCGACGTCGACCCACGCAGAGGTGGTCACCTCGCCGGCGACGATCACCACGCCGGTCTTGACCAGGGTCTCGATGGCGACGCGACCGCGCGCATCCTCCGCGAGGATCGCGTCCAGCACCACATCGGAAATCTGGTCCGCGACCTTGTCCGGGTGGCCTTCGGAGACCGACTCGGAAGTAAAGAGATAGCTATTCGCCATAGAGCTCGTTCCGCCGCCTCTGCCGTGCCGAAGGTGCCAGTTTAACCCACTTGACCGCGCCCTGGCTCAGCGCGCCGGAGGAAACGCCGCCGCCAGCCGCGCGTCGAATTCGGCGCGCGTAAAGCGGTGATTCTGTGTGCCGCGCGACTCGATCTTGATGGCGCCCATCAGCGAGGCAATATGTCCGGTGCTCAGCCAGTCAAGACCGTGCAGCAGGCCGTGGATGAGACCGGCACGATAGGCATCCCCGCAGCCGGTGGGATCCACCACGGCCGCTGGCGGCGCGCACGGAATCGTGATCTCCGCGTCGCGGGTATGAATGACGGAGCCGGCCGCGCCGCGCGTCACGATGAGCGCGGCCACGCGCTGCGTGAGCTCGCGCATGTTCCAACCGGTCTTCTGCTGCAGCAGCTGCCACTCGTAGTCGTTCACCGTGACCCAGGTCGCCTGGCCGACAAAGCGCGCCAGCTCCTCACCGCTGAACATCGGCAGTCCCTGGCCGGGATCGAAGATGAAGGGGATGCGGGCGGCGGCAAACTGCGCGGCGTGCTGGATCATGCCCTCGCGCCCGTCGGGCGCCACGATGCCGATGGCGATGTCAGAGGCATCCGTCACGCGGTTCTGGTGCGCGTGCTGCATCGCGCCCGGATGGAACGCCGTGATCTGATTGTCATCGAGATCGGTGGTGATGAACGCCTGGGCGGTGAGCTCCGCATCGATCACGCGCACGTGATCGGCGGGTACGCCGGCGCTCGCCATCCACTCCCGGTACGGTCCAAAGTCGCGCCCCACGGTGGCCATGGGATAAGCGACGTCACCGAGCAGGCCTAAGTTGTAGGCGATGTTCCCGGCGCAGCCGCCGAATTCGCGGCGCAGCTGCGGCACCAGGAACGAGACGTTCAGCATGTGGATCTTGTCGGGCAGGATGTGCCTGGCGAAGCGATCGCCGAACACCATGATGGTGTCAAACGCCAGTGAGCCGCAGATGAGCGCCTTGCCCGGCTCGCCCGGCCTCATGCCTTGGCGCCCGGCGGAGCGGCGCTGGCAGCGGGCGGGGCTTTGCTTTCGGCGGCCATCAGCGCCACGGCGTTCTTGGCGAGATCCGTGAGGCCCGCGCCCTGGCGTTGCTCGTAGTAGGCGATCATCTGCGCGCGCATGCGCGGTTCCCAGTAGCGCTTGAGGTGAGCGGCCACGGCGCGCGACGCCTCCGCCGCATCCGTCGTGCCGGCGAAAAACGCGCCGATCTCGTTCGTCATCTTGATGAGCAGGTCGATGTTCATGGTTCCGGCCGGTGGCTCAGGTCAACCTGTGCGGGTGCGCGTAGACGACGTGCTGGTCGGCGCGCGCGAACGCGACCAGCGTGAGCCCGGCGCGCCGCGCCAGACGCACTGCGAAGGCCGTCGGCGCCGACAGCGCCACCAGCAACGAGATCCCGACGGTGGCGCACTTCTGCACCATCTCGTAGCTGGCGCGGCTGGTGATGAGCATATAACCCGCCGTGAAATCAGCGTGCGCGCGCGACAGCGCCCCGATGGTCTTGTCGAGGGCATTGTGCCGCCCGACGTCCTCGCGCACCACTTTGATCCCCTCTCCCGGCACGACCCACGCCGCCGCGTGCACGCTGCCGGTGCGGGCATTGATCGGCTGCCGGCCCGAGAGCTGCCCGATCGCCGCGTGCAGCTCGGCGGCGCTGACACTGACGCCGGCCGGCACCGGTGCGCACTCGCGGATGGCATCCTCGGCGCGCTCTGCCCCGCACAGGCCGCAGCCGGTCCTGCCGGTGAGGTTGCGGCGGCGCTGCAGCAACTGCGTGAACCGTTCCCAGGCCACCGTAATGTGCACGTCGGCGGAAGCCGCGCCGTAGGTGACTTCAACGCCACGGATCTCCTGCGCGTCCGCCACCAGGCCCTCACTCAGGGTGAAGCCGACCGCGTAGTCCTCGAGATCCGCGGGCGTCGCCAGCATCACCACGTGCGGCACGTCGTGATAGACGAGCGCGACCGGCACCTCCTCGGCCACCAGGTCCGTGGCGTGTGCGAGCGCGCCGCGCGACCAACGCTCGACGGCGAGTTCGGCGCTCACCGCGGCAGGCTCTTCCGCCTTCGCCACCGATTCCGGGCTCATGGTGCTGAAGGTGCGGTGAGCGCCTCGCTTCAGGCGGGGGCGCGATCGTGCCTGCGCCGGCGGGCCGGGTGCGGCAGAGCGCGGTCGGCCTCGGCGCGTTTCTCCCACGCGTCCTTCTGGCTGACCAGCACCACCTCGACCGCGGTCACCTTGTACTCCGGGCAGTTGGTGGCCCAGTCGGAGTTCTCGGTGGTGACGACGTTGGCATTGGTCTCGGGGAAGTGGAACGTGGTGTACACCACTCCGGGCGCGATCTTCTCGGAAACCTTCGCGCGCAGCACCATCTCGCCGGCGCGGCTGGTGAGCCCCACCCAGTCCCCGTCGCTGATGCCGCGCACCTCGGCGTCGTGCGGATGGATCTCCAGCACGTCCTCGGCATGCCAGACCACGTTGCCGGTGCGGCGCGTCTGCGCACCGACGTTGTATTGCGTCAGTATCCGTCCGGTGGTCAGGATCAGCGGGAAGCGGCTGGTGACGCGCTCGGTGGTGGGCACGTATTCGGTCGGCCAGAACTTGCCCTTGCCGCGCACGAACTGGTCCACGTGCATGGTGGGCGTGCCCTCGGGCGCCGCCTCGTTGCACGGCCACTGGATGCTCCCGAGGCGGTCGAGCTTCTCGTAGGTGAGGCCGGTAAAGGTCGGCGTGAGGCGCGCGATCTCCTCCATGATCTCGGCGGGGTGCGCGTAGTGCATCGGATAGCCGAGCGCGTTGGAGAGCAGCGCGGTGATTTCCCAGTCCTGGTAGCCGCCGAGCGGCTCCATGACCTTGCGCACCCGCGACACGCGCCGCTCGGCGTTGGTGAAGGTGCCGTCCTTCTCGAGGAACGAGGAACCGGGCAGGAACACGTGCGCGAACTTCGCGATCTCGTTGAGGAACAGGTCCTGCACGATGACACACTCCATGGACGCCATGGCGGCGCTCACGTGGTGCGTGTTGGGATCGGACTGCACGAAATCCTCGCCCTGCACGTACATCCCCCGGAAGGTGCCGTCGAGGGCGGCCTCGAACATGTTGGGAATGCGCAAGCCCGGCTCGGCCTGCAGCGGCACACCCCAGGCCGCCTCGAAAGAGGCGCGCACCGCAGGGTCCGAAACGTGGCGGTAGGCGCTGAACTCGTGCGGGAAGGAGCCCATGTCGCACGAGCCCTGCACATTGTTCTGGCCACGCAGCGGGCTGACGCCGCCGCCCTCGCGGCCGAGATTGCCGGTAGCCATGGCGAGGTTGGCGATCCCCATGACGGCGGTGGTGCCCTGGCTGTGCTCGGTAACGCCGAGGCCGTAGTAGATGGCGCTGTTGCCGCCGCTCGCGTACAGGCGCGCCGCGCGGCGCACGCGCTCCGCGGGCACGCCGGTGATCGCTTCCGAGGCCTCCGGTGAATTGCGCTCCTCGGCCACGAACGCTTTCCACTTTGCAAACGACTCCGGCTCGCAGCGCCCGGCGACGTAGGCCTCTTTGACGAAGCCCTCGGTCACCACCACGTGGGCGAGTGCGTTCAGCAGCGCCACGTTGGTGCCGGGCTGCAGCTGCAGGTGCTCGTCGGCCTGGATGTGCGGGGTGCGCACCAGCGCGATCTCGCGCGGATCGGCGATGATCAGCTTCGCGCCCTGGCGCAGGCGGCGCTTCATCTGCGAGGCGAACACCGGATGCCCATCGGTGGGATTCGCGCCGATGATCAGGATCACGTCCGCCTTCATGACGGAGTCGAACGCCTGCGTGCCGGCGGATTCGCCCAGGGTGTTCTTCAGGCCGTAGCCGGTGGGCGAGTGGCACACGCGCGCGCAGGTGTCGACGTTGTTGGTGCCGAAGGCGGCACGCACCAGCTTCTGCACCAGGAAGGTCTCCTCGTTGGTGCAGCGTGAGGAGGTGATGCCGCCGATCGAATCGCGGCCGTACTTCGCCTGGATGCGGCGCAACTCACTCGCGGCGTAGCCGATCGCCTCCTCCCAGGAAACCTCGCGCCACTCATCGCGGATGCTCTTGCGGATCATCGGCTTGATGACGCGGTCGGCGTGCGTGGCGTAACCATAGGCGAAACGCCCCTTGACGCACGCGTGTCCGTGGTTGGCGCGACCGTCGCGCGCCGGCGCCATGCGCACCACCTCCACGTCCGCACCCTCGCCGCGCAGTTCCGCCTTGAGGCCGCAGCCGACGCCGCAGTAGGCGCAGGTCGTGTCCACGGCGCGCTCCGCCCGGCCGAGTCCGATGATCGACTTCTCCATCAGCGCCCCGGTGGGACAGGACTCGATGCACGCGCCGCAGGAGACACACTCGGATTCGAGGAACGGCTGGTCCTGGCTCGCCGCCACTTTCGACTCGAAGCCGCGCCCCTGGATGGTAAGGGCGAAGGTGCCCTGCACCTCGTCGCAGGCGCGCACGCAGCGCGAGCACACGATGCACAGCGTCGGGTCGAAGGCGAAGTAGGGATTGCTCTCGTCCGTCGCCATGGGACGGTGCATGGCGCCGCGCCCGTAGGAGCTGGCGGTAATGCCGACCTTGTCCGCCATGTCCTGCAGCTCGCAGTGACCGTCCGCCGGGCAGCTGGCGCACTCGAGCGGATGATCCGAGACGTACAGGTCGATCACGCCACGGCGCAGCTGCAACAGCTTCTCGGACTCGGTGCGGATCTTCATGCCCGCGGCCACGGTGGTGGTGCACGAGGCGGGGTAGCCCTTGCGACCTTCGATCTCCACCAGGCACAGCCGGCAGGAGCCGAACGCCTTGAGGGTGTCGGTGGCGCACAGCTTCGGCACCTTGACCCCGGCGAGCGCCGCGGCACGCATGACGGAGGTCCCTTCAGGGACGCTGACCGCATGGCCGTCGATCTCGACCGTGACGGCGCCGGCGCCGTTCACAGGCTGCGGAGTGCCGAAGTCCTCGTAATCTATCGCATACATGTTCCGCCTCGCTCGTGCGCCTTACTTCACCGGCCCGCGAAAATCTTCCCGGAAATACTTGAGTGCGCTCTGCACCGGAAACGGCGCCATGCCGCCCAGCCCGCACAGCGATCCCTGCACCATGGTCTCGCACAACTCTTCCAGCAGCCGCACGTTGCGCTCGCCGTCAACACCCTCGAGAATCCGGTCGATGACTTCGACCCCGCGCGTCGAGCCGATCCGGCACGGCGTGCACTTGCCGCAGGATTCGATGGCGCAGAATTCCATGGCGTAGCGCGCCATGCGCGCCATGTCGACGCTGTCGTCGAACACCACGATGCCGCCGTGGCCGAGCAGCGCGCCGATGCCGGCGAGCGCTTCGTAGTCGACCGCGGTATCGAACTGCGACGGCGGGATGTAAGCGCCCAGCGGGCCGCCCACCTGCACCGCGCGGATCGGCCTGCCCGTCGCGCTGCCGCCGCCGTAATCGTACAGCAGCTCGCGCAGGGTGAGTCCAAAGGCCCGCTCCACCAGTCCAGCGCGGCGGATGTTGCCCGCAAGCTGTATGGGCAGCGTGCCGCGCGATTTGCCCATGCCGAAGTTCGCATAGGCGTCTGCGCCGTGCTGCAGGATCCACGGCACGCTCGCGAGCGTCACGACGTTATTGACGATGGTGGGTTGGCCGAACAGGCCCTTGATCGCCGGCAAGGGCGGGCGCACGCGCACCTCGCCGCGCCGTCCCTCGAGGCTCTCGAGCATCGAGGTCTCTTCGCCGCAGATGTAGGCCCCGGCGCCCACACGCACCTCGAGATCAAAACGCTTACCCGAGCCGGCGACGTCGCTGCCGAGGTAGCGCGCCTGGTGGGCCGCGGCGATGGCGGTGCGCAGCGCGCGCAGCGCATGCGGGTATTCGGCACGCAGATAGATGTAGCCCTGGGTCGCCCCCACCGCGATGCCGGCGATGGTCATGCCCTCGATCAGGGTGAGCGGATCGCCTTCCATCAGCATGCGATCGGAGAACGTGCCGGAGTCGCCTTCGTCGGCGTTGCAGGTGACGTATTTCTGCTGCCCCGCCGGCTGATCGAGCACCGTCTTCCACTTGATGCCGGTCGGGAAAGCCGCCCCGCCACGCCCGCGCAGGCCCGAGGTCGTGGTGGCTTGCACGATCGCCGCCGGCTCCATGGACAGCGCCCGTGTGAGTCCCTGGTAGCCGCCGTGCGTCACATAATCCGCAACGCTCGTGGGTTCGATGACGCCGACGCGCTCGAAGGTAAGACGCTGCTGACCCTTGAGCCAGGGGATCTCGCCCGTCGGTCCGAGCGACAACGCATGGGAGCCGCCGTTGAGAAAGTCCGCCTCGAAAAGGCCGGCGACGTCGGCGGCCGTCACGGGGCCGTACGCCAGGCGGCCGAGAGGTGTCAGCACCTCGACGAGCGGCTCAAGCCAATAGGCGCCGCGGGAGCCGTTGCGCAGCACCTTGACGGCGGCTCGGCGCCGTGCGGCCTCCGCAGCAATCGCGAGCGCAACTTCACCGGCCCCCAGGGACAGGGCGCCCGCGTCAACGGGTACGTACACCAGCGCTGTCATGGCGAGGGAACTCGGTCTGCGACCAGGGCGTCGAAGCGCTCGGGCGTGACCCGGCCATATAGCCGGCCGTCGATCATGACCGCGGGCGAGCAGGCGCAATTGCCCAGACAGTAGATGGGTTCGAGCGAGAAGCGCCCGTCCGCGCTGGTCTGGTGAAAGTCGATGCCCAGACGGCGGCGCGCGTGCGCCGTCAGCGCTTCCGCGCCCATCGACTGGCAGGCCTCGGCCTGGCAGACGCTCACCGTATGGGCGCCCGGGCGCGAGTGGCGAAAGTAGTGATAGAAGGTGACGACGCCATGCACTTCCGCGCGCGAGAGGTTCAATACCTCGGCGACTACGGGAACGGCGCCGGCGGGAACGTAGCCCAGCGCCGCCTGGATGGCGTGCAGCACTTCCAGGAGGGGTCCGGGACGTCCCTTCAGATCCGACGCGATGCGCTGCACTACGGCGCTTTCGGCCGGGGGTAGTGTCTCCATAGGTATTTCAATTATACGTCGGGACGGCCCGACCGGCTTGTGTACCACCCACCGCGCGGCCGGCCACGCCCAAGAGGTCAATACCGCCTGCAAGGGGTTGGCTCTACACTTACTGCGACCGACAGGGCAATCCGTGGTTCATTCGCACCCTGCCAAGCTCACACCGGCACGCTGGCTGTTGACGTGGACACTCATGGGAGTGGCCGCGCCGCATGCGGCCGCGGCTGCCCTCGGCACGGAGCTCTCCTGGGGCGGCAATATCGCCGTCACCAGCGATTACATATACCGCGGGGTCTCGGAGAGTGACGGCCGGGCGGCCCTGCAGGTCGACCTGCACGCCGCCACCCCGGGCGGCACCTTCGCCGGCGCCTGGGCTTCCACGCGTGACCGCAGTCTGGAACCGGGATCCGGCTACGACTTCGAGATCTACCTCGGGCACCGGTTCGACCTGAGCAGCGCCTGGAACGCCACTTTGAGCGCGCGCAGCCACTATTTCCCGGGCGCGACGGGGGAGGCATCGGACGACTTCCAGGAACTGTCGGCCGCGCTCACCTGGCTCGACCGCTGGACGGTGTCGGTGAGCGCGATCCCAAATGCGGTGCGCTACTGGTACTACACGCGCCTCACCCGCAGCCCGGCGTGGATCGCCGACACCACCGGGCAGTGGCTGATCGGTGAGGGGCTGTTCGTCACCGGCGGCGCCGGCTACTACCGCTCGAGCGGCACCGGCGCGCGTCGGCTGGCCGCCACCGGCTATGCCTATGGCAGCGCGGGCGTCGGGTTCGAGCGGCACGGCTGGCGCGTGGACGTCGGCTACTTCCTCGCCGAGCACCAGGCGCAGGAGCTGTTCCCGTACCCGGTCGCAAATCACCGGGTCGCCGGCACCGTGAGCTGGCACTTTTGACCCCATGCGCGCCCCGGCGGATAGTCGTTCGGACGCGGCTTTTGAACCCGCGACGGCTGGCGGGCCACTTACCGTGGCAAAGGGCGTGGAGTGACAGGTTACAACGACAGGGGCATGGTGGAACCGACGTACCGCGGGTCAGCTTCGGTGGCGCGTGAAGTGGATCTCATGGCGCGCATTGCGGACGGCGACCGCAAGGCGTTCGAAGAGCTCTACAACCTGTACCATCGCCGCATGGCGCGCTTCCTGACGCGCCTCACGCACCACTACGACCTGGCGGAAGAAATCATCAACGACACCTTCTGGGTCGTGTGGCGCAAGGCGCGCGACTTCCGCGGCGACTCCCAGCCCTCGACGTGGATTCTGGGAATTGCCTACCGCAAGGCGCGCAATGCGCTGCGTTCCTCGGCACGCCGGGGAGAACAGAACCTGGAGGCCGAGTCCCTGCCACTCATGAGTGACGAGCCGTTCCGTACCGAGGAGCTGCGCGACTGGCTGGAGCAGGCGCTCGAGCAGCTCCCGGTCGAGCAGCGCCTCGGCGTGGAGCTGTGCTATGAGCTGGGGTATTCCTGCGAAGAGATCGCCACGATCATGGGTTGTCCGGTGAACACTGTGAAGACGCGACTGTTTCACGCGCGCGCGAAACTGCAGAAGCTGCTGCCGCAGCTTGCCGGTGTTTCCGCGACCGCGCCACCGGGCGCGGGCGTGCGGCAGGCCGCGCAGGAGCGTCACGAGTCATGATGGCGAACCGCGCTTCCCGTCACGAAGAGTCCTGGCTGCTGTTGCCGTGGCTCGCGAACGGCCGGCTGTCCCCGGCTGAGCGTGCCGCGCTGGAGGAGCACCTGCGCGAGTGTGCGGCCTGCACGCAGGAACTCGCGCAGCAGCGCCTCATGTGCCAGGTGTTGACCGAACCGCAGCGCGTGACCTACGCGCCCGGACCCTCGTTGCGCAAGCTGATGGAGCGCATCGACGGGCAGCCGTCCGCGGGGCCGCGGCCGGTGAACCCGACCGCCCGCTCGGGCGCTGCGTCCGCGCTCGCGGCCGCGTGGCGGCCGCCGGGACTGGCCTGGGCCGCGACTTTCGTGCTGGCCGTGGGGCTCGCCGCTTTCGCACCCGCCGCATACCGCTGGTCGCAGCCGCGCTACGCCACCCACACCACCGCCCCCCGCGGCACGCCCGGCGTGCTGCACATCGCCTTCGACCGCTCGCTGCCGATCGGGGAGATGGAGGAAATGCTGCGTTCGGCCGGCGCGCGCGTGGTCGAGGGTCCGGGAACGACTGGAATATTCGGCATCGTGCCGGTCACTGCCGCAGCGCGCGGGAGCGCGGAGTCCGGCGAGGTGGGTCCGCAGATGCGCGCGCTCGCCGCGCGCCTGCGCGCCGACGCGCGGGTGCGCTGGGTCGAGCCACTGACAGGCACCGACCGCACACGGGAACCGTAATGTGCCCCTTCACGCGCGCCGGCGCCGTATGCCTTGCGCTTCTGAGTGCGACCGTGCTCGCCGCGCCGCCCAGTGCGCCGCCCCCGGCGCAGGCGCCGCGCATCGTGGTGGCGTTCGCCAACGAGCCGCACACGACCCCCGGTCCCGCCGGCACCACGGGCAGCCACTACGGCGGGGACGGCTACCGCGTGGGGCAGAGCGCGCAGCAGCAGGCGCGCCGGGTGGCGGCCGCGTACTCCCTGCGGCAGGTGGCAAGCTGGCCGATCAAGGCCCTGTCGATGCATTGCGTGGTGTACGAGATCACCGACGGCCGGCCCGTGCCCGAGGTGCTCGCCGCACTGTCGAAGGATACGCGCGTCGTGCTCGCGCAGCCGCTGCAGGAGTTTCACACCCTCAGCGATCCGCCCGCGGCCGGCGCTCCTTATAACGATCCGCTGTACGACCTGCAGAGCAATCTGCTGACGCTCGGCATCGCCCGCGCCCACGAGCGCGCCCAGGGCGCAGGCGTGCGCGTCGCCCTCATCGACACCGGCGTCGATGCGGCTCATCCGGATCTGGCCGGAAGGATCGTGCGCACGCACTCCTTCCTTGCGACACGCGCGCCGGGCGCCTCCTCACTGCGCCACGGCACCGCGATGGCCGGCCTGATCGCGGCGGTCGCCAACAACCACATCGGCATCGTGGGAATCGCGCCGCAGGCGCAGCTCGAGGTGTTCGAGGCCTGCTGGCAGCTGCGGCCCGACAGCGACGCCGCGGCCTGCAATACCTTCACGCTGGCGCAGGCGCTCGCCGCCGCCCTCGCCTCCGGCGCGCCGCTCATCAACCTGAGCATCGCCGGTCCTGCGGACCCGTTGCTGTCCGCGCTGGTGCAGAGCGGACTTAAGCATGGCGTGACGTTCGTCGGCGCCGCCAATGGGGCCGACGAGGGCTTTCCGACGGCGATCCCGGGTGTGATCGCCGCCTCGGGGAGCGAGCAGGCGCTGCCGCCAGGTGCCTTGGGTGCTCCCGCACAGCACGTGCTCACTCTGCGCCCCGGCGCGCAGTACGACTTCGTGTCCGGAACCTCCGTGGCGGCCGCTGAACTCACCGGCGTGATTGCGCTGCTGATGTCGGCATCGTCAACGCGCCTGGCCACCAACACCATCGTGTCGCTGCTGGGCGAGGCGGCGGCGGTTCCACCGGCCGTGGACGTCATGGCCGCGCTGGCCCGGCTCGATGCGCACCAACACCGCGGCGCGGTTGCGGTGCGCGCCTCGCACTGAAACCGCACTGCGAGCGCGCGGCTTGACCCGCCTGCAAGGCGTGCCATGCTGATGCGCCCATGCCCGGCAACCCCTCAGGTCTCACCTGGAATCTCATCCAGGAAGCGCGCGAGCGCATCGCAGGCAAGGTCAACGTCACGCCCGTGCTCACCAGCACGACGCTGGACGCCCAGGCCGGTGCGCAGCTGCACTTCAAGTGCGAGAACTTCCAGAAGTGCGGCGCCTTCAAGGCGCGCGGCGCCACCAACGCCGTATTCGCCTTGTCTGAGTCGCAGGCGCGCCGCGGCGTCGCGACGCACTCCTCGGGCAATCACGCCGCGGCGCTGGCGCGCGCCGCGCGGCTGCGGGGCATTCCGGCGTACATCGTGATGCCGGACAACACCGTGCAGACCAAGCGCGCCGCGGTCCGCCGCTACGGCGGCGAGATCACTTACTGCGAATCAACCCTGGCGGCGCGCGAGGACGCCGCGCGCCAGCTCATCGCCGCCACCGGCGCTATCCTGGTTCATCCCTATGACGATCTCGCGGTGATGGCCGGCCAGGCTACCGCCGCGGTGGAATTGCTGACGCAAGTGCCCGATCTCGACCTCATCCTCTGCCCGGTGGGGGGCGGGGGACTCCTGAGCGGCACCGCGGTCGCGGCCAAGACCCTGAAGCCCGCCATCCGCGTGATCGGTGTCGAGCCCGCCGGCGCCGACGATGCCGCGCGCTCGTTCCGCGCCGGCCGGATCCTGCCGAGCCTCAAACCCGACACCATCGCCGACGGCCTGCGCGGCGCGCTGGGCGAGCGACCGTTCGCGGAAATCCGACGCCTGGTCGATGACATCACGACCGTGTCCGATGAGTCGATCGTGCGCGCGATGCGCCAGCTGTGGGAGGTCATGAAAATCATCGTCGAGCCATCCGGGGCGGTGCCGTATGCGGCGCTGCTCGCGGACCGGCCGGAGCTGCGCGGCCTGCGCATCGGGGTGGTGCTCAGCGGCGGCAACCTCGATCTCGAGCGCCTGCCGTGGACGCGCGGTGCGCCCGCGCCGTGAGGCGCCTACGAAGCGTCTCAGGCGCGCTCGAGGATGAGCGCGATGCCCTGCCCCACGCCGATGCACATGGTGCACAAGGCATAGCGGCCGCGCACCGCGGCGAGCTGCCACGTGGCGGTGGTGGCGAGCCGCGCGCCGGACATGCCCAGCGGGTGCCCGAGCGCGATCGCGCCGCCGTTGGCATTGACGTGGCTCGCGTCGTCGGGAAGCTTCAAATCACGTAGCACTGCGAGCGCCTGGCTCGCGAACGCTTCGTTCAACTCGATCACCTGCAGCTGCTCGAGCGTGAGTCGCGCGATCGACAGCACCTTGCGCGTGGCGGGCAACGGGCCCATGCCCATGATCCTCGGCTCCACGCCGGCGGTGGCCGCGGCGACGATGCGCGCGCGCGGCGTCAGACCCAGGCGCCGGGCTGCGTCCTCGGAGGCGATGAGCAGCGCGCAGGCGCCGTCGTTGATGCCGGAGGCGTTGCCGGCGGTGACCGTGCCGTTGGCCCGAAACAGCGTCGGCAACGCCGCCAGCTGCTCGAGCGTGGTCTCGGGCCGTGGATGCTCGTCGCGCGTCACAGTGAGCGCCTTGCCCTTGCGCTGCGCAATTTCCACCGGCACCAGCTCGGCCTCATAGAAGCCTCGGGCATAGGCGGCGGCGGTGCGCTGCTGGCTGCGCAGCGCGAAGCGGTCCTGGTCGGCGCGTGCGATGTTGAACTGCGCGGCGACGTTCTCGCCGGTTTCAGGCATCGAGTCGATGCCGTACCGCTCCCGCATGCGCGGGTTGACGAAGCGCCAGCCGATGGTCGTGTCATGAATTTCCGCGCTGCGGCTGAAGGCCGCGTCGGCCTTCGGCATGACGAACGGCGCGCGTGACATGGATTCGACGCCGCCCGCCACCACCACCGCGGCTTCGCCGGCGCGGATGATGCGCGCGGCCATCGCCACCGCATCCAGGCCCGAGCCGCACAGGCGGTTGATCGTGGCGCCCGGCACCGACACCGGCAGGCCCGCCAGCAGCGCCGCCATGCGCGCGACGTTGCGGTTGTCCTCACCCGCCTGGTTCGCGCAGCCGAGCAGCACTTCCTCGATCGCGGCTGGCTCGAGCGAGGGATTGCGCCGCAGCAGCGCGGCGATCGGCACGGCCGCCAGATCGTCGGCCCGGACTGCAGCCAGCGCGCCACCGTAGCGCCCGATCGGGGTGCGGGCGGCGTCGCAGATGAAAGGCTCACTCATGGCCGGCGATGATACGTGGGCGCCGTACCGGTCTGCACCCGGTACAGTACGTGCAGCCCTCCGCCCGGGCGTATCTGCCCGCGGCTACAGGTCTGCGGCAACCTTGTGCGCCCCTGGTACCCACCTGGAACGCACGCCCATGATCGACCCGCTGCCCTTCGTAACGTATACCTTCGTGATGTCGATCACGCCGGGACCCAATAACGTGATGCTGACCACCTCGGGAGCGAACTTCGGTTTCCGGCGCACGGTGCCGCACATCTTCGGTGTCGGCGTCGGATTCGTAGTCCAGCTGCTCGCGGTGTGCGCGGGCTTGAGCGCGCTGTTCGCCCGCTGGCCGGCGTTGCAGAGCGCGCTCGGCTGGGTGGGCGCGGCGTACCTGCTGTATCTCGGCTGGCGGATGCTGGGTCGCAGCGACACCGAGGCGCGCGACAGCCGCCGGCCGGTGAGCTTCCTCGGGGCGGCAATGTTCCAGTTTCTCAACCCCAAGGCGTGGATCATGACGGTGACCGCGGCGACGCTGTTTCTGCCCCAGGACCTCGGACTGCTGCTGCGCGGGGGTTATATGGTGGGAATCATGGAGGGCATCGGCCTGCCCTGCATGACGGTGTGGGCGCTGTTCGGCAGCTCGCTCAGGGGCTTCCTCGCGGCACCGCGCGCAGCGCTGGCATTCAATGTCGCCATGGCGCTTGCGCTCGCCACGACGGCCGTCATGATGGTGAGGTAAGGCGAGCCACGCGCCCAGGGTTCTCATGTTCGAACTGACCCGCGATTCCGCCGTGCCGCTGGTCGATCAGATCTGCGAGCGCCTCACGCAGCTGCTGCGCCACGGCCAGCTGTCCCCGGGCACCCGACTGCCGTCGATTCGCAAGCTCGCACGGCAGGTCGGCGCGAGCCCGTTCACGGTGGTAGACGCCTACGACCGGCTGGTGGCCCGCGGGGTGATCGAGTCGCGCGCCGGGCGCGGATTCTTTGTCACGCCGCAGCGGCTGTCTGCGCCGCTCGCCGCCATCGAAGCCATGCCCGACCCGGGCTCGGATGCGCTGGCGCTCGCGCGCTTGTCCATGCAGTCCATGGATCTGATCGCGGCGGGTTCGGGCTTCCTGCCGGAGAACTGGCTGCTGGAAGCCGCGCCGGCAGGCGTGCTGACCCGCCTGGTGCGCGGCCGGCGCGCGCAGCCCTGGCTGCCGTGCCCGCCACAGGGTCTCACCGAACTGCGCGAGCAGATCAGCGCGCGCCTGGTTCAGCACGGCATCGCCGCGGGCGCCGCCAACATCGTGACCACCTACGGCGCCTCCCAGGCGTTCGATCTGCTGGCGCGGCTGCTGCTCGCCCCCGGAGACGCGGTACTGGTGGAGGATCCGGGCTACTTCGTGTTGTTCGAGCAGCTGCGCACGCATCATGTGCGGCTGATCCCCGTGCCGCGTCACGCCGACGGCCCGGATCTCGCGGCGCTGGAAGCGGCGTGCCGTACGCATCGGCCGCGCGCCTTCTTCATGCAGACGCTGCTGCACAATCCCACCGGCTCGAGCGCCGAGCCCGCGCACTGCCATCGCATTCTCTCGCTCGCGGAGCAGTTCGGTTTCGCCGTGGTGGAGGACGACGTGTACGGCGACCTGTACGCCGGGCCGGCGGTGCGTCTGGCACAGATCGACGGCCTGCGCCACGTCATCTACGTGGGCAGCTACACCAAGCTCATCGGGCCGGCGCTGCGCGTGGGCTTCGTAGCGGCCGACACCGCGCTCATTTCACGGCTGGTGGAGCGCAAGGTGCTGACGGTACTGTCGGGCTCGGCGCTGCTCGAGTGCTTCGTGTCCGAGGTGCTCGACGGCGGGCGCTATAAGAAGCACGTGGAACACACGCGCGCCCGGCTGGCGCGCATGCGGCGCGATGCCCGCGTGGCGCTGGAATCGGCCGGCATCGAGTTCGATGCCGCCCCGGGGGAAGGCATGTTCCTCTGGGGCCGGGTGCCCGCGGCCGCGCCGGTCGAGCAACTGGTGCGGCGCGCACGCGCTCACTCGATCCTGCTGGCGAGCGGCTCGCTGTTCTCCCCGGTGCAGGGCTGCGGCCAGTGGCTGCGGTTCAATGTCGCTCACAGCAACAGCCCGCCGCTGGTGCAGTTCCTGCGCGAGTCGCTGCGCGCGGCCTGACGAACCCAAAGGGGCGTGCGATTGGCAGGCGCGGTGCAGATCCTTGATGCGGCCGAGTCCGACCTGGCGGGTCTGCTCACCATCTATAACGACGTGGTCGCGACCTCGACCGCAATCTACTCGCACCTCCCGGTGACGCTCGATGACCGCCGGCAGTGGTGGCGCGCACGCGTCGCACAAGCGTACCCGGTGCTGGTGGCGCGGGATGCTGCCGGCGTGGCCGGGTTTGCAAGCTTCGGCGACTTTCGCGCCTGGCCGGGCTATCGCTTCACGGTCGAGCACTCGGTGCACGTACGCGCCGATGGCCGCGGTCGCGGCGTCGGCACGGCCTTGCTGACGGCGTTGTTTCCGCGCGCGGCCGCTCTCAACAAACACGTCATGATCGGTGGTGTGGATGCGGACAACGCCGCGTCCATCCGCTTTCACGAGCGCCTGGGGTTCGCGAAAGCGGGGCACCTGCGCGAGGTGGGGTACAAGTTCGACCGCTGGCTGGATCTGGTTTTTCTGCAGCGGCAGATTTAGGGACCGGTAAGATGGCGGCATGTTTGCCACGCCTCCCGCCACGCGGGCCCTGATCCTCATCAATGTCGGCGTGTTCCTGCTGCAGCAGGTCGCCTGGGATCCCATGCTGGGACTGTTCGCGCTGTGGCCGCCGGGCAGCGGCCATTTTCAGCCCTGGCAGCTGCTCACCTACGCCTTCCTGCACGGCAATCTGGTCCACATCTTTTTCAATATGTTCGCCTTGTTCATGTTCGGCCGCGCCCTGGAGATGTATTGGGGCGGCCGCCGCCTGGTGATCTTCTACCTGGTGTGCGTGCTCGCTGCGGCGCTGACGCAGCTCGCCGTGCAGGGCGCCTCGGGCGAACAGGAAGAGGTGATCGGCGCCTCGGGAGGCGTGTTCGGCGTGCTGCTCGCCTTCGCCTGGTATTTCCCCAGGCAACGCCTGTTCGTCATACCGATCCCGATCCCGATTCCGGCGTGGCTGTTCGTAACGCTGTATGCCCTGGCCGAGCTGCTCTACGGAGTGACCGGCCGGCAGCAGGGAGTGGCGCATTTCGCCCATCTGGGCGGGATGCTCGGCGGCGCGCTGTGCATCCTGTACTGGCGGGCGCGGCGGCGTTTCAGTTCGTAGTTCGCGCCGCACGTGCAGGGCGCAGGCGGGATTGGCGCAGAACGGCGCACCGCGCTCCAGCTCCAGGTGCACGTTCAGCACATCCTCCGCGGTGCGCGGGTGAGCGGCCACAACGCAGTGTGGCGGCGGCTGTTGACGCGATTGTGACGCGCCCGTGGCGGGTCGATGACGCGCTTACCGCGCGCACCCCTCGGTACCACCTGAGATATCCAGCTTAACAATCAGATATTGCATAAGAATTTCACCGCAGTTGAATTCAGTGCCACGTCACGGTCAAAATCGCGCGCTTTGAAAGCGATGGGAACTTTCACGCGGCCTCTGCCTCTAGATCGCATCTCATGATCAAGACCGAACACCTGACCAAACACTACGGCTCACTCACCGCGGTGGAGGATGTGAGTTTCCGGGTGGGTCCCGGTGAAGTGCTCGGATTCCTGGGTCCCAACGCGGCGGGCAAGACCACCACCATGCGCATGCTCGCCGGGTTCGTCACGCCGACTTCCGGCCGCGCCAGCATCTGCGGTCACGACGTCGAGACCGAGCCGCTCGCGGCCAAGGCGGCCCTCGGTTATCTGCCCGAAGGGGCGCCGACCTACGGCGAGATGACCGTGCGCCGCATCCTCGCGTTCGTCGCCGACCTGCGCGCGCTCGAGGGTGCGCGCCGTACGCAGCGACTCGCGCACGTCATCGAGCGCCTGCAGCTCGGCGGCGTACTCGACCAGACCATCGAGACGCTCTCCAAGGGCTTTCGCCGCCGCGTGGGCCTCGCCCAGGCGATCGTGCACGACCCGCCGGTGCTGATTCTCGATGAGCCCACCGACGGCCTCGATCCCAACCAGAAGCACGAGGTGCGCACGCTCATCAACGACATGGCGCGCGACAAGATTATCGTCATTTCCACGCACATCCTCGAGGAGGTCGAGGCGGTGTGCACCCGGGCGATCATCATCTCCCGCGGTCGCATCGTCGCCGACGACACTCCCGCCGGGCTCGCCGCCCGCTCGCGCTATCACAACGCGGTGTCCATGCAGCTCGAGCAACCGGCGCAGCTCGCCGGCGCCCGCGACGCCGTGGCCGCGCTGCCCGCGGTTGCGCAGGTCGAGGTGAGCGAGCGCGATGCGCGGCTCACCGCCCTGCCGCAGGCCGGTGCGACCATTCTGCCGGCGCTCTCCGAGCTCGCCGCACGCCAGGGACTGAAGCTCAAGGAACTGCACCTGGAGTCCGGACGCCTCGACGAAGTGTTCCGGACCATTACCGCCTGAGGACCCCTTAGGATCATGCGCAACGTGGGCATCATCATGCGCCGCGAACTCGCGAGTTACTTCGCGACGCCGCTGGCGTACGTTTTCATACTCATCTTCCTGGTGCTGGCCAACGCCTTCACCTTCTACCTGGGGGGCTTCTATGAGCGCGGCCAGGCGGATCTCGACCCGTTCTTCACCTTCCACCCCTGGCTGTATCTGTTCCTGATTCCGGCGCTCTCGATGAAGCTGTGGGCCGAGGAGCGCAAGTCCGGCAGCATCGAGCTGCTGATGACCCAGCCGGTGCGGCTGTGGGACGCGGTGCTCGGCAAGTTTCTCGCCGCCTGGATATTCACCGCGCTCGGGCTGGCGCTCACTTTCCCGCTGTGGATCACGGCCAACTACCTGGGCAGTCCCGACAACGGCGCGATCCTGGCCGCCTACCTCGGCAGCCTGCTGCTCGCCGGCGGCTTTCTCGCCATCGGTTCGTGCATGTCGGCGCTGACGCGCAATCAGGTGGTGGCGTTCATCCTCGGCGTGGCGGGCTGCTTCGTGTTTCTGCTGGCGGGCTTTCCCATGGTGCTCGATGTCTTTCGCAGCTGGGCGCCGCAGGCGCTGGTGGATGCGATCGCCTCGCTGTCGTTCCTCACCCATTTCGAGTCCATCGCCAAGGGCGTCATCGACGTGCGCGACCTGCTGTACTTCGCGATGCTGATCGGTTTCTTCCTGCTGGCGACCGCGATCGCGCTCGAGCTGAAAAAAGACCTATGAACAAACGCTCGACACTCAGCGGCGGCACCCTGCTGGCACTCGCGCTGCTGTTCATGGGCCTCACGATGCTGTTCAACCACGCGCTGCGCGGCTGGCGGCTGGATCTCACGCAGCATCGTCTCTACACCACCGCCGCGGGAACCGACCGGATCCTCGCCAGCATCCGCGAGCCCATCAACCTGTATTTCTTTTTCTCGGAAAAGGCCGCAGCACAGTTGCCGCAGCTGAAGACCTACGGCGTGCGGGTGCGCGAGTTCCTCGAGGAGCTCGCGGCGCGCTCCGGCGGCCGGCTGCGGCTGCACGTGATCGACCCGCAGCCGTTCTCGGAGGAGGAAGACCGCGCCTCCGGGCTCGGCGTGCGCGGCACTCCGCTGGGAGCCACCGGTGCGCAGTTCTACTTCGGCCTTGCCGGAACCAACTCCACCGATGGCCACGACGCAATCGAGTTCTTCGATCCCAACAAGGAGCAGTTCCTCGAATACGACGTCGTCAAGCTCGTCTATCAGCTAGCCAACCCCAAAAAGCCCGTGGTGGCCTGGCTGTCCTCGCTGCCGATGGCTCCGGGCTTCGACCCGCAGAGCGGGCAGATGCGCGAACCGTGGGTCGTGTACAGCGAGGCGCAGCAGCTCTTCGACCTGCGGCCGCTCGAACCGGCTGCGACCCGGATCGAGCCGGACGTGAACGTGCTGGTGCTGGTGCACCCGAAGGATCTGTCAGCGGCGACGCAATTCGCCATCGACCAGTACGCGCTGCGCGGCGGACACATCCTGGTGTTCGTCGACCCGATCGCCCAGTCCGATCAGTCCGGCGCCGAGGCGCAGAATCCGATGGCGGCCGCGGGCGCCGACAAGTCATCGCACCTGACCGCACTGCTCAGCGCCTGGGGCGTACAGTTCAACACGGGCGAGGTGGTCGCCGACCGCGGCCACGCCTTGTCGGTGACCATGCGCCAGGGAGAGCCGCCGGTGGCGCACCTGGGCGTGCTCGGGCTCGACAAGGGGAGCTTCACAGCCGACGACGTGATCACCGCCGGACTGTCGAACGTCAACGTGGCCACCGCGGGTTACCTCGAACCCGTCAAGGGCGCGCAGGTGCACTTCGAGCCGCTGTTGCAGTCGAGCACCGACGCGCAGGCACTGCCGGTCGCGCGCTTCCGCATGCTGTTCGATCCCGCCACCCTGCGCGACGGGTTCAAGCCCACCGGCCGGCGTTACACGATCGCCGCGCGGATCAGCGGCAAGGTGCACAGCGCTTTCCCTGCGGGCCCACCGGCGGGCGTAACGCTGGCCCCCGGCCAGACGGACCTGAAGGAATCCGCACGACCTCTCAGTCTGGTCGTGTTTGCCGACACCGACCTGCTGTCCGATTATCTTTGGGTGCGTGAGCAGAATTTCTTCGGCCAGCGCCTCACCCAGGCCTGGGCGAGCAATGGCGACCTGGTGCAGAACGCGCTCGACAATCTCGCCGGCAGCACCGACCTCATCAGTGTGCGCGGCCGCGCCTCGTTCACGCGACCGTTCGAGCGCGTGGAAAAACTGCGGCGTGCCGCAGATGACCGCTTCCGGGCGAAGGAGCAGGAGCTCGAACGGCAGTTGCGAGAAACGGAAGACAAGCTCACCGCGCTGCACTCCAAGGGCGGCAATCAGTCGGCGCTCATCATCACACCCGAGCAGGAGCAGGAAATCGAGCACTTCCAGACCGAGAAACTGCGCATCCGCAAGGAGCTGCGCGCCGTGCGTGCCGGGCTGGACGCGGACATCAAGGGCCTGGGCACGACCCTCAAGGTCATCAACATCATCGTGGTGCCGGCGCTGTTCGCCGTGGTGGCGCTGCTCATGGCCGCGTGGCGTCGCCGGCGGCAAATGGCACCGGCCAACGCTCCCCTGAGGTGAGCCATGAGTGCACGCCGTGTCGCCGCGCTTCTTGTCGCTGGGCTCGCGCTGGTTGCCTTCGCCTTGTGGATCGCGGCGCAGCGGCACCTGGAGCGCGCCACGCTCGCCGGGGACCTGGTGTTGCCGGACCTCGAGCACCACGTCAATACCGTGACCGAGATCGGGCTGCGTAAGGGCGACGGCACCCGCATCACGCTGAAGAAGGACAGCGCCGGCTGGAGCGTCGGCGAGCGCGGCTGGCCGGCCGACCCGGGCAAGGTACGTAAGCTGCTGCTCGATCTCGGCGCGCTCAACATCGTCGAGGAGAAGACCCGGCTGCCGGCAAACTACCCGCAGCTCGGCGTGCAGGACCTCGACTCGCCCAAGGCCACCGGGACGCGCATCGAGGCGATCGGCCCCGGGCGAACCTGGGCGCTCATAGTCGGCAAGTCCTCGAACGCCAAGTCCGGGTATGTGCGCGTTGCCAACGCGTCACAAAGTCTGCTCGCGGCGCCGCTGCTCACGGTGGATGCCGAGCCCAAGGGATGGCTTGACCGCGCGCTGATCGATCTGGCGCCCGAGCGCGTGCGTCAGGTCGAAGAAAGACCCACCGAGGGCGCGGCGTTCAGCGCTACGCGCGGCAAGAAGGAGCAGACCGACTTCACCGTGACGCCCGTGCCCAGGGGCCGCGAGCTGACCGGTGCGGGCGCTGCGGACCCGATTGCGGGCTCCTTGAGTTCGCTGAACTTCGATGACGTCGGCAAGGCGGGCGCCGCCGCGACGCCGAAGGCGGCGCACGCCCTGTTCCGCACCTTCGACGGACTCGAGGTCGACGTCGCAGGTCGCAAGGACGGCACGCGCTCGCTGGTAACCCTCAGCACGCACGCCACCGCGAAGCAAACCGAAGCGGAGGCGCAGAGACTCAATGCGCGCCTCGGTGGCTGGCAGTTCGAGATCCCCGATTACAAGTACGCCGCCATCTTTCGTCCGCTCGAGGATCTGCTCAAGAAGCCGCCCGAGCCGGTGAGAAAAACCGCCGCAGCGACTGCGCCAGACAAGGCGAGCGTGCCGGGCAAGGACTCGCCGCCGGACAACGCCTCCCCGCCAGACACGCCGAAATAGCGCCCGGGATCTAGTGGGCGCTGCGCGCCATTGCCAGCAGCTGCGTGACGGTACGCCAGTTTCGGGCCGTCCCCGCGACGCCGAGCAAGCCCTCCGCGCGTGCCGCGAATTTCGAACGCCCGATGCCTTGCGGAGCGTGCAGGTACAGTACCTTGCCGCGCAGTGCGGACTTCTCACTCGCCGCCCGCAGGGCTTCCAGTCGCTTGAGACTCGCGGACCCCGGGGCTTTCTCGAGAAACCACAGGTGCAGCGACTGCGGCCGCGCCTGCGCCCCGGGAAAGGGATTGGCCGCCGCCGCCTGAGCGAGTTGCTTCGCATCCAG
>JBGPKC010000036.1:0-31099 GCA_041485725.1 Steroidobacteraceae bacterium
GGCGCACCGACCGTGCATGTATGCGTCGGGGCCAGCGGCAAACTGTCTGCTGCGCCGACGATCGCACAAAGCTCCGGCAGCCCGCGGCTGGATGAGGGCGCGCTCAACCTGGCGAAGGCGGGTCGTTACGTCGCGGGCAGCGAGGACGGCAAACCCATCGACGACTGCATCGATTTCCGCATCCGCTTCCAGATGACCAAATGATCCCGACGCCGCACTGTCAGGTGCGGCTTTTTTGCTTCGAGGAAAACTATGGAAAACCAACCCACCGCAACAACCGATAACCCTTACGGTCTCGCTGCTCTCTGGGCCACCGGCGATATCATCGCCCGCGCCGTGCTGGTCCTGCTGCTGATCATGTCGCTGGCCTCGTGGTACGTAATGCTCACGAAGCTGTGGGACCAGCGCAAGCTGAAGCAGTCCGCGCGTATCGTCGAGAAGCAGTTCTGGAGTGCGCCCTCGATCAAGGACGGGGTCGACCGGTTGAAGAAAGGCGATGATTTCCGTGCCATCGCCGAGGACGGCCTGCGCGCCGCCTCACATCACGACGGCCGCCTCACCGACCGCATCGACCTGCACGAGTGGATCACCATGTCGCTGCAGCGCGCCGTCGAGGGGATCAACAGCAAGCTGCAAAACGGCCTGGGTCTGCTCGCGACCGTCGGGTCGGTAGCACCGTTCGTAGGCCTGTTCGGTACGGTCTGGGGCATTCTGAACGCGCTGGTGTCGATCGGCATCGCCGGCCAGGCGAGCATCGACAAGGTCGCAGGACCTGTGGGTGAGGCGCTCATCATGACCGCCATCGGTCTGTTCGTCGCGGTGCCGGCGGTCATGGGTTACAACTGGCTGCTGGGCCGCAACAAGCTGCTCCAGGACGCGCTGCGGAACTTCGCCAGCGACCTGCATGCCTACCTGGTCAGTGGCGCGCGCATGGGGAGCGAGGGCGGGGGCGGTGCGCGTCCGGCGGCTGCCAAGGCGGCGCGCGAGGAGTAGCTCATGTCAATGACTGTCGGCCCGGCTTCGGAGGAAGCGAGCGTGATGGCGAGTATCAACACGACGCCGCTGGTGGACGTCATGCTGGTGCTGCTGATCATCTTTCTCATCACGATTCCCGTGATCACCAAGACCGTCCCGGTCGCTCTGCCGAAGGCCGTCAATATCCCGACGCGGACCAAGCCCGAGAACATCACCATCGCGGTGGACAAGGAGGGCAACGTCTACTGGAACGACAAGGCCCTGCCCAGTCGCGATGCGCTGCTCGCCTACATCAGGGAGGCCGCGGTCAGGAAGCCGCAGCCCGAGATTCACATCCGCGGCGATAAGGATACGCGCTACGAAGCGATCGGCCACGTCATGTATGCGATCCAGCGCGGTGGCATCCAGAAGGTCGGCTTTCTGACCGAGCCCGACCGTGGCGTGCCCGTCTACCGCTAGGAGCTCAAACCATGTCAATGAGTGTCGGTACAAGCGCCGGGAGCACCTTCTGCGACATCAACACGACGCCGCTCATCGACGTGATGCTGGTGCTGCTGGTGACGCTCATCGTGACGCTGCCCGTCATGACCCACGCGGTCAAGCTCGACATGCCGAACGTGAGCAATCCGCCGCCGCCCCCGCCCACGCCTCCGGAGGTCATCGAACTCGAGATCGACTTCGATGGCACGGTGGTGTGGAACGGAAGCCCGGTAACCGGCCTGTCACAGCTCGAGGGCTATTTCCACGCCGAAAGGGACAAGGAACCGCAGCCGGAAATCCACCTGCGCCCCGACCGTCGCGCCAAGTACGAGATCGTGGCGAAGGTGCTGGCGGCCGCGCAGCGCAACCACATGAAGAAGATCGGCTTCGTCAACGTGGCTGAATTCAGGGACTAGAGAGCCATGCGAAACAACACCATGAAGGTCACTGCACTATCCATCCGGGTGCTGGTCGGGGGTGCCGCCATCATCGCGGCTGCGGGCCTGGTCGCTGCGACGCCTGCCTTTGCGGCGGAGGGCAAGCAAACCAACAGCGCCAAGCTGGGCAAGCCTCTCAAGGAGGCCCACGACGACCTCAACGCGAAGAAGTATGCCGATGCAATCACCAAGCTCAGGGAAGCGGAGGGGATCCCCGGCAAGACCCCCTATGACCAGCACCTGATCAACGACATGCTGGGCTTCGCCTACGCCCGCATCCAGAACTACGCGGAGGCCGCCAAGGCGTGGGAGGCGGAGCTTGATGACGGCTTCACGCCGCAGTCTGAAGTTCCTACGCGCGTGCGACAGCTGGCCGAAGCGAACTACCAGATCAAGAACTACGACAAGGCGATCGAGTTCGGTAACCGCGCCATCAAGGGGGGGTTCGCGGACGAAGAACTCAAGACGCTCGTGGGCCAGGCGTACTACCTGAAGGGGGATTGGAAGAACACGCTGCGCTTCGAGGAGGGCCTGGTCGACGAGAAGATCAAGAACGGCCAGACGCCCAAGAGCGAATCGCTGCAGCTGATCCTGAGCGCCTGCGTGAAGCTCAATGATTCGGCGTGCGAGACCCGCGCACTGGAGAAGATCGTCACCTACTACCCGAAGCCCGACTACTGGTACCAGCTGCTGTTCACCATGCGCCAGCAGACCTCGGGGAACGATACCAACACGCTGCAGACTTACCGCCTCATGTCGGAAGTCGACGTGCTGAAGAGTCCGGAGGATTACACCGAGATGGCGCAGCTCGCTCTCGAGGTCGGCTCACCGGGCGAAGCCCAGCGCATTCTGGAGAAGGGTATCGCCAAGGGTGTGTTCACCGACCCGCGCGCCAAGGCGAAAAATCAGCGCCTGCTCGAGAGCGCCAAGAAAGCGGCGGCGACGGACCAGGCGAATCTGCCGAAGATCGAGAAGGATGCGGACGCCGCGCCCACCGGCGCCAAGAACGTCGGGGTGGGCCTCGCCTACCTCGGCTACGGGCAGTATGACAAGGCCGTGGACGAGATCTCCAAGGGCCTGGCCAAGGGTGGCCTGCGCAACGAACCCGAGGCGCGGCTGTTGCTCGGCATCGCGCAGCTCAAGGCCGGGCACAAGGAGGACGCGACCAAGTCCTTCCACGCGGTGAAGGGGGATCCTTCGCTCGAGCGCCTCGCCAACCTGTGGAGCCTGCACGCGAAGCAGGCCTGATGAGCCGACGGGCCAGGGAGACGCAACGATGGCAATCAAGGCAGGTGAGCGCATGCCGGCGGGCACGCTCAAGAGAATGACCAAGGAGGGCCCCAAGGACGTCTCGACCGAGGAACTCTTCAAGGGCAAGCGCGTGGTGCTGTTCTCGGTGCCGGGCGCCTTCACCCCGACCTGCGACGCGAAGCACCTGCCCGGGTTCGTGCAGCTGGCCGATCAGATCCGTGCCAAGGGCGTCGACACCATCGCGTGCATGGCCGTCAACGACGTGTTCGTCATGAACGCCTGGGGCAAGGCCTCGGGCGTCGGTGACAAGATCCTGATGCTCGCGGACGGCAACGGTGAGTACGCCCGGGCGCTTGGACTGGAACTGGATGCCAAGGGCTATGGCATGGGGACGCGTGGCCAGCGCTTTGCGATCATCGCGCGCGACGGCGTGGCCACCCACGTCGACGTCGAGGCGCCAGGGCAGTTCAAGGTGTCCGCGGCCGAATACGTCCTGGGCCAGCTCTAGGCGAGCTACAGCAGCCGCTCGAGGTCGGGGATGATCTGGAAAAGGTCCCCCACCAGGCCGATGTCAGCGACTTCGAAGATCGGCGCCTCGCTGTCCTTGTTGATGGCGACGATGGTGCGCGCATCCTTGATGCCCGTCAGGTGCTGGATCGCGCCCGAGATGCCGACCGCGACGTACAGCTCGGGGGCGATGATCTTGCCGGTCTGCCCGACCTGCATCTCGTTGGGCGCGTAACCCGCGTCCACGGCGGCGCGCGAAGCCCCCACCGCGGCACCCAGCTTGTCCGCCAGGCTGTAGAGGATCCTGAAGCCCTCGGCGCTGCCGAGCGCCCGGCCGCCGGAAATCACCCGCGCGGCGCTCTGCAGATCCGGGCGGTCGCTCTTGGCGGCCGACACCGACACGAAGCGCGTGTGGGTCGGCAGCTCGACGCTTACCGCCGCCTTCTCGATCGGCGCGGCGCCGCCACCCACGGCCGCCTCGAACGAGGCGGTACGCACCGTGCCCACGACCTTGCCCTCGGCGCTGCTCTCTACCGTGAGAATCGCGTTCCCCGCGTAGATCGGCCGGCGGAAGCGGGTGGGGCTCTCGATGGCCATGATGTCGCTCACCTGCGCGGCCTCGAGCAGTCCCGCGATCCGCGCCATCAGGTCCTTACCGAAGGTGGTCGAGGGGCCCAGGATATGGGTGAAGGGAGCGGCGAGCGCGAGCACCTGCGGCGCCCACACCGCTGCGAGCGCATGGCCGTTGGCCGGATTCTCGACGCACAGCACACGGCTGACGCCGGACAGCTGCGCCGCCTGCGCGGCGACCGCCGCCGCGTCCACCGCGCACACCGCGATGGTGATTTCCGCACCGGCAATGCCGTGGGCGCAGGTGACGCACTTGGCGGTGCTGGCGTTGAGGCGGGTGCCGTCGTGCTCGGCGATGATGAGGACTCGGCTGCTCACAGCAGACCCTTCTTCTTCAGTGCCTCGAGGAGCTCCGCAGCGTCCTTCACCCTGACGCCTTTCTGGCGCTGCGGCGGCGGCTCGAAGCGCACGAGCTTCAGCTGCTGGCGCTGCTCCACCCCGAGGGTGCTCAAGGTGAGAGTATCGAGCGGTTTTTTCTTCGCCTTCATAATGTCCGGGAGCTTCACGTAGCGCGGCTCGTTCAGCCGCAGGTCGGTGGTGATGACCGCCGGCAGGTCCACCTCGAGGGTCTCGAGCCCGGCGTCCACCTCGCGCGTGACGCGCGCCGTGCCCGCGCTGAGCTCGATCTTCGAAGCGTAGGTGGCCTGGGGGCGGTTCCACAGCGCCGCCAGCACCTGGCCCGTCTGACCGTTGTCATCATCGATCGCCTGCTTGCCGAGGATGACCAGCAGCGGCTGCTCGCGCTCGATCAGCTTCAGGAGCGCCCGCGCCGCCACCAGCGGTTCGACCACGCCATCCGCCTGCACGTGCAGGGCGCGATCCGCCCCCATTGCCAGCGCGGTGCGCAGCTGCTGCTGGCAGTCCGCCGGTCCCACCGTGGCGACAATGACCTCCTCGGCGCCGCCGCGCTCCTTGATGCGCAGCGCCTCCTCGAGCGCGATCTCATCGAAGGGGTTGATGCTCATCTTGACCCCGTCGGTGACGACGCCGCTGCCATCGGGCTTCACCCGGATGCGCACGTTGTAATCCACGACGCGTTTGATGCCGACCAGGATGCGTTTCATAGAGCTTGCAGTATAGCGGCAGGCCTGTTGCGGAGTTGACGGGACGTGCCGCGCCGTTGACGAATTGCGCGCCGCCTCTCTAAAGTCCCCGCCATGCTGAGCTACGCGCTCCGTCGCATCGCCGGACTCATCCCCACCCTGCTCGTCATCATCACCGTCTCGTTCTGTGTCGTGCGGCTGGCGCCGGGCGGGCCTTTCGACCAGGAGCAGGCCCTGCCGCCGGCCGTGCGGGCCAACCTCGAGCGCCTCTACGGACTCGACCAGCCGCTCACGGTGCAGTACGTACACTACCTGCGCGGCCTGCTGCGCGGGGATTTCGGGCCGTCGCTCAGGCAGCGCGATTTCACCGTGTCCGAGCTCATTGCCCAGGGCCTGCCGCTGTCCGCGACCCTGGGACTTGCGGCGATTCTGCTGGCGGTGCTCAGCGGAATTCCCGCCGGCATCGCGGCGGCGCTGTGGCGCAACCGCGGCGCCGACTATTGCATCACCACGCTCGCGGCCCTAGGCGTAGCGCTGCCGAGCTTCGTCACCGGTCCGCTGTTCGCGCTCGTGTTTGGACTGTACCTGCGCTGGCTGCCGGTCGCGGGCTGGCAGCACGGCGCGCCGCGCTATCTGGTGCTGCCGGTGGTGACGCTGGCGCTGCCGGTGGCGGCGTACGTGGCGAGACTTACCCGCGCAAGTCTGCTTGAGGTGCTCAGTGCTCACTATGTGCGCAGCGCCCGGGCCCGGGGCCTGGGCACAGCGCGCGTGCTGTGGCGTCATGCCCTGCGCCCGGCTCTGATGCCGGTGGTGAGCTACCTGGGTCCGGCGGTGGCGTTCGTGATGACCGGGTCGCTGGTCATCGAGACGGTGTTTGGTCTGCCGGGCACCGGCCGCTACCTCGTGGAGGGCGCGATCGACCGCGACTATCCGCTCGTCATGGGCATGATCGTGGTTTACGGCGCGCTCACGCTCTTTCTCAACCTCATCGCCGACCTGATCTACGGATGGCTGGACCCGGGCGTGCGGCATGCATGAGCAGGCGGCCACGGCCGCGCGCGGATTGTGGAGCGATGCCGGGCGGCGCCTCACGGGCAACCGCCTCGCCTTTGCAGCCCTGGCCGTCATTGTTGGCATGGCGCTCTTTGCGGTCCTGGCGCCCCAATTAAGCCCCTGGGGCTACGACAGCCTCGACTGGGAGCACCTCGCGCTGCCGCCCGGCCTCACCGCTGCGCACTGGTTCGGCACCGACCGTCTGGGACGCGATCTGTTCGTACGCACCCTCTACGGCGTGCGTCTGTCGCTGTTCATCAGCGTGCTCGCGAGCCTGGTCAGTCTGGTGATCGGGGTGGTGTGGGGCGCGGTGGCGGGTCTCGCCGGCGGTCGCACCGACGGATGGATGATGCGCTTCGTGGATGTGTTGTACTCGTTGCCGTATCTGTTCATCGTCATCATCCTGACGACGCTCTGGCAGCGCGGCAGCATCGCGGTGCTGCTGCTGGCGCTCGGAGCGGTGGGGTGGCTCACCACCGCGCGCATCGTGCGCGGCCAGGCGCTGGCGCTGAGGCGCCGGGAGTTCATCGAGGCGGCGCGCGCGCTGGGCGTTCCCGCGCCCGCCATCCTGTTGCGCCACATCGTGCCGAACCTGCTGGGGCCGGTGCTGGTCTACGCCACGCTCACCATTCCGCAGATGATCGTGTTCGAGAGCTTTCTGAGTTTCCTCGGACTCGGAGTGCAGGAGCCGCACGCGAGCCTCGGCAACCTGATCCTGCTCGGGGCGCAGGAGATGGAATCGGCGCCGTGGATGCTGCTGGCGCCTGCGGCTTTCCTGGTCGGTCTGCTCATCTGCCTCAATTTTCTCGGCGACGGTTTACGCGATGCCTTCGATCCCCGCGAGCGCTGAGGGCGCGCCGGCGGCGCCGGCCGTGCTGAGCCTGTCCGGGCTCACCGTCACGTTCGACACGCACCGGGGCAGGATCACGGCCGCGCGCGAGGTCACCCTGGCGGTCGAGCGCGGCGAGTGCCTGGGCGTGGTCGGGGAATCCGGCGCCGGCAAGAGCCAGGTGTTTCTCGCCGTGATGGGCCTGCTGGCGGCGAACGGCCGTGCGCAGGGCAGTGCCCGCTTTCTCGGCACCGAGCTGCTGAGGCTCGCGCCCGCGGCACTGGATCGCGTGCGCGGCGCGGGTATCGGCATGGTGTTCCAGGATCCGATGACCTCACTCACCCCGCACCTTGCCGTGGGCGAGCAGATTGCCGAAGTCATCAACCGCCACCGCGGAGTTGCGTGGGCCGAGGCCCGCACCGGAGCGCTCGCGCTGCTGCGGCGCGTGCAGGTCTCCGATCCTGAGCAACGGATGCGGCAGTATCCGCACGAGCTCTCCGGGGGCATGCGCCAGAGAGTGATGATCGCGATTGCACTCAGCAGCGAGCCGCAGCTGCTGATCGCGGATGAACCGACCACGTCCCTCGATGTCACCATCCAGGCGCAGATTCTCGCGCTCCTCGCCGAGCTCAAGCGCGAGCGCGGAATGGCCATGGTGCTCATCACCCATGACCTGGGGGCCGTGGCCGGTGTTGCCGACCGCGTGGCGGTCATGCGCGCGGGATGCATCGTCGAAACGGGCCCGGTCGCGGCGGTCCTCAAGGCGCCGCGCGATCCCTACACCCGCACTCTGGTGCGCGACACGCCGCGCCCGGACGCCGGCACTGATGCCGCAGGCGCGGAGGCTCCCGGGACAGCCCCGGCGGGGCGGGCCACGGCCCTGACGCTCACGGACGTGAGCGTGCGCTTCGATGTCGGGGGCGGCTGGTTCGGCCCGCGCGCACAGCTCTCGGCCGTGAGTGCGGTCAGTCTCGAGCTGTATGCCGGCGAGTCGCTCGGGGTGGTGGGTGAATCCGGCTGCGGCAAGTCGACGCTGGTCCGTGCAGCGCTGCAGCTGCTGCGACCCGACGCCGGTCGCGTGGTGTGGATGGGTCAGGCGCTCGGGGATTTGCCCAAGAGCGCGCTGCGCGCGCTGCGGCGCGATCTGCAGATCATCTTCCAGGACCCGCTGGGGAGCCTGGATCCGCGCATGACGGTTGCCCAGATCGTCGCCGAGCCGCTGCGGGTACACGCGCGCGACCTCGACCGCGGCGCGCGCGCCGCTGAAGCCGCGGCGGTGCTGCGCCGCGTAGGACTGGCGCCGGAGCTCGCGAATCGCTACCCGCACGAGTTGAGCGGCGGACAATGCCAGCGCGTCGGTCTCGCCCGCGCCATGATCCTCAAACCTCGTCTGCTCATTTGCGATGAGCCGGTCAGCGCGCTGGATATTCCGACCCAGCAGCAGATCGTGACCCTGCTTGGGGCTCTCAAGCGCGAGTCGGGCATGTGCCTGCTGTTCGTCAGCCACAACCTGGCGCTGGTGAGGCGGCTGTGCGAGCGCGTACTGGTGTTGTATCTCGGGCGCATGATGGAGCTCGCATCCTCGCAGGACCTGTACACGCGGCCCCTGCATCCCTACACCCGCGAGCTGCTGACCGCGGTCCCCATCCCCGATCCCGACATTCAGCCGGCGCGCCTGGCGCGCGCGCGGCCCGGCGAGCCGCCGTCACCGCTGTCGCCGCCGAGCGGCTGCGTGTACCGCACCCGCTGTCCCCACGCAGCCCCCGTGTGCGCAGAGCGAATTCCGGAGTGGGAAGAGCTGCCGGACGCACGCCGCGTGGCGTGTCACCGCTGGCGCGAGCTTCCCAAGAGTGACCCCGACGCATAGTCAAGCGGTTACTTGACTATGCCTGGAAGTACACCGCCAATTGACGGCTGGGGACGGGACTGCTGTTATTCTTCGCCCATGATGACCGAACCGAGTATCCGCCCCAGCGACAGCCTGAAACATGTGCGCTATGAGATCCGTGGGCGCCTCGCCCGGCGTGCCCACGAGCTCGAGCGCCAGGGCTACGAGATCGTCTCGCTCAACATCGGCAACCCCAGAGCCTTCGGCCTGCGTACGCCGGAGACCATGCGCCTCGCCATGATCGAGAACCTGGCGGAGGCAGAAGGGTACTGCCACCAGAAAGGCATCTTTCCGGCGCGTGAAGCGGTCGTGATGCAGCAGCAGGCCCGGGGCATTACCGGCGTCACGGCCGAGGAAGTCTTCATCGGCAACGGCGTGAGCGAGCTCATCGACCTGGTGCTGCGCGCGCTGCTCAATGAGGGCGACGAAGTGCTGGTGCCGAGCCCGGACTATCCTTTGTGGACCGCGGCCGTCACCCTCAACCGCGGCCGCGCCGTGCATTATCCCTGCCGCCCCGAGAACGCATTCGTGCCCGACCCGCAGGAAGTGGCGCACCTGGTGACGCCCAGGACGCGCGCCATCGTCATCATCAATCCCAACAATCCCACCGGGGCGGTCTATCCGCGTGCGGTTCTGGAGGCGCTCGCGCAACTGGCGGAGCGCCGCGGTCTGATCGTGTTCAGCGACGAGATCTACGACCAGATGACTTACGACGGCGCCGAGTTTGTGCCCATGGCGACGCTGGTGCGCGACACGCTGTGTGCGACACTCTCGGGCCTGTCCAAGGTCTACCGCGCCTGCGGCTACCGCGTGGGCTGGGCGGTGTTCTCCGGACGCACCCATGCGGCGGGGGATTATCTGAACGCGCTGGAGCTGCTCACATCGCTGCGCCTGTGCAGCAACGTGCTGGCGCAGTGGGCGGTGCAGACCGCGCTCGGGGGTCACCAGAGCATTCGTGACCTGGTCTCGCCCGGCGGGCGGCTGCATGACTCGCGCGCCGCGATCCTCACGGCGGTGCACGCCAGCCGCTTTCTCACGCTCGCTCCGCCCGGAGGGGCGATGTACGCCTTCGTGGGCGTGGACAGGAGCGCGCTGCCGGATTTCGACGACCAGCAATTCACGCTCGACCTGCTCGAGCAGAAGCACGTGCTGGTCGCGCCCGGCGTGAGCTTCAACGTGCCGTACTGCAATCACTTCCGCATCACCAACCTCCCCGATGCGGCCACGCTCCGGGACGTCTTCGGCCGCATCGACGAGCTGCTGAGCGCCTACGCGGCCGCGGCCCGCGAGAGCTTCGGTGCCGGGGGCACGGCGAGCAACGTGGTGAGCGCCACCTCGCGCTTCAAGTAACTTATCTAAAGAGTTTCTAATAGCCTGTTTTGTTTAGGCTTCCAACCGACGTAACCGAGCATCTCCGCGATCACGGCACCCTCGTCGTGCCGTCCCCGCAGCGAGCGCACACGGTGCGGCTCGCGCACGCGGCAGCAAGGCTGGACGCGGGGAAGCGCGTCTGGGCGAGCGCCGATGTGCACTCGAGTGCGGTGTGGCTGCGGCAGGAGGCACAGCGCTGCGCCGCTGCGCGGCTAAGCGAGTGGCCGCGGCTGCTCACGCCCGCCGAGGAGTGGTTCCTGTGGCGGCAGTACGCGGCGGAGGCCACACGCCGCTTCGCGCTCGTGAACGGCGGTGCGCTGGCCGAGTCGCTGCAGCGCGCCAGTGAGCTCGCCGCGCACTACGGTATCGCGCTCAGGGCCGGGTCCCCTGACAGCGAGGCGACACTCCTGTGTGAGGCCCAACAGGTGTTTGACGAGCGCTGTCGCTCGCTGGGTGCAGCGAGCGTGGCCTCGCTCCTGGATCGGATGACGGCGGCGGGCGCGGGCACCGGCCGCGCCCCGCTCCTGCGGGGCTTCGATACGCTCCCGCCGCGCCTGCGGGCGATCGCGGCGGCGCGGCATCCGCGGGCCGCGCCGGAGGGCCGGGAGCCGCGCGATCCGCCCGCGGAGCCGAAAGTTTTGCGCGCCGCCGATGCGCAGGAGGAACTCGAGCGGATCGCCGAGTGGTGCCGCCGGCGCGTCCTCGGTCAACCCGACGCGCGGCTGCTCATCATGTTGCCCGGTGCGCCCGGAGCGCGCGAAAGGCTGGCGACGCTCATTCGCCAGGCGCTTGATCCAGGCAGCGTGCTCAGCGCCACGGCGCTGGCCGATACGCGGGTGGGGATCGAAGGCGGTCAACCGCTCGCGCAGCTGCCGATGATCGCGCACGCGCTCACGACGCTCGAGTGGCTCGCCGGGGCTGAGGGGGATTTCGAATCCTACAGCCGCTGGCTGCGTGCGCCGCATTGGAGCGGTCCGTCTGCCGCCGCACGCGCCCGGCTGGATCTGAAGCTGCGCGAGCGCGCCTTACCCAGCCTGCGCCTGCGGGAGCTCCTGGGCGGGCTGCAGCTTGCACCGCTGGAGCTGCAGGCCGCGGCACGCGAATTCACGGCGCAGCTCGCAAGCGCCGCCGCCGCGCTCGGGGAAGGAAGCACCTCGCCGCGGGCCTGGTCGGAACGCATCACCGCAGCGCTCGCCGCGGCCGGCTGGCCCGGACCGCGTGCTGCGGAAAGTGCCGGCCAGCAGACCCTCATGCGCTGGCATGCGCTGCTGGAGGAGTTCGGGGACCTGAGCGGCAGCGTCGGGTCCGTGGCGCGCGGGGAGGCGCTCGGCCTGGTGAAAGAGCTCGCCGCGCGCAGCGCTTTCCGGCCCGCCGATGCGGACCTCACCGTCACCCTCTCGCCCGCGCTGGCGGACCCGGTGGTGCAGTACGACGGCATCTGGGTGGCGGGGCTTCACGCCGAGGTGTTCCCGCAACCGGTCGAGCCGGACCCGTTCTTGCCACTGCCCGCCCAGATAGCCGCGGGCGTCCCGGCGGCAAGCGCCGCGGGGCGCCTGGCCCAGGCGCGCACACTGCTCGCGGCCTTGCGCCGTGGGGCCGATGAGCTGGTGCTCTCCGCGCCGCTCTATTCCGAGGATCTGGAGCTGCTGCCGAGTCCGCTGCTCGCAGGCGCCACCGTGGAATCGCCTGCTCGGCGCTTGCTCTGGCTGCCGGCAAGTCTGCATCGCGAGGGTCTGACCGAAACGCTCATCGACGCCACCGGACGTCCATGGGTCGCCGCCCAGCCGTTGCCCCGGGGCACGAAGAGCCTCGATCTGCAGAACCAGTGTCCGTTTCGCGCCTACGCGGAGTTGCGGCTCGGCAGCACCCGGCGCGAAAGCGTCGAGCCGGGCATTGCTCCCAACCGGCGCGGCGAGCTGCTGCACGCAGCGCTGCAGAAACTGTGGGAGCAGTTGCGCGACTCCCAGGCGCTCGGCGCATTGTCCGGCACGGCGCTCGATGCGCTCATCGTGCGCAGCGTCGAGCAGGCGGCGCAGACCCTGGCACGTCCTGCAGGCCGACGGCGCCGGCACCGCGCCTTCGCAGACACGCAGCTGGACATGTTCGTGGAAATGGCGCCCGCGCTGGCGCGCGAGTGCCGCCGCGCTGCGCGCCTGATCCGCAGGTTGTGTGAATGCGAGCGTGAACGGGCGCCCTTCAGCGTGCAGGCGATCGAGAGCGATGCCGAGCTCGCGCTGGCGGGGGCGACGCTGCGCATGCGCATCGATCGCGTCGACGCCCTCGCCGGCGGCGGCCGCGCGATCCTCGATTACAAGAGCGGGCGGCGCGTGAGCGCAGACTGGTACGGCGAGCGGCCGACGCATCCGCAATTGCTCGCGTACTCGGAAGCGCTCGGTGAGGAGGTGGCGGCCCTCGCCACCGTGAGCGTGAATGCACGCGAGGTGCGCTTCGACGGCATCGCGCGCGCGGCCCGGCTGCTGCCGGCCGTCAAGGCGGTGCGCGCCACGGGCGCCGCGGATGCGTGGTCGCAGCAGCAGCGTGCCTGGCGGGCCATCGTGACGCGCCTGATCCGTGCGTTTCTCGCCGGCGATGCGGCCGTCGATCCCAGGCCCGGAGCCTGCGACTACTGTCACGTCATCGACATCTGCCGGATCAGCGAGCGCCCCGAGGCCGCCAATGAATGAGCTGAGCCGTGCCGATGCCGAGGCCCGCGAGCGCGCCATTGATCCGGACCGCTCGATCCTGTTGCAGGCGCCAGCCGGATCGGGCAAGACCTCCATGCTCACGCAGCGCTACCTGCGCCTGTTATGCACGGTGGACGAGCCGGACGCGATTCTCGCCATCACCTTCACGCGCAAGGCCGCGGCGGAGATGCGCGCTCGCGTGACGCACGCGCTGCGCGGGGAGATCGCAGCCGATGACCCGTGCGCCGCTGAGTTGCGCGCGCTCACCGGGGCCGCGCTGCGCCACGCCGCGCTGCGCGGCTGGAATCTCGCGCAGGACCCGGGTGCGCTGCGGATTCAGACCATCGACTCGTTCACCTACTGGCTCGCGAGCCAGCTGCCGATCGCCGCCCGGGCGGGGGGCACGCTGCGGGTCACCGAGACGCCGCAGGAACTGTATCGCCACGCCGCGCGTCGCACGCTCCTGGCCGCGGAGGCCGATGCCGTGCTCGGCGCCGACACCGAGCTGCTGTTCGAGCGTCTCGACAACCATTGGAACAACGTCGAGCGGCTGCTGGCAGAGATGCTGGGCCAGCGCGCTCACTGGCTGCGCTACGTGCTGCAAACCGCACCCGGGGAACTGTGCGCGCGCGTCAACGCGAGTCTCGCTCACATCATCGGCGCGCACCTGGAGGCGGCGAGTGAGCGTTTGCCGCCCACGCTGCGGCTCGCCGCGCAGGAGCTCCCCGGCGTCGGCCCCCTGGGAAGCGATCCCACGCACCTCGGCGCCTGGAAGCGCCTCGCAGGCTGCACCCTGACGGGCGGACGCTGGCGTGTGAGGCTCACCGAGGAGCTGCTCGGACCCGCGTACGCCGGGGCCGCGGCGCGCGAGGCGCTCAGGTCCTGCATCGGTCAATTGAGCGCCCTACCCGGCAGCGCCGAGCTGCTGCAGGGCGTGGCAACGCTGCCGGCCGCGGCCCTGAGTGCGGCGGACGAGGCGGCGATCGCGGCGCTGTCGCGGGTGCTCGAGCGCGCGGCGCGCGAGCTGCACCTTGAATTCGCGCAGCAGGGGCGCGTCGACTACACCTACGTCACCGGTGCGGCGCGCGCGGCGCTCACCGAGGCGGGGCTCCCCACGGAGCTCGCGTTGCGCACCGGCCTGGCATTCACGCACATTCTGGTCGATGAGTTCCAGGACACTTCGCTGGCGCAGTTCCAGCTGCTCGAATCGCTGACCGCCGCCTGGCAGGAGGGCGATGGGCGCACGCTCTTTATCGTTGGCGATCCGATGCAGTCGATCTACCGCTTCCGCGATGCGGAGGTGGGTCTGTTTATCAGCGCGCGTGAGCATGGCATCGGCAACGTGCGGCTGACGCCGTTGCGGCTGACGCGCAATTTCCGCGCCACGCCCGCACTGGTTGACTGGACCAACGAGGTGTTTGCGCAGGTGTTTCCCGCCGCCGATGAGTTGCGCGCCGGAGCGATCGCCTTCAGCGCGAGTGTGGCCGCCCGGGCGCCCACCGACGGGTCGCCGCCGCCTGAGGACGCCAGCGTGCAACTGCGCCTGTTTCCAGGTGACCGCGACGCCGAGGCGCGGGCGATTGCCGCGCGCATCACCGAGCTGCGGGGCCGCGACAGCCAGGCGCGCGTGGCGGTGCTGGTGGCGGCGCACGCGCACGCCGTTCCGATCGTGAATGCGCTCAGGACCGTTGGTGTGGAGGTGCTCGGCGTGGACCTGGTGCCGTTGGCGGAGCGGCCCATCGTGCGCGACCTGGTGCAGCTCGCCCGGGCGTTGCACGATCTCGGCGACCGCAGCGCCTGGCTCGCCGTGCTGCGCGCTCCCTGGTGTGGCGCGAGCCTGGCGACCCTCACTGCGCTCTCCGCTCCCGAGGACCCGCAACTCATCTGGGAAGCGCTCGCGGACGCCGGGCGCCTCGCGCGCTGCGCGCCGCGCGACCTGGTGCGCCTGGCGCGGGTGCGCGAAGTGTTGGCGGGGGCGCTCGAGCGGCGCGACGGCGGCCCGGCGGCAGACTGGCTCGAGGCGACCTGGGTACAGCTCGGGGCGCCGGATGCGTACCCGCGAGCGCAGCTTGCCCAAGCACGCGTGTTCTTCACCGCACTCGCCGAGCGGGCGGCCGCCTTTGAGTGGCGGGGCCCCGAGGATTTCGCAGCCCTGCTTCACGACCTGTACAGCGGGCCGGAAGCCCCGGGCGTAAATCCCGTGCAGGTCATGACCATTCACCGCGCGAAGGGTCTGCAGTTCGATCATGTGTTTGTGCCGGGACTGGACCGCAGCGTCGGCGCAGGCGAGCGACCGCTGCTGCGCTGGATCGACCTGCCGCGCGAGCGGGGCCTCAGTGATCTCATCGTGGCGCCCGCTCCGACCATCGGGGAGGAGGGCGGGGGCGAGTTGAGTTCGTATCTCGCAGGGCTGCTCACGACCCGCGCCCGGCACGAGCGCACGCGCCTCATGTACGTGGCTGCAACCCGCGCCCGACAGACGCTGCATCTCTCGGGCGCCCCGAAGATGAGGACGGGAGGGCGCCTCGACCCGGAGCCGCGCACGCTGCTCGCATGCCTGTGGCCGGCGCTCGCTGAGCGCTTTCAGATACAGGCAGCGCCGGCGGACTGCGCGCCGACCGCGCAGCGCGCTCAGGCGCTACCGCTACGGCGACTGAGCGACGCCTGGCGGGCGCCGCAGGTGCCGGCCGCCGCGCCGTTGCCGCATTTGCCCCTGGAGCGGGCGTCGATCGAACCTCCCGAGTTCAGTTGGGTCGGGGAGACCCAGCGGCACATCGGCACCGTGGTGCATGCGCTGCTGGCGCGTGTCGCGGACGCGCCTGCGCTGCCTACCGGGGAGCAGCTCGAGGCGCAGCGTGACGCGGTGCTGCGGCAGCTGCGGCGCGAGGGCGTGCCTGAACGTGAGCGAGCGGCAGCGACGGATCTGGTGCTCACGGCGTTGGCGCGCACCGTCGCCGACGAGCGCGGCCGCTGGATACTCGGCGCCGGACACCGCGAGGCGCACAGCGAGCTGGCCCTGACCGGCGTGACCGCCGGCCGACTGCGCAGCGTCGTGATCGATCGCTGCTTCGTGGACGACACCGGCACGCGTTGGGTGATCGACTACAAGACCAGCCGTCACGAGGGCGGGGGGCTCGAGAGCTTTCTCGATCAGGAAATGCAGCGTTACCAGGGGCAGCTCTCGGGCTACGTGGCGCTGGCGCGCGCGCTGGGACCGCAACCGGTACGGGCAGCGTTGTATTTTCCGCTGCTCGGTGCGTTTCGCGAGCTCGCCTGAGGACCGCGTCTCCGCCGCCGTCGCGCGCCTGCACCCTGCGCCGCCCGCAGCGGCAAGCGCCGCTGCGGGCAGCCATCACCTCAGAACGACAGGAACGCCCCGACGTTGAAGTTGGTGCTCTTGTTTGTGTTGCCGTTGTGCGCGTCGGCTTTCACTTCGGTCACCTCAGCCAGCAGCGTCAGGTTCTTGGTCAGCGAGTCGTACACACCGCCGGTGACCTTGCGGTTCTTGGACACCAGGGTGGGGTCGTCGGCAGCGTTGGCAAGGTCGAGCTTGCTCTCCCCGTAGTTGACGCCGAATTTCACCTGGCCCACCTTGTAGGTCGCCTGAACCAGGAACCCGTCCGAGTCGCGCGTGTTACCCGAGGCGTCGGCCGACCGGATGAACAGGCCGGTCGTGCCCAGCCCGCTGCCGTGGTAGTAGTAGCCGAACGCCTCGAAATCGGCCACATCGATCTTGGCGAACACGTCGAATCCCGTACCGTTGTAGTCGTACGAGGTGGTCGGGCCGGTGTCGAAGTTCTGCTTCTGCGTGATGAACGTCGCGGACCCGTAGAACTTCGTCGTATTGGAGATCGGCATCGTCCAGGCGACCTTGCCGTGAAAGCCAGGCGCCTTCTTGCCGGCCGGAGCGCCGGCGCCACCGGCCAGCGCGGTGATCGGATCGAAGATCCCGATCGTGAAGTTCACTCCGGAAAAGTCCGGCGTCGTGTAGTCCATCTGCGCGAGCGTGTCGACGTAGATGTAGCCTAAGCCGATCGAGCCGAGAGTGGTGTTCGCCGGCGACGGGCCCGAGGCACTGCCGGCCCCGCCGACACCGGGCAGGGTCATGTCGTTGATGATCGCATCGAACCCGAACAGGCCGAAGTTGCGGCCGAACAGAAAGGTCCCCATGTCCTTGTTGCCGAAGGTCAGGTAGACCTGACGAATGTCGAGGCCGGTCGTGCCGAGCCCGGTGTTCGTGGGTGCGGGGTTCCCCTGCAGATTGGGACTGCCACCGTTGTTGGTCGCGATGCCGGGATACAGCCCGAGGTGCGCCGACAGGTCGTAGGCCCCCTGCGTGGTCGCGACCCCGAAGGTGAACGCAGCCGGCAGCAGGCCGTTACCGACATTGGACACACTGCTGCCACTCGCGGTACCGACACAGGCGAGGCCGCCGCCGCCGGCAATCGACGGGTTCGAGTCTTCGCATTTGGAATAGATGTAGTGCACGTTGACGTTGCCGGCGATAGTGAACGTCCAGGCGCCGTCGGCGGTCTTGAGATCCAGGGCCCCTGCCGGCGTCCCCATCAAACCGAACAGGACTCCCGCGGCCCAAGGCGCGAGCGGGTAGAGTTTTCCGCGGAGCTTGGTCATGAGTTCCTCCTTAAGCAGATTTTCTTGCGTTCGAAACTTCATTGCGCGGTAGTGCAGCATCCGTGTTGCGGATGGGCCCGCATCTCCGTGGTTGGAAAGCAAGTGATGTGCCAGTCGGAGTGGCGACGGAACAACAGCGGAGGGTGTTATCGAACAATGGGTTATCGGCCTCCCGCAGCGCGGCGGGGAAGAGCGGTGCCAGAAAAGCTACACTCGGCCGGCGTTGTGTTACCGAAGCGCTACACCGGTGCGGGTCGAAGCCACCCGGCCGCGCGTTGAGACAAGCTTGGGAAGAACGCCGGGGGAGAAAGCTCAAGCGCCGGGGCGTTTTCCGCCACGCGTGAGAGGAAAACGGGTGCAGAAACGCAAGGCGGGGCTGGCGCTACTGGGTTCAATCTGTATAGCAGGCGTGGTGTCGCATGCCGCGCTCGCGGCTGAGGCGGACGCGCCGGGGCTGCCCGGCAATTCCGCTACCGCCCAGGAGCTTCCCCAGGTGCTGGTCATTGGCAACGCGCCGCTGCTGGGCTTCGGTCTGCCGTTGAATCAGGTGCCGTCGAATGTCCAGACCGCAGACAGTCAGGACATGAAGCGTGCACAGACTACCGACGTCGCCGATTACCTGAATAGAAGCTTCAGCGGCGTCAACGTGAGTGAGAGCGCCGACAATCCCTTCCAGCTGGACATCAACTATCACGGGTTCACCGCCTCGCCGTTGCTCGGAACGCCCGAGGGCTTGTCCGTCTACGTCGATGGCGTGCGCGTCAACGAGTCATTCGGCGACACGGTCAACTGGGACCTGATCCCGGAATCCGCGATCTCCACCGCTTCACTCATTTCGGGCTCCAACCCGGTTTTCGGACTGAACACTCTGGGCGGAGCGCTGTCGCTGCAAACCAAAAGCGGACACGATAATCCCGGAACGGAGATTGAAGCCTATGGTGGCTCCTTTGGTCGTCGCTCGTTCCAGGCGGAAAGCGGAGGGGCGCTCGGGCCCTTCGACTACTTTGCCACGCTTCACTACTTCGACGAGAGCGGCTGGCGCGACCTGTCACCAACAACCGTCTGGCAGACTTTCGGAAAGGTGGGTTGGCAGAACGACAAGACCGACGTGGATCTGAGCTACACCTATGCCGATACCAGGCTGTTCGGCAACGGTGCAACGCCGTTAAGCATGCTCTACTACCGGCGCGAGCAAAGCTACACGCCCGACTCCACCCACAACCTGCTGCACTTCGTCAACCTCACGGGCACACAGTTTCTGTCAGATCGCTTGTTGCTCTCGGCGAACGCCTACTACCGCTATCTGATCACCGACAGCAGCAACGGCAGCAACAACGATAATTACCTTGCTGCGGCCTACGCCGGGCCACCGCTCAACTGCGGCGTAGCGCCGGCGGACCGGCTCGGGATTGCTTATTGTTCCAACGACGTGACGCAGGTATCGCGGCTGATTCAGCGTACGGTGGGATTCGCGGCGCAGTTGACGGACCCACAGGACTTTTTTGGCTGGAAGAACCAAGCCGTTCTCGGCGTCGACTACAACGATTCCGACGACAATTTTGCGCAGGCATTTCAGTACGGGACGTTCGCCCCGGACCGCACGCTCATCTACCTCGACCATCCGCTCAACAACGAGACGGTCATCTCGCTGCGGGGCAGCAACAGGATTTTCGGCGCTTACCTGACCGACACCCTGTCACCGGGCAAATTTGTGCACTTGACCGTGTCCGCCCGTTACAACCGCAGCACAGAAACGCTCAACGGCTACCACGTAGATACCGATGTGGGCGATGCGGGCTCAGGCTTTGATGAGGCCGGCCCGCTGGTCGGCGAACACACCTTCAGTCGAATCAATCCGGCGATCGGCTTTACCGTCACGCCGACTGAATGGATGACGTACTACGCCAACTACAACGAGGCGAATCGCGCACCGAGCGTCATCGAGCTCGGGTGTGCAAACCCGCAGCAACCTTGCGGGCTGCCGAACGATTTTGCGAGCGACCCGGATCTGAAGCAGGTGGTTGCGCACACACTCGAGATAGGGCTGCGCGGAAATCTGGCGGATCGCCGCCTGAACTGGAGTGCCGACGTTTTTCGCACCCTTAATCGCGACGACATCGAGTTCATCGCCACAAGTACTAATGCAGGCTACTTTGACAACGTCGGCAATACGCGCCGGGAAGGCCTTGACCTTGCCGTGGGCGGCAGAGTCGGCGGCTTGCAGTGGCATCTGGCCTACAGCCTCGTCGATGCGACTTTTCAGTCCGGTTTTGTCGTCAGCGCCGAATCAAACAGCACTGCGAACGCCAACGGCGACATCGTGGTTCGCCCCGGAGACCGGATTCCTTTGATACCGCGCCACACCGGCAGGCTGGTGCTCGATTATGAGGTGAATCCGCACTGGCAGCTCGGCGGCAACCTCATCATCGTTTCGGGCTCCTATCTGCATGGCAATGAAAACAATGCCAATCAGGCGGGCGCTACGAATGGTGAAGGCGCCTACATCTCCCCGACTGGCACTGGATGGATTCCGAGCTATGCGGTCGTTAATTTGCAGGGCACCTATCAGCTCGGAAAATCTGTCGATCTTTTCGCGCGTATCGTAAACGTGCTGGACAAGCAGTATTCGACGGCAGGGTTCCTGACCAGTAGCACCTTTGACCCGAATGGCACTTTCCGCGCCAACCCGGACGAGCGGACTCATGAAAACGCGGTCTCTCCGGGCACGCCGCGGGCAGTCTGGGCCGGTGTGAGGCTGCACTTCGACTAACGTTGCGCTCTCGATTGCCGTGTGCGGTCACGCTGTGCCATTTCCGTCACAGCACACCGGGGCGCAGCGTGGTTGCATCGCCGTGAACCGCTCGACATACTCGCCCGTGTGGCAGTGCTCGCGGCAAAGACAAAAGACAGGAGAGCGGCTATGACATGGGTGACTCCTTCTGCGATTGACTTGCGCCTTGGCTTCGAGATCACGTCCTACGTGGCCAATCGCTGATCCCACCAGCCGCCCGCGCTCAGCGCGGGCGGCTCTTTACCTGATGCCGCTCGGTATCCATGCAGCCGAGCTGACCTAGACGTGTCTGGCCGCACTCAGGGACGCCGGCCTCGATCGCATCCAGCTGTCGTTCCAGGCCACTGCGTCGTCCATCGACTCAACATCGACCAGGTCGAGCAGATTATCAATCTCGCGGTCGAGATCGGCGCGGAATATCTGGAGTTCGCCGACGTCCAGTTCTATGGCTGGGCATACCCGAACCGCCAACAGCTCAGGCACGACCTGAGTGGCCCTCAGTGTGCGAAGTCAGCGTGCGCGACATCTGGTTCGATTCTGCCGCGTTCAACCGCTACCGTGGCAATAGCTGGATGCCGGAACCGTGCCGTAGCTGCCAGGGCGATCGCGGCCGGAGGGGACGGCGCGGCCCCGCCGCTGCTGTTCCGTCCACCGGAGAATCCCCGGCTGTCGGGGAACGTATCCGCAGTGGAGCTGCCTGAGTCGACTGGAGCGCGGCAAAAGAGCGTAACATTGACTGTCGGCAATGATTGCGAATCGCACAGCGCGCGGATCCTGACGCGTGCGGTTTTGGGGTATACATGCGCTCGACTCGAACGTTGGCTGCAGTAGCGCTGGCCGTCTGCGTCCTTCTGCCCGGCGCCGTGAGTGCCGCTGCTGCGGCGCCCGCAGCGGGCGTCGTCCAGCCCGAATTCGGCGGCCAGTGTGCGATGGGGCTCTCGGAGGGTCACTCGATCGCGACGGACTGCTCGATCAGCTGGACGGCACGTGACGGCAAGCGCTACTGCTTCAGCACCGAGCAGGCCAAGAAGCAGTTCCTCGAGGACCCGCAGGGCAACATCGAGCGTGCACTCGACTTCAGCGCGGCCGGCGCGGTGCAGGCGACCGGCGAACGCATGGACGTGTACAAGACCGAGGATGTCGAGACCTTCGTCTCGGGCGCCATCGCCGAGACGGTCGCGCACAACGGCGGCATCTTCCCCCTCGTCGACCCGGTGAGTGGCACAACGCTCAAGCTGATCTATGAAAAAATTGACTTCACCCGCACGCTGCACGGCTATGGCTTTTTTCCCGACGTGATCTTCCATGCGCAGGACGATGCGCAAAAGCGCTATCTGATCGACTTCTGGGTCAAGCCGGGCGCGGACAAGCTCCAGATCGTCGACACCCGCATCCGCAAAGCGCCCAAGCGCGAGGGTACGGCGTGGACGCTGCAGACCCGGCAGCCGATCCCGTGGTGGTGGATTCCGGCATCGGAGCACCCCGGTAAGACCGAGCAGACGCGCGGATGGGAAGTGATGTCGGCGGTGGAGCAGAGCGTCGTCGAGAGGCGCGACCCGAAGCAGGGGACCCTGAAGGTCAAGGACCCCGTGACCGGCGAGACGCTCGAGCTCGACTTCGTGGGTACCCACCAGCCCGTGCGCCGCCTGCAGCAGGACGGTCGCTTCTTCGCGTGCACGGATTTCCGCAAGGCCGGCACGACCGACCAGTTCTACGACCTCGACTTCTGGGTCAACGAGCACGGTGGCAAGCTGACGGTGGACGAGATCCGCCTGCACAAGGTGCCGGTGAAGCAGGAGGACGGCACCTGGGTGCAGAAGTCACGTTACAACTTCGACGATCTCAAGTTCGACGTCGTGCCCTAGTAGAAGAATATCCCGGCGTCGCCGCGGTTCGGCCGGGTGCTGTTCGCAGATGAAGTTAAGCCACGCACACAGAGTGCTTGGGGCGCTGCTCGCCGTCCTGACGGCCTGCGCCAGCGCTCCGCAGGCCCCGCCACCGGATCCGTCGCGCACAGCGGCGGCGTTCGCCGCCCGGCGCCTGGAGGCGCTGCCCGCCGACGGTGCGCTCGCGGGAGCGACTTGGAGCCTCCAGCAATGGTTTGATGCGGCGCTCAGGCTCAATCCGCAACTCGCGGAAAGCCGCGCCCACGTGTTCGCGGTAGCCGCCGCCGAGCGCACGGCCGCGGAGCACCCGAACCCGGCCATGGACCTGTTCGGGGAGTACGTCGATACCGCCGCGCGCAGCGGCGCGTGGCTGTACGGCGTGTCACTCGATTTTCTGCTCCGTCGCCCCGGCGACCGCGCCCGTGCCCGGCGCAACGCCGCTGTGCAAACTGCGGTCGCCGAATCGGATCTGGCGGAAGCGATCTGGCGTGTGCGGGCGTCGCTGCGCCTCGCGCTCCTGGATGTTGCCTGCGCCCGCGACGAGGCGGCGCTGCTCGAGACCCTGGTCGGCGAGCGACAGGCGCTGCTCGCGAGCGGCCGGGCGCAGGCGGACGCGGGCCAGCTCGCGCGCACGGAGACGCTGGCGAGCGAGCTGGAACTCGCGCGCGCCGAGCAGCGACTGGACCACGCGCGGGCACGCCGGCTCGACGCCGAGGCGCGTTTCGCCGCGGCGGTCGGGCTGCCGGTGTCGGCGCTGGAGGGGGTCGCGGTTCGCCGGGATCGGTGGGCGGACATTGCCGCGCTCGTGCCCGCCGCCGCCCGCGACTGGCGCGGCGAGGCGCTCATCGGGCGCCCGGAAATCGTGCGCGCGGTGCGCGAGTACGACCTGGCGGACATCTCGCTGCAGGGCGAACTTGCCAAACGCTGGCCGGAGGCGCACGTGAACCCAGGCTACACCTGGGGCCACGACGGGATCCGCCAGGACCCCCTGAACGATGTCATGCACGAGAACGCGCTGGGCGTGGGCTTCGAGCTGCCCGTGTTCAACCAGCACCAGGGCGCCATCGGTGAAGCCGTCGCCCGCCGTGACACGGCGCGTGAGCATCTCGTGGCGATCCAGGCGGACATGTACGAGCAGATCGATCGCGCCCAACGCGCCTGGCCCCGGGCGCGGCTTGCCTGGGAGGAGGCCGGAGCGGCGGCGGCGATCGCCAGCCGCCTGCGCGAGGCCGAGGCGCGGGCGCTCACGGCCGGGATCACTGATCGCAGCGGCTCGCTGGCCGCCGCGGTGGCAGCGACCGAGGCGCAGCTGTTGGTGCTGCAGGCGGCCTACGAGGCCGAACTTGCCTTCGGCGCCCTCGAGGACGCCTACCGCCGACCCCTGCAGGGGCCCGACGGACCCCCGTGAAGGTCTCGACACGACTGCCGCTGCTGCTGGCCTTGCTGCCGGGGTTGGCCCACGGCGAACACCCAGCCCTCGCGCTGAGTGACGCGCAGCAACGGGCCGCGGGCATTCGCCTCGATCACCCGGTTGGAACGGTGAACGCGCCGCAGGTGGAGGCGTACGGCCTCGTCATCGACCCGGTGACGCTCGTCACGGACATCGGCCGGATGGAGAGCACGCAGGCCGCCTGGCATGCAGCGCAGGCGGATGTCGCGCGCCTGGCCGCGCTCTATCGGGACAACCTGAACGCGTCGCTCAAATCCCTGCAGCTGGCGCAGGCGCAGGAGAGCGAGACCGGCGCGCAGGCTCGAGCGGCGGCGACGACGTTCGCGCTGCAGTGGGGACCGGTGGCTGCGCTCGGCGCGCAGAAGCGCCACGCGCTCATCGACGCCCTGAGCGCGAACCGCGAGCTCCTCGTGCGCGCGGGGCTGCCCGGACAGCGCCTGGCGGACTCGGTAGGCCCGCGGGCGCTGCTGGAAATCGACGGCGTGAACGTCGCGGCCCGCGTACTCGGGTCCCTGCAAAGAACCGACCCGCAGCTGCAGGGCGTTGCCTGGTTGCTGGCGGTCGAGCGCGCGCCGCAGGGACTCGGGCCGGGCGCACACGTGCGGGTGCTGTTCGAGCGCGCGCCGGTCAAAGGCTTGTTGGTCCCGGCGGTGGCGCTCCTGTACGGCGAGAAGGGTGCCTACGTGTTCCGTGACGTCGGCCGCAACACGGGCGGCAAGCACCAGTACGAAGCGGTCGCGGTGCAGCTGCTGTCGGCCGTGGGAGACGGCTGGCTGGTGAGCGGACTGAACGCCTCCGACGCCATCGTGGTGGATGGCGCCGGCGTCCTGTGGTCGCTGCAGGGGATCGGCACCTTTTCGGCGGCAGAAGAAGAGCACGACTGAGCGATCATGCTCGCCGCCAGCGTCCGTGCCTCGATCGCGCACCCGAAGATCGTCACAGCGCTCTCGCTGTTGATTGCGCTGCTCGGCGCCAACGCGCTGCTGAACGCGCGGCTCGACGTGTTTCCGGACTTCGCGCCGCCGCACGTGTTGGTGCAGACCGAGGTGCCGGGACTGGATGCCGCCCAGGTCGAGGCGCTGGTGACGCGACCGCTCGAGGGTCTGCTCGCCGGCGCCGAGAACGTCGCGGCCATCCGCTCGACCTCGAGCCAGGGACTGTCGGCTATCCAGGTCGTCTTCGGCAGCGGCGGTGATCCCTATCGACAGCGCCAGGTGATCACCGAACACCTGGCGCAGTCCGCGGGGCTCTTGCCGGCCGGGGCCGGGCCGCCGCTCTTGTCGCCGCTCAGCTCCTCGATGGAGTACCTGCTGCATTTCGGCTTCACGAGTGATCGGCTCTCGCCGATGGAGCTGCGCGACCTCATCCGCTGGACGGTTAAGCCGCAGATCCTTGCCGTTGCCGGCGTCGCGCAGGCGCAGATCTTCGGCGGCGATTCGCGGGAACGGCAGCTGCTGATCGACCCGGTCAGACTGCAGGCGGCCGGGGTGGCGCTCGACGACGTGTACGAGGCGGTGCGCCGCGGGACCGAGCTCATCGGCGGCGGCTACCTGGAAACCGCCACCCAGCGCATCGTCCTGCAGGCCCAGGCGCCGGGCGATTCGCCACAGTCGCTCGCCAAGGCGGTGATCACGACGCGCGAGGGCGTGCCGCTGCGCATCGGCGACGTCGCCAGCGTGCTGGACGGACCGGCACCGCGCATCGGCGATGCGATGATCGGCGGGCGCCCGGGCATACTCGTGGAGACCTCGACCCAGTTTGGCGCCAACACCCTCGAGGTGTCCTACGCACTCGAGAAGCGCCTCGCAACGCTCGCCCCGGCGCTCGCGGCACAGGGTGTGCAATACCATCCGGCGCTCTTGAGGCCCGCGAGCTTCATCGAGAGCGCGATCGCGAAGCTGCGCAATTCGCTGCTGGTCGGCGCGGTGCTGGTGGTCGCGCTGCTGCTCGTGACGCTGCGTGACTGGCGGGGCGCGCTGATCTCGTTCAGCTCGATTCCGGTGTCGCTGCTCGCGACGGTGTGGTTTCTCATGGGCCGCGGCATCTCGCTCAATACGATGAGCCTGGGCGGCCTGGTCGTGGCTCTCGGCGTGGTCGTCGACGACGCGGTGATAGACGTCGAGAACATCACGCGCCGGCGGCGGGATGCGCCGCCCGGCACCGATGGCCGCCAGCTCCTCATCGATGCGTCGCTCGAGGTCAGACGCCCGGTGTTCTACGCCACCGCCGCGGTGGCCGTCGCGTTCCTGCCGATCTTCATGCTGTCCGGACTCCAGGGTTCGTTCTTCCGGCCGCTGGCGACGGCCTTCATGGTGGCAGTCGGTCTCTCGTTGCTCGTGGCCATGAGCGCCACGCCGGCACTGTGCGCGCTCCTCATGGGCCGCTACGTGCCGCGACCGGAGGCGCTCTGGCTGCGCCACTGCAAGACGCTGCAGCACCGGGCCGTCGCCCGCCTGCACGGACGCCCGCTGCTGGTTCTCGCCACCCTCCTGTTGACGGGCGCCGCTGGCGTTGTGCTCCTGCCCATGCTGGGCGCGCGGCTCCTGCCGGACTTCCGCGAGGACTACCTGATCGCCCACGCCGCCCTGCGACCAGGCATCGCGCTCGAAGAGACCGCGCGCGTCGGCCGGCGCATCGCCGAACGCCTGGCGGCTATCCGGGGCGTTCGCAGCGTCGCCGAGCAGATCGGGCGCGCCGAGAACGGCCAGGACCCCGATGCGCCGAACAAGAGCGAGTTCGAGATTCAGCTCGACCGCTCGCAGGGATTCACCACCGGCCAGCTCGACGCCAAGGTCCGCGCCGTGTTCGATGACTTCCCTAACCAGCTCGTCGAGATCTATTCAGTCCTCGTCGAGCGCATCGGCGAGACGCTGTCAGGCGAAGGCGCCCCATTCTTCGTGAGCGTCTTCGGCCCGGATCTCGACGTGGACGATCGGGTGGCCGGCGAGGTCGCTGCCGTGCTGCAGCGTCTGCCGGAAAGCCGCACCGTGCGCCTCAAGGCGCCGCCGCGCCAGGTGCAGCTGCACGTGGCGCTGCATCCGGACCGGCTGATGCTGTACGGGCTGGAAGCGTCCGACGTGCTGCGTACGGTCAATGCGGCGTTCCACGGCACGACCGTCGCCGAACTCACCCGCGCCGATCGCAGCGTGCCCGTGACCGTGCGCATCGCCGGTGTGCGTCGTACCCCTCAGAACGTCGGCGATCTGCTGCTACGCGGGCGTGACGGCGCGCTGGTGCGACTGTCTGCCGTCGCCACCCTCGAGCTGGTGTCGGCACGCAGCCTCATCGACCATGAGAGCGGGCTGCGCCGCCAGATCGTCGTCGCGAATCCCAAGACCTCCGATCAGGCGGGCTACGCACGGGCCGCACGACAGGCGGTGGCGGCGCAGGTGAAGCTGCCGCCCGACGTCTATCTGCGCTACGGGGGCGAAGCTCCCGCGGTAGCGGCGGCCGCACGGGATCTGCTGCTGCATGCGCTCGCCGCCTTCGTGCTGATCGTGCTGCTGCTGGCGCTGGCCTTCGGCCACAGCCGCCACGTTCTGCTCGTGCTGGTCGCCCTGCCGAGCGCGCTCCTCGGCGGCGTGGCCGCGGTGGCGGTCGCCGGCGATACGCTGTCGCTGGGAGCAATGGTGGGCTTCGTCGCTCTGTTCGGCATGGCGGCGCGCAACACCATCCTGCTCATCTCCCACTACGACCACCTGGTCGCGGTTGAAGGACAGCCGTGGGGGCTGGCGACGGCGGCGCGCGGCGCGGCGGAACGGCTCACGCCGGTACTGCTCACGGCATCGCTGACGGCGCTCGCCCTGCTACCGGTCGCCATCCAGCTGCGCCAGCCGGGGCACGAGATCGAGGGGCCGATGGCGGTCGTGATCCTGGGCGGCCTCGTCTCCTCGACGCTCGTCACTCTCGTCCTCATTCCACCGCTCGCGGCGCGCTGGCTGCGCCCCGGCTGAGGCGGTGTGTCACATTCGGCACGACTCTGTGGCGGACGCGACTCGTTGTCGCCCGGCGGCGCGGCGATCTTTCCGCGCGTGACTGGACAAGCCTATGATAAGAGAGCTCTTCTTACGGCGAGTTGGGCACTGGCACGACACCTGCTAGAGAAAGACCGGTCGCAAGGCCACGTCGCGGCGTTCACGCTACAGCGTGCGCCGTCACAGGGGGCGGGGCGCTCGGAGAGTCAACGATACAACGCGAACCGAGGAGAACGGCGTATGCAATTCGATTCAAGGCTATGGAGGATGTTGGCAATCCTCGCACTCGGGGGCGGGTGCACCGCGGCGGTCAGTGACGAAGTCACCGATCGCGCCAAGGATCCTAATCTGTGGGCGGCGCCCGGCGGCGATCAGGCCCTGACACGGCACAGCCAACTGAAAGACATCACGACGGCGAACGTCAAGGGCCTGCAGATGGTCTGGTCGCAGTCCAGCGGGACACTGCGCGGCCACGAGGGCCAGCCGCTGGTCGTCACCGTCGGCAGCACTCCCATGATGTACATGGAGAGCGGCTGGCCGAACATCATTCAGGCGCTCGACCTCACCGATCCGGATCATCCGAAGGAGATGTGGAACTACAGGAAGACTACGAATCGCGATGAGACAGCGGTTCCGCGCGCCTGCTGCGACACCGTCAACCGCGGGCCGTCCTATGCGGACGGCAAACTGGTGTTCGGCACCCTCAACGGCTTCGTCATCGCGCTCGATGCGAAGACGGGCAAGGAGGTCTGGGTCGTCAAGCACGCTTACCCCGCCAAGGGCGAGACCATCACGCCGGCGCCGCTCATTGCCGACGGCAAGGTGGTCATCGGCTTCGGTGGCGATGAGTTTGCGGCACGTGGTCGCCTGACGGCGTACGACCTCGCGACCGGCAAAAAAGTCTGGGAGTGCCACAGCACCGGCAGCGACAAGGACGTGTGCCTGACACCGGCCACGAACAAGGCGCATCCGGAATACGGTAAAGCCGGGTCCGATGTCGGTATCCACAGCTATCCCGGTGAGGAGTGGCAGCGGGGTGGCGGTGCGCTGTGGGGCTTCTACAGCTACGATCCGGAGCTGAAGCTGGTCTACGCCTCGACCGGCAACCCCGGCCTGTGGAGCCCGTCCTATCGCTGCAGCGAGAAGACTCATGAAGCGTGCAACACGGGCAAGCAGGACAACAAGTGGTCGATGGCGATCTTCGCGCGCAAGATCGACACGGGTGAGGCGGTCTGGGTTTACCAGATGACGCCGTTCGACCAGTGGGACTACGACGGCATCAACGAGAACATGCTCGAAGACCTGACGGTCGACGGCAAGGCTCGCAAGGTGCTCATCCACTTCGACCGCAACGGCTTCGCGTACGTGCTCGACCGTGCGGATGGCACGCTGCTGCGCGCCAACAAGTACGTCACGACGAACTGGGCGGAGAAAGTCGACATGAAGACCGGTCGTCCGGTCAAGGTGAAGGAGCATTCACCGTTCGCTCCCGGCGGCAACACGCAGGCCTGCCCGTCGGCCATGGGCGGCAAGGACCAGCAGCCGTGCGCGATCGACCCGACCGAACCCGGCATGGCGTACTGCCCGACCAACAACTGGTGCATGGAAGACGAGCCCCAGGAGCGCTCGCACACGCAGCAGGGCACGGTGTACGTGTTCGCCAACGTGTACATGTATCCGGAAAAACCCGGCATCACCGGCAAGTTCAAGAAGTTCAACTTCCTGACCGGCGAGACGGTGTGGGAAATCCCGGACCCGTATCCGAACTGGGGCGGAGCGCTGGTCACTGACGGTGGCCTCGCGTTCTACGGCAGCCTGAACGGCGACTTCCGCGCCGTCGACCGCGCCACGGGCAAGGTTCTGTGGCAGCGTCGTCTGGGCTCCGGCATCATCGGCAACCCGATCACCTACAAGGTGGGCGGCAAGCAGTACGTGTCGGTGTGGAGCGGCATCGGCGGCTGGATCGGATTGCCGGTCACGGCGGGCCTCGACCTCAGCGACAAGTTCGGTGCCATCGGTGCAACCGCCATGACGAAGGCGGCGAACCTTGACAAGATACCGATGGGTGGAACTCTCTACACGTTCCGTGTCGAATGAGAATGGTGACGACAAGTTGAGTTGGTAAGCGCCCGGTCTTCAAGACCGGGCGCTTTCATTTCGGAGCTCGACGCGCTGCGGGACGCCCGGGAGCAATCGATGATGTGGAAACGGGCGGCAATTCTGGCGCACGCCTCGGTGGCAATATTCGCGGCGGCGACGGCGGCAGGCGCTGAGCGCATAGGCTCGCTGCGTGTGTGCGCCGACCCCGGCAACATGCCGTTCTCGAACAACCGTGGCGAGGGCATCGAGAACAAGATCGCCGAGGTGCTCGCCCGGAGCCTTGGCACGTGGGTTCAGTACTACTACCGGCCCGGCATCGAGCGGGGCATGACGCGCACGACGCTGTACGCCGACGAGTGCGACCTGATGTTCGACATGCCATCGGATACCGAGCACGTACTGGTAACCACGCCGCTCTATCGCACGACCTTCGTGCTCGCTTCCCGCAGCGATCGCGGCATCACCATCAAGAACCTCGATGACCCGCGTCTGAAGACGCTCAAGGTCGGCGTCTACCAGACCTCGGCGATCCGCGAAGCGCTCACCGACCATGACGTGCGCAACCTCTCGATTCACTATCTCAGCCACGACGCGGACCTGGTGGCCGAGGATCAGCCGGGCTACCAGGTGCAGCAGATGGTGGACGGCAAGATTGATATCGCCGCCGTGTGGGGGCCGTTCGCCGGCTACTACAAGGCGATGAAGCACGCACCGATCGCCCTGCAGCCAGTCAACCTCATGGAAGACGCCGTGCCGCTCGAGTTCGATATGGCGGTCGCGGTACGCACCAGCGACAAGGATCTGCAGGCGCAGCTGGAGCGCGTGCTCCACGCCGAACGTGACGCCATCCGCTCGATCCTCACTGAGTTCGGCGTGCCGCTGGTTCGTTGCGATACGTGTCTCGTCAGCGGCGATCTGCCCTCGCACGGACCCTACGCGCCGCCGCAGCGCGCGGCGCAATCCGTCAGTCGCACACCGGCCGTGAGCGTCGCGCAGCTCAACGACTGGCTCGCCGCTGGCGCAAACGTCAACGTCGAGCTCAACAACGCCGTCCTCGCCGGCGACAAGGTGCGCATCGCCCACCTGCTCGACAAGAAGCACGCCCCGATCGACGCCCA
>JBGPKC010000037.1:0-30830 GCA_041485725.1 Steroidobacteraceae bacterium
ACGCCCCGTCGCTGACGCTGTCGGATCTTCTCGCGGCGCAAACTGAGCTGGATCGATCGGATGTCGTGCTGGTTCCGGCCCGGGACGGCGGTGTGACGCTGATGGGATCGCGGCTTGCGTGGCCGGATCTGGCTCCCCTGCTGTGGAGCGCGCCGACTCTGGCGCAAGGCCTGGAGGCGTGTTGCCGCAGCCACGCTCGTTCCGTGACGCGGCTGCCGGATTCGTACGACGTCGACGAACTGTCCGATCTCGGCATCGCACGGCGCGCGCTCGCAGACGACGATCGTCCGGCGCGCCGCCGGCTGCATGAGCTGCTGGTGAAGGTCGCGTGAACGCATGAAGGGGCGCGTGCTGTGGGCAGTCGCGGCTCTCCTGCTGCTCGCCGCGGCGGGGTGGTTGCTGCCGGTGAGGGAGTGGCTGGGCGCGGCGCTCACCTGGGCGGCGGCGCACCGCGCACCGTCCGCGCTGGTGTTCATCGCCCTGTACGTGCTGGCAACGGTATGTCTGGTTCCCGGCCTCATTCTCACGCTCGCGGGCGGCGCGATGTTCGGACTGGCGGGGGGCGTAGCGGTGGTATCCGCAGCCAGCGTGCTCGGGGCAAGCGCGGCGTTCTTCATCGGGCGCACGTTTGCCCGTGAGTGGACGCAGCAGCGCATCGCGGCCTGGCCCCGGTTCCGGGCGCTGGACGGCGCCCTCGGTGAACGCGGCTTCTGGATCGTGCTGCTCACACGGCTGTCGCCGCTGTTCCCCTTCAACCTGCTGAACTACGCCTACGGGGTCACGGCGGTAAGGCCACGCGACTATATTGCCGCCTCCTGGCTCGGCATGCTGCCCGCCACGGTGCTGTACGTGTACGCTGGATCCGCGGCCGCGAATCTCGCGCAGGCGCTCTCGGGCCGGGTGCGTACCGGGACAACCGGTACCGTCCTGTTGGTTGTTGGTCTGGCAGCCACCGTCGCAGTTACCGCGCTGGTGACGCGCCTCGCGCGCCGCCAGCTCGAACACGAGCTCGCCCCATGAACGAGGATGACGCGCTGTGGCGCCGGCTGGTTTTTCCGGCGGACTATCGCAACCCTAAGCCCGCGGCGCGCTACCACCTCACCGTGATCGGCGCCGGCCCCGCGGGCCTCGTCACCGCGATCGCCGCGGCGGGTCTGGGCGCGCGAGTCGCGCTGGTGGAGCGGCATGCCATGGGAGGAGACTGCCTGAACGTTGGTTGCGTGCCCTCGAAGACACTGCTGGCGGCGGTGCGCGGCGGCCTGACGTTTGCACTGGCGATGCAGCGGGTGCGCGCGGTGCGTGCGCGCATTGCCCGACACGACTCGGTCGAGCGCTACACACAAGCGGGAGTCGACGTGTTCCTCGGGCACGGGAGTTTCAGCAATGCGCATGAGATTCGCGTCGCAGAGGCGACGCTGCGCACGCGGCGCACCGTGATCGCCACCGGGGCGCGCGCCCGCATGCCACCGCTCCCCGGACTTGCGGAAATCACACCCTTAAGCAACGAGACCGTGTTCGATCTCACCGAGCAGCCGCGGCGTCTGGCGGTGCTCGGCGCCGGTCCGGTTGGCTGCGAGCTCGCGCAGGCCTTCGCGCGCCTCGGTACGCAGGTCGAGCTGCTCGAGCTCGGGCCACAGATCCTGCCGCAGGACGAACCCGAGGCGGCGCAGCGGGTGGCTGACGCCCTGGTCCGGGACGGCGTCAGGCTGCGCCTCGGCGCGCGGGTCACGGGCGCCTCGCGCACGCTCGCGGGCAAGGTGCTGATGCTCGCGGACGGCACCTCGGTTGCCGCCGATGAGGTGCTGGTGGCCGCCGGCCGCGCACGCAACGTCGAGGGCCTGGAGCTCGAGCGCGCCGGCGTGCGCTTCGACCGCGAAGCCGGCATTGCCGTCAATGCCCGCCTGCAGACCTCCCACGCGCACATCTACGCGGCCGGGGACGTGTGCGCGGCGCTGCAGTTCACGCATGCGGCCGATGCGCAGGCACGCATCGCGGTGCGCAACGCCTTGTTCCTGGGGCGCGCGCGCGCGGATAAATTGGTCATCCCGTGGTGCACCTACACCCGGCCCGAGCTCGCGCACGTGGGGGCCACGAGTCGGGAGCTTCAGGGGGCCGGCCGTGCCTTCGATCGCTATCGCGTGGAGTTCGGCGAGCTCGATCGCGGCCAGACCGACGACGCGGCCGACGGTTTTGCGGAAGTGCTGACCGCGCGCGGCTCGGACACGATCCTGGGTGCCACCATCGTCGGCCGGGACGCCGGCGAGCAGCTGGCACCCCTGCTGGTGGCGCTGACCCGGGGGCTGGGCCTGAAGAGCCTCGGCTCGCTGGTGCTCCCGTACCCGACACGCTCGGAGTACCTGCGCCGTATCCTCGACAGCTACAGCCGCACGCGACTGACGCCGTTCACGGCGGGTACACTCAGGTGGTGGCTGACGCGCACTCTTTAGCGCCGCCCGCGCTGGCGGTCGTGGTTCCCACGCTGAACGACGACGCGGCGCTGGCGCGCCTGCTGCCGCTCCTGGGTCGGCTCGCCATGCCTCCCGAGCAAGTGATCGTGGTCGATGGTGCCGCGAGTGAGGCCACGGCTGCCCTGTGCCGCAGCGTCGGCTGCACCTGGATGCCCTCCGGGGCCGGACGGGGCGTGCAACTGAATGCCGGCATCGCCGCGGCGCGGGCCGCGGGAGCGGGTGTGCTGTGGATGGTGCATGCCGACTGCGAGCCCCACACCGCGAGCGCGTGCGCCATTCGTGAGGCTGTGGCTGCGGGCGCGGCGGGCGGCTACTTCAGGTTCCGTTTCGGCGGCGCGCGCAGCCCTCTGAAGCGCTTCCTGGAAGCGTGCATCGCGTGGCGCTGCCGGCTGTCGATGGTGTACGGCGATCAGGGCATTTTCGTGACCCGTGCGGCGTACGACGCAAGTCCCGGGATCGGCGTGCAGCCGCTGTTCGAAGAAGTGGCGCTGGTGCGTGCCCTCAGGCGCACGCGGCGTTTCGTCGCCGTCGCTTTGCCGATGACGATCTGCGAGCGCCGCTGGCAGCGCGACGGGCTGCTGCGGCGCACGCTACGCAACCGCACGCTGGCGCTGGCTTTCGTACTGGGCATCGATCCGGTGACGCTCGAGCGCTGGTATCGCGCATCGCGGGCGCGGGAAGCGCGGCAGTGAGCGTTGGCGATGCGGCGGGCGCGAGCCTGCGCCGCGACGAGTGGCTGTTCACCCCGCTGGGGGAGGCACGCGGCTACATCCAGCCTCACACCCTGTCGGAGCTGTGGTTTCACACCGGCACGGCGTGCAATCTCGCCTGCCCGTTCTGTCTGGAAGGCTCCAGGCCCGGTGATCGGCGCCTCGGGCGCGTGACGTTCGCGGACCTGCAACCCTTCATCGACGAGGCGGTCCAGCTCGGCGTGCGGCAGTTCTCCTTCACCGGCGGCGAGCCGTTCCTCATCAAGGATCTGGTGCGCATTCTTTCGTATGCGCTGGAGCGCGCGCCGTGCCTGGTGCTGACCAATGGCGTCGATGCGGTGCCGAAGCGCCTGGCGAAGCTGGCGGAATTGCGGGCACGGCCGCACGCACTGGCACTGCGCGTGAGCATCGATTACCCGCAGCGCGCGCGGCACGACGCCGGACGCGGCGAGGGGAATTTCCTCAAGGCTTGGGCTGCGCTCGCGCTGCTGCACGGCGCCGGCTTTCGCGTGTCGATCGCGCGGCAGATGGAGCCGGGCGAGAACCGTACCGCGGTCGAGGACGCCTACCGGGCTGTGATGCACGCGCACGCGCTGCCGCGGGATCTGAACATCGTGGCGTTCCCGGACTTCGGCGCCCCTGGCACGCAGGCGCCCGTGCCGCCCGTGACGGAGAACTGCATGACGCAGTATCACAGTGAAGCCACGCGGCGCGAGTTCATGTGCGCGTACAGCAAGATGGTGGTGAAGCTCAACGGGCGCATGCGGGTCTACGCCTGCACGCTGGTGGACGATGATCCGGCTTACGATCAGGGCGGCTCTCTCAGCGCGAGTCTCGGCCGGCGCGTCATGCTGCGACATCATCGCTGCTTCAGCTGCTTCAGATACGGCGCGTCGTGCAGCGAGACCCGGGGGCACTGACTGCAGGAAACGCGCGACCGGCGGATCACGCGGATCGCGGAGGTGCCATCATGCCCCACGCGACGCGGGATCACCTGGGGGACCCGAAGATGATGCGCTCGAGGCTTGCTACCGGAGGAACGGCTTCGTGCACGCGCCAACACCAGACACACCAAGGCTTATGCGCCGCGCACGGCGTCCGCTCACCGCTCCAACCTCATCGGCGTGAGCGACCGCTGCCGGCGCCTCGCGAGTTATCATCTCTCATTAGGTGCCGTCCACGGGAACTCCTCGCGGATCGCGCGCACCACATCGTCCGCAATCTCGGCGCGCTCGAGCATCGGATACTCAGCCCGCAACTTCCCGCTGATCGTGCCGCGCGACTCCCGCACCGAGCGGATGATGCGATCGAGCTCTGGATCGGGTCCCTCGACGATAGTCTTTAGGCGCGTCCGAGCCGCCCTGTGGCGTTGCAGGTATTGCGCTTCAGAGCGCATCTCTTGCTCAATCGTGAGGTCGAGTACATCGGCGAGAAACCCCACATGGTGTGTGAGGTCCGGATAGCGCCATGCGTGCAGCGCATCCTGGTAACCGTCGAACTGAAGGTTGTACGTGACGCCATCCTGCCCCTGTTGCTCGGCGCCGAATGACCACTGATTTCGATACTGTCGCATCAGCGGACGGGAGAAGAGCTCGAGCGCGCCGTCATAGCTCAGCGGACGCAGGTCAGGTCGCTGCAAGATCGCCGAGATCGGCACGATGTATGGTGCTGGCAGAGCGCCGTCTCGGCGCAGCACGTCGTTGATGAGAAATCGGCTGATGCGGCCGTTGCCATCGATCATCGGGTGCAGGTAGACGAAGCCGAAGGACACGAGCGCCGCGCGCGCTACCGACGACAAACCTGCCGTACGCGTCAGAAGCTCCCGCAACCCCGTGAGGATTGACGGCACATCGTCCCAATGTGGACCGATGTAGTGCACACGCTCCTCACCGAAACGCGCAGTCTCCCCGACGAACATAGGCGAGCGCCGCAATCCGTAACGCAACGCATTGGGACCCAGGATCTCGCGCTGCAATGCTTCGAGTTCGGCGGGGTTCAGCGGATCGGCGGACTGGCCGGTGCGCTGTTCGATCACCGCGGCGAAGCGCTGAACTCGATCGCGCTTGTCGTCCTCGTGTTCGATCGCAAAGCTCGCGCGGCTCTCCTTGACCGTCAGCCACACCGCACTGCGTAACACCAAGTCCGCACTGAACTGCTCCTCCAGTCGTGCGATGCGCTCCCCAACATTGAAGGCGAGGGCCTGCGTCGTGTTCGGCGTGAGCTGCACTTGTGGGCTGAAGCCTGCGTTGCCGAGCAGATTGTCGCGCACGCGCCAGCGGATATTGTTGATCGGTGTTGACGCGACGAGCTCAAGTTCCGGGTCCACGACGGGGACGTAGTTGCCGCGCGTCGTGTCTGGCACGTCGAGTCGCCGGCCGGTCAGGCACTCGTACAGAAACCCCGTGCGCCGCGCATATCGCCCGGTGGGCTCACGCCGAATCCAATCCTCGACTTCAGTTGCGGGGGCCGCCGCGAACAGGCGCGAAAGCGCCTCCAGATGAACGCCTTCGTGCTTGAGCGCGAAGTTCAGGTGTCCGGCGAGAGAGGCCTCGGGGCGCAGCTGCTCCAGCACCGTGCGCCGCTCGGTCGTGTCATTGCTGGCAGTCGCCCGAGTGGAGCCGATGACCGTCTCGGTCCGTAGTGCTTGGGTCACGGTGAGGCCGAAGCGCTCGATCAGCCACTGATAGCCGATCCAGTCCGGCATGGTTCTCTATCTCCCGGTTGATACCAGAACGATTACTTTAAGCCCAGAACGATTATAAACCATCGATTTTTTCCCAGAACGATTACAGGCCCCGATTGGGCGGGTGTCCGACCTGGTGGTCCGCACTGATCGGTCGGCCCCCGTCCGGAGGATCGGCATGAACGCCCTCTTCGCCCAGTCTACAGCAACGTTACAGGCCAAGCTCCAAGCTAGGGGGCGCGCGCTTCAGCTCTGCAGGAACTCAAGCAACGCGCGCTGTGCGGCGTTCAGCTGCTCGCGCGGCGTGAGCAGCGCGCCACGCAGCGCCTGGCGGCAGGGCCGTGACTCGTCCTCCCGGTACTCGGCCACCGTCGCGGCGAGAAGCTGCTGCACGCGGCCGAGATTGCTGCGGAACAGCTGCAGTATCTGTTCCGCGGAGGCATGTTGTGTTGGATCCTCGAGCCAGGAGTCGTAATCGGTCGCTAGCGCGATGGTGCAGTAGCCGAGTTGCGCCTCCAGGGCGAGGAATGCCTCCGGCACGTTGGTCATGCCGACGAAATCCGCACCCGCCGCGCGCAGGAACAGGCTCTCCGCGCGGGTGCCGAGGCGCGGACCCTCGACGCAGGCGTAGGTCTTGTCCTCGTGCAGCGTCACAGCGCCGGCGCGCGCCACGCGCGCGATCAGTGCGGCGGTGGCGCGGCAGGTGGGGTGCGCGCTCGAGATATGCGCGACCAGCCCGCCGCCGAAGAAGCTCGCGGCACGCGTTCCCCGGGTGAAGTCCAGGTACTGCGACGGCAGTGCGAGATCGCCGGGGCGGATCTCTTCGCGCAGGCTCCCCACCGCCGACACGCCGATCACCGTGCGCACGCCGAGGCTCTTCAGCGCCCAGATATTGGCGCGGAAGTTGATCTCGCCGGGCAGCAGCTGGTGCTGCAGGCCGTGGCGCGCCAGAAATGCGACTTCGCGACCGTGCAGCGTCCCGGTCATGAGCGGCGCGGACGGCGCCCCGAACGGGGTCGTCACGGTGTGCGCGCGTGGCGTCCCCAACTCCCGCATGGCGTACAAACCGCTACCACCGATGATGCCGATCATGGCTCGCTGCGCTCCCGGAACGCTCATTTGCGCGGATGGCCCGCAACGCGGCAAGATGCCTGAAAGCACCGTGCAACAACAACTCGAACCGGGCATCCTCATGAGCAGCACGCCATTTCCATCGCTGGGACCGCCGCGCTGGCCGGTGCGCCTGCTCCATGTGGGTCTTTGGCTGATCGGCGCGGGGCTGCTGCTGTGTCTGATCTGCGGGCCGTCGCACCGTTTCGGGCTCGCGAATTTCAGGGTCGCGCTGCTGCTGCTGGCGGGCGGTCTGCTGCTGCTGCTGGCAGGCACGCTGCTCGCCATCGTCGGCCTGCTGGTGGCGAGCGCCCAGCGCCTGCGCTTTGCGCGCGGCCCGGCCATGGTGGCGATCGTGATCGGCCTGCTCGCCAGCGGCTATCTGCTCAGCTGGATCGCGCGCGCGCGCGCGGCACCGCCGATACACGAAGTCAGCACCGATCTCGCCGATCCGCCGGCGTTCGTGGTGGTTGCGGCGTTGCGGCGCGACGCTCACGCCGTCAACCCTTCCGAATACGTGTCGCGGGTGAGCGCGCCGGGCGGCAGGATCATCGAGGTGCCGGAATTGCAGCGCCAGCGGTATCCCGACATCCAGCCGCTGCACCTGGGGCTCGCGCCGGCGGCGGCGCTGCAAGCTGCGCAGCGCGCCGCGCCTCGGCTGGCAGATCGATGCCTACGTGCCCGGGGATGGACGCCTCGAGGCGACCGACCGCAGCGCCTTCTTCGGCTTCAAGGACGACGTGGTGGTGCGGGTGCGCGCCAGCGATGCGGGTTCGCGCCTCGACGTCAGGTCGAAGTCGCGGGTGGGCTTAAGCGATGTCGGTGCCAACGCCCGTCGCGTGCGCGCGTTCCTGAAGCTGATGGAGAGCCACTGAGGTCGCGCGCTCGCGGGCAGCCGGCCGCTGAATTCGCCGGCCTCATTTCTCGCGGTTGTAGGTAAAGTCGTACTCGACCGTCCAGGTCTTGCCGTCGTCCGTTGACCCCTCGCTGAACTGGCGAACGCGATCCGCTCCAAGGTTATAGAAGCGCAGCCGGCGCTGCAGCGCTTTGCCGTCCGCTTGCGGAATGCCGTCGCTATACAAATCCATGACGCCCTCGGTGAGGCCTCCATGGAAATGGATCATGCCGCCCTGATTGTCGACCCAGAACTGCTCCCAGCGTTTCTGGTCCGGGTTGTAGACGTTGTAACTCTTGCCGGAGTAAGCGGATTCGCCCAGGGAAGTCCAGTTCTCCCAGATGACACAAGCGCCCAATCCGCGCTCGATGTGGCTGCGGCCGACCGGGGTGAGCTCCCGGGTGGTGACCACGTTCCAGTCGCCAACCCAAAAATCGAACTGACGGCTCTCGGCGCGGGACTCGCACGGCGCCTGATTCTGCTGCGCCTGCTTTACCAGGTCAGCAAATCGCACGTCCAGACGCAGGCTGCGTAAGTCCGGGTCAGAGAGCAGCAGATCCGGCCGGCCGTGCCCCTGCTTCACGGCCTCAGTCAGCGCCGCGAAGGCCTTGTCGGTGTCACCCACCGATGCGAGAGCGATTGCAACACCATAGTCAACCGCGCTCGGCGGGGCGCCCTGCGTCCTGGCTGTTTCATACGCTTCAAGAGCCCTGGCATTCTGGCCGATTCCGTGCAGGCAGGCGCCCAAGCGCAGCCAGTTTGTATAGCCATCGGGCTGCTCGCGCACGAGGCGCTCATACAGGGGTGTCGCCCTGGCCCAGTCCTTGATTCGATAGGCAGCGTCGGCCGCCGCGGCAGCGTCCGCGGTGTGCGCGTCCGCTACGCATGCGGCGTATGCACATGCGACGTATGCAAGCCAGCGCCCCGTGGGTGTTTCCCGCATCGCTCCCGATGATAGATGCCGCGGCGCACGCGGCTGTATCACATGTTGCGAGAAGCGCGCAGGTGACGAAACAATGTAGTACGGCTGCCGAAGCCGACCAGTTCGGCGATCTCCGTCAAGGTCCATTTCGCTTCGCTTATCAGGCGTAGCGCGGCACCGGTTCGCTTGCGACTCAGATAGGTCGACGGCGTCACGCCGTGGAGTGCCTTGAAAGTCCGCAGGAAGTGAAACGGCGACAGGTGCGCTGCGCGCGCCACGTCTTTCAGCCCGATCGGCTCGCGGAAATGCGTGTGGATGAACGTCACGCCGAGCCCGATGCGCCGGTACAGCTCACGACGAGTCGCGGGTTTGGTCGAGGGGATGAGCTCGCGAGCGCGCCGCTGCCGGCGCTCGAGCCTCAACATGCGACCGAGCAGGAACTGCAGTTGCTCCTCGACCCAGCCGTCCTCGCCCACGCCCGCGTCGACGGCCTGCCGGATATGGCGCAGGACCGGTGTGACCGTGCTGTCATGTTCCCGCAGCCGCTCGTCGAACTCGATCGAGTCGCGATGACTGCCCGCGGGGTCGGCCAGCAATGACTCCGTGGACCGCAGCACAGAGTCCTGGACCTCCTCCGCGAGGCCCGGCCGGAAAAAGACCGAGAATGAATGAGCGGGGTGCATCGCATCGATGCGACTGGCGTAGCGCCGGCCGGCGTTGAGGATGAGATACGTGTCGTCGTCGACGCAGATTCGACGCCCGTCCAGAAAGTAGTCCTCGCTTCCGCCGGTCATCATCTTGATCGACAGAAGCTGCGTGTAGTCCGGGTATTCCACACGTCGTGTCGTTGCGGAGATCACTGCGCTTTCGCGGCCCCAGCGGGCGTAGAAGCGCGTGCGGAACGCCCGGTTCCACAGCGGCGGCATTTCCCGATAAATCACTGAGTGGCCCTCCAGACGCGTCGAGCGAGATGACGTCACTGAGCGGAAGCGTAAAGAGCAGTCGCGCCGTCGATGTTGCAGATATTGCTTCGGGATGTCGCGAGCGTACCACGGGAACGCATATTCACACGCGGGCCCTGCCGCGGGTGCGCCAAATGGCAACTGTTGCAACCACAGGTGCGCGGCAGTTTCACACACTGCGGCCCCTTCCGTGACGCATCGGCGCGGGAAAAATCACATGCGTTTCAGCAATTGTCTGCAGGTACTCGTCAGCGCGTTAGCTGCAGTTACGCAGGCGCAAACGCCGGCGACTGCGCCGGACGCCGGCAAGATTGAGATTGAAGAGGTGGTGATCACCGGCTCGCGCATTGCGCTGCCCAACATGGTCAGCACCAGCCCGATCCAGGTCATCACGGAAAAGGACATCCGGGTATCCGGCAAAGCCGACATCAGTGACATCATTCTGCAACTGCCGCAGAACTTTAATAACTCCTTCAGCGACTTCAACAACCGCACCAGTGGCTTGACCACCGCGGGCGGCCTGGCGACCGCGGATCTGCGCGGCCTCGGTCCGCAGCGCACACTGGTGCTCGTCAACGGGCGGCGCCTGGGCGTCGCAGATGCCAACACCGCCAACCCGAATCCGGCGGCGGATCTGGACCAGATTCCGACCGACCTGATCGAGCGCGTGGATGTGGTTACCGGCGGGGCATCCGCGACCTATGGGTCGGATGCCATTGCCGGGGTGATCAACTTCATCATGAAACGCAACTTCGAGGGCATCCAGTTCGATGGCCAGCTGGGGCAGAACTGGCATTCACAGCACAGCTCCTTCACGCAGGGTCTGGCGGCGTCGGATGGCATCACCCCGCCGACCGGCAGTATCCATGACGGCAACAACCGCGCCTTCAACGTCATGCTCGGATCGAGCATCGCCGATGGCCGCGGCAACGTGACCGGCTACGCCGGCTACCTGCAGGCCAATCCGATCCCGAGCGGCAACCGCGACTTTGGCGCCTGCCAGCTCAACGCCAGCCCGAACGCCGCCGGGGATGCGTTTACGGGAGCGTTCTGCTCGGGCTCGGGCAATTCGAACTTCTTCAAGGTCGGCACCGGCGCGACGTTCTCGGTGCTGGGCAATCAGTTTGTGCCGCGAGGGTCAGCCGCAACGAGCCCGCCGGCAGTATTCAACTCCCAGCCCTACATCTACAACGGGCGCGATGACCTGCGCTACACCGCCGGCTTCCTGGCGCACGTGGATGTCAATGATCATATCAGGCCGTACGCCGAATTCGGCTTCATGAACGACCGCACCGACCAGAAGATCGCCCCATCGGCCCTGTTCCGCTCGGCCAATCCGCTCGATCCGACCGGCAACGGGAACTACAACGTCAACTGCGATAACCCGCTGCTGAGCGCGCAGCAGGCTTCCCTGCTGTGCACGCCCGCGCAGCTCGCCTACGTCGCGGCCAACCCGGGGGTGGCGTGCATATTTCCGGCCGGCGGCGGACCGTCCCCCGACTGCGCCAACGTGCTCATTGGCCGTCGCAACATCGAAGGTGGCGGACGCGAGTCCTACTACGAGCACAGCAATTACCGGGCGGTGATCGGGCTCAAGGGCGGGCTGGCCTCGGCGTGGAACTATGACCTCTACGCTCAGTACTACTACACCAGCTTCTTCAATGTAAACAAGCAGTACCTGAACTTCGCCTCGATCGACAACGCGCTGCAGGTGAAAGGCACTGCTGCAAATCCGGTGTGCATCAGCGGACCCCCGTGCGTGCCATACAACATCTTCACGGACGGCGGGGTGACGGCCGCGGCGCTGCAGTACCTGTACCTGAATGGCTCGGCCTACGGCACAAACTCGCAGCGCATTGCGCACGCCGACGTGGCCGGCGATCTCGGCAAGTACGGCGTCAGGTCCCCGTGGGCGAACGATGGCTTCTCGGTGGACGTCGGCTACGAGCATCGTGCGGAAAGGATGGCGTTTGATCCGGACTCCGGCGAGCAAAGCGGTCTGCTGTCGGGATTCGGCGGGGCCGCAGCCTCGGTTCATCGGGGGCTGAGTCTCGATGAGGAATTCATCGAGCTCGGCGGCGCGCTGGTGCAGGACAAGCCGGGCATTCACAGCCTGATCGTCGACCTGGGCGCGCGGCTGTCGGACTACACCACCAGCGGCAGGTCCACTACCGGCAAGTTCGAGGTGCAATATCAACCCACGGCCGATCTACGCTTTCGCGGCTCGTTCCAGCGCGCGCTGCGCGCCCCGAACCTCATCGAACTGTACAATCCGGCCGCAATTGGCCTGATCACCTCGGGTGATGACCCATGCGCGCCGAGTGAATTCACCGGCCGCATCGTCGCAACACTGCAGCAATGCATGCGCAGCGGGGTGACGCCCGCCCAATACAACTCCGGCTCCATCCCGCAAGGCACCGCGAGCCAGCTGTCGCAGGAGTTGGGAGGCAATGGCAACTTAAAGCCCGAACGGGCGAACACGTTCAATATCGGCGCCACGCTGAATCCGCGCAGCCTGCCGGACTTCAGCGGCAGCATCGACTACTACCAGATCAAGCTGACCGATTCGATCGGCGCAATTCCGCCGGGGCTGATACTGCAGGGGTGCATGAACTCGGGTGATCCGCTGTTCTGTACCAAGATCGTACGCAACCCGGTCAACGGCGGACTGACCGGAGCCAGTATCCCCGGCGGCGGCTACATCGTTCAGACCGCCATCAATATTGGAGCGGCAAATATCCGCGGCATTGATCTGCAGGGGACCTACCGGCGGACCCTGCCCGCGGGTTGGGGGTCGCTCGGGTTCGCGCTTAACGGGGCCTATCTTCTGAAGAACGAGACCCAGCCGTTCACGGGCGGACCGACCTACGACTGTGCCGGTCTGTTCGGTGCGCTGTGTGGCACGGTGAATCCCCGTTGGCGTCACATTTTCAGAAGCACCTGGTACCTGCCGGGGAACTTCAATGTCGCGGCCACCTGGCGGTTCCTCCAGAGTGTGTCACTCGATAACAACAACTCCAACCCGCTACTCTTCGGTCACACTTTCCTCAACCAGAATACCGGCGGCCCGGCGTTAAACCTGTTCAACGCACGGCTGCCGACCTTCAACTACCTCGATCTGCAGGTCGGCTGGAATATGACGAGCGGCTCGGAGCTGCGCATCGGCATCAACAACATCCTCGACAAGGATCCGCCGCTCGCCACCTCTGAAATCACCGCGGGCGGCGCCAACAATACCTACGAGATCTACGACACACTGGGCCGACAGCTGTTCGTCTCCTTCACGGCGAAGTTCTGATCGTCACACCGCGGGGCAGTCCGCAGGCCCGGGAAGGCCTCGCCGGGCGCGGTTTACGGGCCGGGCGGCGCAACCCCGGTTGCAGGTTGTGCAGGCTTGGATAAGATCGACTGCATGACAGCTTCCGCCGCGCCAACCGGACCGCCGCCGAGCTTCGCGAGCTTTCGCGAGTTCTATCCGTACTATCTCGGCGAACACGGCAACCGCACCTCGCGCCGGTTGCACGTGAGCGGTACGCTGCTCGCGGTCGCGATCGCCGCCGGCGCGGTGGTTACCTCCCGCTGGGCGTGGTTGCTGGCGGTGCCGCTCGCCGGCTACCTGCCCGCGTGGCTGGGGCACTTTTTTTTCGAAGGCAACTCGCCGGCCACTTTCCGCTATCCGCTCTACAGCCTGCGCGGGGACTTCTCCATGCTGGCCGAGGTGCTCACGGGCCGCATGCGCTGGTAGCGCGGACCGCAAGGCAGCACCTATGAGCAGAGCCGGCATCGATCGCGTCTTCGAGCGACGCCTCTCCGCCCTGGTCAACGCCGGGGAGCCGCAGATCCTGCAGGGCGGCCGCAAGGGGGTGGAGAAGGAATCGCTGCGGGTGTTGCCGAACGGGCGGCTGGCGCCGACGCCGCACCCGCCGCTGCTCGGTTCCGCGCTCACCAACGAGCACATCACCACCGACTATTCCGAGGCGCTGATCGAGCTGGTCACGCCCGCGTTCACGCACAGCTGGGAGCTGCTGCAGTACCTGCTCGACCTGCATCAGTTCGTCTACCGCCACCTGGGCGATGAGCTGCTGTGGGCCACGAGCATGCCGTGCGCCATCGAGCGCGACGAGGACATTCCGCTGGCGCAGTACGGCAGCTCGCACGTCGGGCGCATGAAGACGGTGTATCGCAACGGGCTCGGCCTGCGCTACGGCCGCATGATGCAGGCGATCTCCGGGGTGCATTTCAACTACTCGTTCCCGCTGCCGTTCTGGGAGGCCTACGGCGCGGCGCGCGGCGCGCGCGACAGCGGTGCGCAGTTCATCTCCGCGTGCTACTTCGAGCTGCTGCGCAACTATCGCCGTCACGGCTGGCTGGTGCTGTACCTGTTCGGCGTCTCGCCGGTGGTCTGCAAGTCGTTCCTGCGCGGCCGGGAGCTGCAGCTGACGGACTTCGGCAGCGGCACGGCGTACGAGCCGTACGCCACCAGCCTGCGCATGAGCGATGTCGGTTATCGCAACCGCAACCAGGCGGGGCTGGCGGTGTCGGTGAACAGCCTGGAGGAGTACGTGCGCGACCTGCAGCGGGCCATCAGCACGCCGCATCCACCCTACGAGGCGCTCGGCGTCAAGGTGAACGGCGAGTACGCCCAACTCAACGCCAACATCCTGCAGATCGAGAACGAGTACTACAGCTTCATTCGTCCCAAGCGCGTGGCGCGCTCCGGGGAGCGGCCCACCAAGGCGCTGCGCCGCGCGGGCGTGGAGTACGTGGAGGTGCGCGCGCTGGACGTGAGCGCCTTCGACCCCGTGGGCGTGAACCAGAGCAAGCTGCGCTTCCTCGAGGCGTTTCTCGCCCTGTGCCTGATGAAGGAAAGTGACCCGATCGGTGACTCCGAGCAGGCTGCGCTGGATGAGATTCATCTCATCGTGGCGCGCCGCGGCCGCGAGCCGGGGCTCGCACTGTGGCGCGAGGGACACAGCGTGCCGCTGCGCGAATGGGCGCGCGAATTGCTCGATTCGATGGCGGGCATCTGCGAGATTCTCGATCGCGGAGATGCGACGCGGCCTTATTCCCAGGCGCTCGCCGCCCAGGTGGCGAAGGTCGAAAATGTCGCGCTCACCCCGTCCGCGCGGCTGATGGCGGAGCTCACGGGCGGAGAATCGTTCTTCGATCTCGCGCTGCGCATGTCCGCAGCGCACAAGGCTTATTTCCTCGACCTGTATCCGCCCAAGACTGAGCGCTTGCGCGAATTCGCGGCGGAGGCCCAGGAGTCTGTCGCAGCGCAGCGGGCGATCGAGGCCAGCGACCGGGGAACGTTTGAGGAGTATCTAAGCCGTTATTTCGCGGACTAAAAACACTCGAATCCAGTACGGTCCAGCTGCCGGTCAACGTTACATAATTCATCGTCTTGTCATGCATTTCCAGACACTTTGTCAGTCGCTTTTGGCTCCGGGAGGACATAAAATTTGTGCCCTAAGTCGCGCCACGGAAGGGCGACGAGGCATTGAGGGTCACCGAGGTGCCGGGACCCTGAGAGCAAAAGCAGGAGCGCAGGAAGATGAAACGAAGAGCAGCAGAAGGACTCGCCGCTGCACACCGGATGTCACCGGCGGCCAACGAGGAATTCACCGCGATGGCGAATGGTCTGGACAGGGTGGCACGCCCGCAGTTGGGCTGGGATCCGTACGAAGTGTGGCGGACCCGCGTCAAGGGATCCTCGAGTCTGATGCCGGAGGGCGAGCGCGACCCGTTGCGTTAGCGGGGCAGGATCGCGCTGCGGGGGCGGCGCTTGCGCACCCTTGATCGCACCGCCCTGAGGCGCCTGCAGCTGCGGTTCCCTGAGCCGGAGCTGGAGCATCATTTTCTCCTGAGTTATCGGGCGGCCGCCCGGCCCTGGATCCGCGTGAGCCTGGTGGTGGCGCTGTCCACGGTGCTCGGCTTCACGGTGATCGATCACTGGCTGCTGGTGGGCGCGCGTCTGGCGCGGCCGGACATCTGGCGCTTCGGCCTGCAGCTGCCACTGGTGCTGATCATGATGGTGCTGACGGCTCCGCGGCTGTACCTGCGCTGGTACCAGCCGGCGATCCAGGCGGCCGCGCCGCTGTTCGGCGTGGGCACGGTGCTGATGGCCGTGGAGGCGACTCCGGCGCAGTTGCCGCTGGTGGCTGCGCGGCTGCTGCTCGCGGCGTTCTACTTCTACTTCATGCTCGGGCTGTCGTTCTCGGCGGCGTTGCGCACCAATCTGCTGCTCATCGGCGCCTACGCCACGGCGGCACTGCTGGGCGCGATCGCGACTCCGGTGGCGATCTATTCGCTGTTCGTGCTGTTGTGCGCGAACCTGATCGGCGGCGCCGGCTGCTACGCGCTCGAGTACGCCAACCGCGTTGCGTTCCTGGAACGGCGCCGGCTCGCGGAAGTCGCCACACACGACGGCCTCACCGGCCTGCTCAATCGCGCCGCACTCGAAGAGCAGGCGCGCATTCTGTGGCAACAGGCGCAGGTCGCCCGCCTGCCGATGTCGGTGATGCTGATCGATATCGATCACTTCAAGGCTTACAACGATCGCTACGGGCACCAGGCGGGCGATCATTGCCTGCGCGAAGTCGCCGCCGCGATCCGCGCCGCGGTGCGGCGCCGGCCGCTCGATGTCGTGGCGCGTTACGGCGGGGAAGAGATCATCGCCCTACTGTTCGGCGGCGATCGCGCCGCGGCGGCCAGCGCGGCCGGCAGCGTGCTGCAGGCGGTGGCGGACCTCAAGATCGCGCACAGCGCCTCCACCACACGCCCGTACGTGACGGTGAGTGTGGGGGTGAGCACGGTCGAGCCGGGCGGGGAATACTCCCATGAGCGCGCGGTACACGAGGCCGACACCGCACTCTACGCCGTCAAGGAGCGCGGCCGGGACGGCTGGTCGTTTCACGAGCCGGCGCCGGCCGACGCCGGTCTGCTGAAGACCGCCAGCTGACAGCGCTCGATGCGCGCAGGTGCGGGTCAATACCCCGCCTGAGGCATTGCCCCCCTTGAACCGCGGCCGCAACACTTGGGGATTGCGGGGGAAGCGCGCGCCGCGCTCACTTGCGCTCGACCGCGAGAGCCCCGATCCTTTCCGTATGAATGCACTTTCAGTACGCGGTCTGACCAAGACCTACAGTAACGGCGTGCAGGCGCTCAAGGGCGTCGACCTCGAGGTCGAGCGTGGCGACTTTTTCGCGCTGCTCGGACCCAACGGCGCCGGCAAGACCACCCTGATCGGGATCATCACCTCGCTCGTCAACAAGACCGCCGGCGAGGCGCGCGTCTTCGGTTACGACATCGACCGCGAGCTGGAAGCGGCCAAGGCCTGCATCGGCATCGTGCCGCAGGAACTCAACTTCAACATGTTCGAGACGCCGTTCACCATCGTGGTCAACCAGGCGGGCTTCTACGGCATCCCGCGCGCCGTGGCGCGCGAGCGCGCCGAGAAGTACCTCAGGCAGCTGCAGCTGTGGGACAGGCGCAAGAGCATCTCGCGGGGCTTGTCCGGCGGCATGAAGCGCCGCCTGATGATCGCGCGCGCGCTGATGCACGAGCCGCGGCTGCTGATTCTGGATGAGCCCACCGCCGGGGTCGATATCGAGATCCGCCGTTCGATGTGGGAGTTCCTGCGCGAGATCAATGACCGCGGCACCACCATCATTCTCACCACGCACTATCTCGAGGAAGCCGAGACCCTGTGCCGCAACATCGCCATCATCAACGGCGGGCGCATCGTCGAACGTGATCGCATGAGCAGCCTGCTGCGCCGGCTCCACGTCCAGACCTTCGTGCTCAACCTGCGCGACTCGCTCGCCGCAGCGCCGCGCCTGGAGGGTTACGTCGCCACTGTGGTCGACGATCACACGCTCGAGATCGAGGTGTCGAAGGAAGAGAACCTCAATGACATCTTCGCGCGCCTGTCGGCGCTCGGCATCGAAGTGCTCAGCATGCGCAACAAGGTGAACCGCCTGGAGGAGATCTTCATGCAGCTGGTCGAGGGGCGCGGGGCCCCAGGCGAGGGTGCCCGCGGCGAAGCCGCCGCGGCGCAGCCCGGCTCCGCCGGCGCCGCACCCCTGCAGGCGGGTGCGCCGCGATGAGCAGCGTGGCACTTCCCGGCGCGCCGCCCGTCAATCTCAACGTGGTGCGCTGGATCGGCTTCCAGACCATCGTCATTCGCGAGTACGGGCGCATCATCCGCATCTGGGGCCAGACCATCGTGCCGTCGGTGGTGACCGCGACACTGTATTTCGTGATCTTCGGCAGCCTCATCGGGCGCCGGGTCGGCGTCATGGGCGGCTTCGACTACAAGCAGTACATCGCGCCCGGCCTCATCATGATGTCGGTGATCACCAACTCCTACGGCAACGTGGTGGCATCGTTCTTTGGAGCGAAGTTCGGCAAGCACGTGGAGGAGCTGCTGGTCTCGCCGCTCCCTAACTGGGTGATCGTCGCAGGCTACGCGACCGGTGGGGTGGTGCGGGGGCTGCTGGTGGGGGTCGCGGTGACCGTCGTGTCGCTGCTGTTCACGCACCTGCAGGTGCAGCATCCGCTGGTGATCCTCGCGGCGGTGCTCCTGACCTCGGTCATCTTCGCACTCGGCGGGTTCCTCAATGCGCTGTTCGCCAAGAACTTCGATCAGGTCAACTGGATCCCGACCTTCATACTGACACCGCTCACCTATTTCGGCGGCGTATTTTATTCCATCACGCTGCTGCCGCCGTGGGCGCAGCAGGTGTCGTATGTCAACCCCATCCTGCACATGGTGAACGCGTTCCGCTTCGGGTTCCTCGGCGTGTCGGATGTCAATATCGGCATCGCCTTCACGCTGATGGCGGCCGCGGCGGCGGCGCTGTTCGCTGCCGCCGTCGCGCTGATGAACCGGGGCACGGGAATCAGGGAGTGAGGACGGCGGTTGCCCTGGTGAGCGCGCGCGCCGCGCGCGGTCTCGACGATGACATGCCCCCGCTGCTGGCGGCGTTCAGCGCCGCAGGCGCCGACGCCGAGATCGTCGACTGGGACGAGCCCAAGGCCGACTGGGCGCGCTTCGATGCGGCACTGCTGCGCTCAGCCTGGGACTACACCGAGCGCCTGAGCGAATTTCTCGCCTGGGTCGAGCGGGTTGCCGCGCTGACGACGCTGCTGAATCCGCCGCCCGTGGTGCGCTGGAACGCCGACAAGCACTACCTGCTCGAGCTCGCACGAGCGGGCCTGCCGGTGGTGCCCAGCCGCTTCGCGCAAGCCGGCGCGGACCCCGACCAGGTGCTGGGGCAATTTCTCGCGCGCCAGAGCTGCGCAGAGCTGGTGGTGAAGCCGGCCGTGGGCGCAGGCTCCCGCGCCACGCGCCGCCACGCGCGCGCCGCCGTCGCGGAAACGCTGGCGCACATGCGCCAGCTGCTCGCCGCCGGTCGCAGCGTGTTGCTGCAGCCCTACCTCGAGGGTGTGGACCGGGACGGCGAGACCGCCGTGATCCATATCGGCGGGGGTTTCAGCCATGCCGTTCGCAAGGGTCCGCTGCTGCCGCCCGGGGCGCCGCCAACCGGCGCGCTGTTCGCGCCCGAGGAAATCACCGTGCGCACGCCTGAGGCCGATGAGCTCATCGTCGCGCAGCGGGTGCTGGCGGCGCTGCCCTTCGACGCACTGCTGTACGCGCGCGTGGATCTGATCCGCGATGCCGCGGGCGCCCCGTGCCTGCTGGAACTGGAGCTGACCGAGCCGTCTTTGTTTCTCGGGTACGCGCCGGGCGCGGCGCAGCGCCTGGTCGCGGCGACGCTCGCCCGGCTCGCCTGATTATGTAAGACGGGCTCGATTGAAGCGCCTAAGCCATTGACGCAACAAAACATTCACAAATCTGCAATTTGGCTGACGTGCGCATACGCGAGGCTGTACTCGCATGAAAGCCACGGGTTTCAACACATTCATGGCGCGTATCGACGCGGCGGAGTACGGCCTGTGCCGCAGGCTGAACCACGGCGCCTCCTTCGCCCTGCCACGCCGGATCTTCCAGATCGCGAGCCGCCTGGGCGATGGCGCCCTCTGGTACGCGCTGATTCTGGCGCTGCCGCTGCTGTACGGCGCGGCAGGTGTGAGGCCGGCGATCGTCATGGCGCTGACGGGCGGGCTCGGAGTCGCGCTGTACACGCTGCTGAAGCACCTGTTCGTGCGCGAGCGGCCCTTCATCACTCATGCGGCGATCGATCCGGCGGCGGCGCCGCTCGATCGCTACAGCTTCCCTTCCGGTCATACTCTGCACGCCGTGTCGTTCGCGTGGCAGGCGAGTGCGCACTTTCCGGAGCTCGGCTGGGTACTGCTGCCGCTGGCGGCACTGATTGCCGGCTCGCGCGTGGTTCTCGGCCTGCACTACCCCTCGGATGTGCTCGCCGGGGCGGCGATCGGCGCCGCGTTGGCGGAGCTGGGCATGTCCGTCGGGTAAACTGGCACGCGTGCGCGTGCTGTTCATCTCCGACGTCTACTTTCCACGCGTCAACGGCGTCTCCACTTCCATCCGCACGTTTCGTCAGGACCTCGCCAACCACGGCGTGGACACGCATCTGGTAGCGCCGCGCTACGACGCGGCTCCCGACGCCGCGCCCGAAGAGCCAGGCGTGCTGCGCGTGCCGGCGGCGCGCGTACCGCGTGATCCGGAAGACCGCCGCATGCGCTGGCGCGCCCTGACGCGCGCGCTCGATGCCCTGCCGGGGAGCGAGTTCGATCTGGTGCACATCCACACGCCTTTCGTCGCCCACTACGCCGGGGTGCGCTTTGCGCGGCGCGCCAAGGTTGCGTGCCTCGCGACCTACCACACGTTTTTCGAAGAGTATCTGCATCACTACCTGCCGGTGCTGCCGCGGCGCTTCGCTAAGCTGCTGGCGCGCAGCTTCACGCGCTCACAATGCGCGGCGGTGCAGGCCGTGATCGCGCCCTCCGAGCCGATGCGCGCAGTGTTGACCGGCTACGGAGTCACCACTCCCATCCACGTGCTGCCGACCGGGCTCGCGGCGGATCGCTTCCGCGCCGGCGACGGTCGCGCGTTTCGCGCCCGCGCCGGCATCGACGCGCAACGCCCGCTGGTCACCTACATCGGGCGGGTCGCGCACGAGAAGAACATCGGCTTCCTGGTGCAGGTCTTCCGCCAGGTGCTCAGGCGCGTGCCCGAGGCGCTGCTGGTGATCGCCGGTGAAGGTCCGGCGCGCGAACCGCTGCGCCAACAGGTGGCGCATCTCGGGCTCGAGGCCCAGGTGCACTTTGCCGGCTACCTCGAGCGCGACTCGGCGCTGCTCGATTGTTACGCGGCGGCGGATGTGTTCGTGTTTGCATCGCGCACCGAGACACAGGGGCTGGTGCTGCTCGAGGCCATGGCCCAGGGCGCGCCGGTGGTCTCGACCGCGGAGCTCGGCACGCGTTCGATCCTGGTGCCCGGGTGCGGCGCGCTGATCGTGCCCGAGCAACCGGAAGCATTCGCCGCGGCCGTGGTGCGCGTGCTCACGGAGGCGGGACTGCGCGAGGAACTCGCGGCGCGCGGCCGCGCCTATGCGCGCAACTGGTCATCGGCCACGATGGCCCGGCGCCTCGCCGAACTCTACGGCGAGCTGCGCACGGCCCACAGTCGTCTTCGCCCCGCGACACCCGTGGAACGCGGGGTGTTCTGAGCTACACTTTCCTCGATACCGGGCGCGGCGAGGGAGCGAAGCATGGGCGCAAAACGGGCGTTGATCGTGGACGATTCGAAGTCCGCGCGCCTGTTTCTTGCCCGGGCCCTGGAGAAGTACGACATCGACGTCGACAGCGCGGAGAGCGCCGAGGCGGCGATCGAGTACCTGAGCAGCAATCGCCCCGACGTGATCTTCATGGATCACCTGATGCCGGGTATGGACGGGTTTCAGGCCGTGCAGGCCATCAAGAACGATGCGCGCACCGCCACCATCCCGATCCTGATGTACACCTCCCAGGAGGGTGAGCTGTACCTGGGTCAGGCGCGCGCGCTCGGCGCGGTGGGCGTGCTGCCGAAGCAGATCAAGCCGACCGACGTGTCCAAGGTGCTGTACCAGTTGCACCTGGTTCCCGACCGTCGCTCTTCCGAGCAGTCGACTTTCACGCCGCTGAACGTGCGCGTGGAAGGGGTGCCGGCGGAGCCGGGCGCCGCCGTGCCCTCCAGGCCGCTCACCGACAGCGCGCTGCGGGAACATTTCGCGGAGCTGCGCCGCGCCCTCGTTGCCGGCATCGACACCCAGACCGATCGCATCACCGGGGAGGTGCGCGCGCTGCTGCTCGAATCACTGCCACCGCTCCCCGAGGCGGGCGCGCCGCCGCCGCGCGCCGCCACTCCGGCGTGGGCGTGGTGGGTCGTGGGCGCGGCGCTCGCGATGGCACTCCTGAGCACCGCGCTGTGGTGGCGCACCGTGAGAACACTCGACGGTCTCACGATCCAGCTGACGCAATTGCGTGAGCAGCAGGACGCGCAGGCGCTGGCCGCGGTGGCGCAGGCCGGTGCAGCCGCGGCGACGCCCGCGGCGACCCTCGCGCCAGCGGCGCAGTCTTCCACGCCACAGTCTGTCGCGGCCGCAGCGGCGACGGTCATCCCGAGCGACAGCAAGCCGCTGGTGCTACCGGTGCCCTACGGGGCCGATGCGCTCGGTGGCCCGCGACTCGAGCTCATCGGCAAACTCCTCTACCGGCTGGCGCGGCAGAAGGTGACGGGCGTCGTGGATATGAGGACGTTTGCCGGACGCTTCTGCCTCGTCGGTAACGCGCTCGACGGGTACTCCCTGGCGCCGGAGGAGCTGGCGTTTTCCAAGTGCGACGTGGTCGGTAACCCTTCAGACGATGCGCTCTCGGGCAGCCAGCGCACGCCGCTCGCGCTCGCCAACCTCAGCGGTGACATCCGCAGCTCCACCCACGGTGCGCTCCAGGTGCAGGTGGCCGTGGGCGACGCCGGGAGCCTCCTCGCACCGTATCCACCGGTGGTCAGCTATCTCACCGCGGGGGAGTGGAACCGCGCCGCCAGCGCCAATAACCGCGTCGAAATTCGCGTGCACTGACGTTGCAGTCCGTCGACGATGACTTCCGGCCGCCGCGCTGGTTACGCAACCCCCACCTGCAGTCCATGCTGGCGAGCACCGCCTGGCGTCGCGGCCGCATCCTGCGCGCTGCCGCGCCGCTGCTGGCTGCGCAGCGCGAGCTGCTGCTCGATTGCGGCGCGGGCGTGCGGCTGCAGTGCTTCCTGTCGAGTCCGGCGCACGCCAGCGGACCTCCGGTGGTGGTGCTGCACGGCTGGGAGGGCAGCGCCGAATCGCTGTACGTCCTGTCGCTGGCGCAACAGCTGTTCGCGCAGCGCTTCGAGGTGATGCGGCTCAACCTGCGCGATCACGGCGACACGCATCACCTCAATCGCGAGCTGTTCCATTCCTGCCGCCTGCCGGAAGTGATCGGCGCGGTGCACGCCCTGCAGCAGCGCTTCGCGGGCGCAGCGCTGCAGCTCGTGGGTTTCTCACTCGGCGGTAATTTCATGCTGCGGGTGGCGGCGCAGGCGCGTGAGGCCGGGCTCGACCTCGCCCGGGTGATCGCGGTCTCACCGGTACTCGATCCCGACGAGACGCTCACGGCGCTGCAGCGGGGCTTCCCGGGCTACCAGCGCTACTTCGTGCGCAAGTGGCTGCGCTCGCTGCGCAAGAAACAGGCGGCCTGGCCCGACAGCTACGATTTCAGCGACCTGGCGCGGACGCGCGATCTGCGCCACATGACGGCGGAACTGGTGCGCAGCCACACCGAGTTTCCGACCCTGCAGGACTACCTGAACGGCTACGCCATCACCGGCGCTCGCCTCGCGTCGCTGGAAGTGCCGGCGATCATCCTGACATCCCTCGACGACCCGATCATTCCCATCGGCGGCCTCGCGCGCCTCGCGCGACCCGCAGCCCTGTCGATCACCGTCGCACGCTACGGCGGTCACTGCGGATTCTTCCAGCAGCTCACCGGTCCGACGTGGCTCGAGCGGCGCATCCTGGCGGAGCTCGGCCCCGGGGGCGGCGCGGAACCCGCGCCGGGGGCTGGGGCTGAGAGGGGGGCTGGGGCGGGCGCGCTGAGGGGCGGAGTTCACGAGTGACCCCGACGTATAGTCAAGCGGTCACTTGACTCTTGCGCGATCGATAGCTCAGCGACCGCGACGTCCGGTGCGCTTCTCCTCGAACTGCACCACCGGCTCACCGCTGGTCACGGTCATGACGCCGTCGATGATGGCGCCCTTGGCGACAGCGATGCTGCGCGCGACGATGTCGGCCCGAATCACCGCCGTAGAGCCGAGCTCGAGCTTGTTCTCGACCACGAGCTTGCCGGAGATCTTGCCGGCGATCACGGCCGCGAGCGCGTGAATCTCCCCGTGCCACTCCGCCGTCACGGCCATGCGCAGCGTGCCGCCGACGCGGCCATCGCCGCGAACCACGCCGCACATCACCAGCGGGCCCGGCGTCTCCAGGTCGCCGGTCAGGCGGGACCCTTCCGCGACGAAGGTCGGGGAATCACCGATCTGATCGATCAGTCTGCGCTTGAATGTCTCACTCATCCGGTGCTCCCTGGGTGCGCCACGGTCATAATACGTAACGTCCGTCGCCTGAGGATGCCGATGATGCTCACATTCCATGCCGGAAGAGTTGCCCTGATCGCGGTTCTCGCGACCCTGGCGGCGGGCTGCAGCCGCGAGCAGCAGGACTGGCGTTCCGCGGAAGCCGCCGACACCAGCGAGGCATACGGACGCTTCGTCGAACAGCATCCCGACAGCGAGCTCGCCGCCCAGGGGCGCACCCGGCTCGCGCAGCTCGCGGAAGAGCGCGACTGGGCGCAGGCGGGCAAAGTCGCAACCATGGATGCGTACCGGACGTTCCTGGCCGAGCACCCGAGCGGGAAATGGTCCGAGGAAGCGCGCATCCGCATCGAGGCCTTCGCCCTGGGATCCGCGCCGCGCCTTGCGCCGCAGACACCGCCACAGCCTGGCGGTGCGCCTCAGGGGCCCTCCGGCGTGCGCGCGTTGCAGCTCGCGACCGCGCGGGCGCCGCCCGCCGTGCACGATAGCGCCTCAGTGGTCGCGCAGCTCATCCGGGCAGAGCCCGCGGAGGCAGCGCCGGCGCGCGGTGGCCCTTCGTACGGCGTGCAGCTGGGCGCGTTCGGGAGCGAAGCGAGCGCGGACCGCGAATGGCGGCGGCTACAGGGGCGCTTTGGTGCGCAGCTCGGCGGCCTGGCACCGCGTATCGTTGCGGCCAACGACAACACCTCGGGGCAGCTCTATCGGCTGCAGGCTCCCGCGACCGGTGAGGCGCAGGCGCGCGCCCTGTGTGATTCGCTCAGGGAACAGTCGCAACCCTGCGTGCCGGTCCTGCCGCACTGACCGTCTGACGCGGCGCGCCGGCTGACCCGCGTGCGGGGCCAGGGTGGCTCCGGCGCGCTCCAAAGTGACAATTCACGTCACCCTGCAAGGGGTGGTCATGGAGCACTAACTAACTGTTTTATATAAGTTTCAGGGTCTGGCATAGCCCTTGCTCGTCCCAGTGCAGTTGCGAACAAATCCCCGTGTTCGCTGCTGCGCGCCGCGATGCGACCTTCCCCCGCCTCGCGGCGCTTTTTTTTCCAGACGTGCGTATCCAGCTGCACGTCGATCAGGGGAGGCGTCTCACAGCATCTGCCGGCCGTTGCTTCGCGCGAGCTGCGCCAGGGCACTGTCGAGCGCCTCGAGCAGCGGCTCCACTTCCTCCAGCAGGCGATGACCGGCGGTGGTCAGCTCCAGCGAGCGCGTCTTGCGCTCGAACAGGCGCACCCCCAAGGCCGCCTCGAGCTCCTTCATCTGGTGGCTCACGGCCGAGGGCGTCAGACACAGCTCATCGGCGGCGAACTTGAAGCTGCCCTGGCGCGCCGCGGCGCAGAACGCCCGCAGGTTTCTCAGCGGCGGAGGTCGGGACAAGCGCATGCGTCGGTAGAGCAAGTTCCGTGCCCCGCCCGGAAAGCAAGCGCCCCCGCGCACCGCGAGCTAAGCGACGGGCGCCGTGCATCGCGATGGTGCCGGAGCGGGCGTTTACGCACCGCCGCGGTGCGCAGCTTAGAATCCCCTTCCCGCGCGGCAATCGGCTCAGGCGAACATGGAATTCCGTGACTACTACAAGGTCCTGGGCGTGGAGCGAGCCGCCACCGCGGATCAGATCAAGACCGCCTACCGGCGGCTGGCGCGCAAGTACCACCCCGATGTGAGCAAGGAGCCGAACGCGGAGGCGCGCTTCAAGGAGATGCAGGAGGCGTACGAGGTGCTGAAGGACCCCGAGAAGCGCGCCGCGTACAACCAGCTCGGCGCCGACTGGAAAGCCGGCGAGCAGTTCCGGCCGCCCCCGGACTGGGGCAGCGGCTTCGAGTTCTCCGGCGGCCGCCCCGGAGGCGGCAGCCGGGGGGCAGGCCGGGCGGGACGCAGCCGCGCCGGTGCCGCGGAGGATGGCGCGTTTCAGGATCAGGACTTCAGCGATTTCTTCTCCTCGTTGTTCGGTGGCGGCACGCCATTCTCGAGGACCGGTCGCGCCGCCGGGCGCGATCATCACGCGCGCGTCGCCATTGAACTGGAGGAGGCCTACCGCGGCACGACGCGCACGCTCGAGCTCAGGCGCCCCGAAGTGAAACCCGATGGCTCGGTGGAGTTACGGACGCACACCGTGCGCGTCACCATTCCGGCCGGCGTTACCGAGGGGCAGCTGATCCGGCTCGCCGGCCAGGGCGAACCGCCCAGCGGCGCAGGTCAGGCGGGCGATCTGTATCTCGAGGTGCACATCCAGCCGCACCGGCTGTTTCAGCTCGAGGGTCGGGACGTGACGCTCACCTTCCCCGTCGCGCCGTGGGAAGCCGCGCTCGGGGCCTCGGTTACGGTGCCGACACTGGGCGGCACGGTCGAGATGCAGATTCCCGCCGGTGCCCAGTCCGGTCAGAAGCTGCGGCTGCGCGGCCGCGGCCTGGCGGGGCAACCCGCCGGGGATCAGTACGTGCAACTGAAGGTGGTGCTGCCGCCCGCGAATACACCGCAGGCCAAGGCGTTGTATGAGGAGATGGGCAGCCAGCTCAATTTCGATCCGCGCGCCAACTTGTCGAGGTGATGCATGGTACGGGTGACTCATCGGCTCGAAGCTCGTGTGCTCGGCGAAAGTGACTGGATTGCCGCGACCGAGATCTGCCAGCTGTGCAGCCTGGATCTCGGCGCGGTGATGGAGCTCGCCGAGCTCGGGGTCGTTGCGCCGCGCGAAATTCCCCCCGGCGAGTGGCAGATTCCGGCCACGGCGCTACCGCGCCTGCGCGTGGTCGGCAGGCTGATACACGATCTGGGCGTGAATGTCAGCGGCGCGGCGCTGGCGCTGGAACTGCTGGAAGCGCAGCGCGAGCTCGAGCGGCGTATCCGCAGTCTCGAGCGCCTCGCGAGCGATCACTGACCGAAGCGCTCGCCCCCCTTGCGCAGCCACTCTTCTTCTGCGGGCGTGTTGGCGCGGCCGAGCACCCGGTTACGGTGAGGAAAGCGGCCGAACTGCTCGATGATCGCGCGGTGGTTCTCGGCCGAACGCGACGACGCGCCGAAGGGTCCGCGCAATTCCTGGGGCGCCTCGGTGAGCAGTCGCCGGTAGGCGGCAACCGATTCGTCCTGCACCTCGCGGCTCTCGGCGTGCTGCAACGGCATGTAGAAGAACATCCGCTCGACCGCATCGAGCGCGGCGTCGGCGGCTGACTGCATGCCCGAGAGCGTGAGTGCGAGCGCCTGGGCGTCGTAGGCGAAGGCGCGCACGCTGCCGCGGAACATATTGCGCGGGAACTGATCGAACAGAAGGATGAGGCTCAGGCGCCGCCGCGGACCGTCCGCCCAGCTGGCCAGACTCCCGCTCGCGGCCTGCTCGAGCAGCTCACCGAAGCGCGTGCGCATGTGCTCGTCGCGCAGTCGGCCCAGCTCCGTGGTGTCGCCCCCGAACCAGAAGCGGATGCGGCGATTCAAGCCGTCGGCGGACAGCGGCAGCTTGCCGAACCAGAACTCGCGGACGCTGCGCGCCTCGTCCATGTCCTACTCGGGCCTGGTCCGGTCGGCCTCGAACAGCCGCTCCAGCTGCTGCGCGGACTCGGCCGTGGTGGCGAGGAACTTGGTCTCATCGTCCTTGACCTGGTATTGCGCGGCCAGCGTCGCCTCATCGTGCTGGCGGAACCTGCGCACCGCCTCGCGGGCCTTCGCCGGCGTTTCCCCGAGTGCCTCCAGGACCGAGGCCGCCATCTCCAGGCTCGAGCCGTAGGTGTCGCGGATCACATTGGTCACGCCCGCGTCCATGAGCGCAAAGGCATGTTGGCGGTTGCGCGCGCGGGCGAAGATCTTGAGGTGCGGGAACTGCTCGCGCGCCAGCACGGCGGTACGGGTCGAGGCGTCGACGTCGTCGATCGCCAGCACCAGGATCTGCGCGCCCTCGGCGCCCGCAGCGCGCAGCAGATCCAGCCTGGAGGCGTCCCCGTAGTAGACCTTGTTGCCGAAGCGCCGTACGAAATCCACGTGCGTCTGGCTGTTGTCGAGCGCGGTGAACGGCATGCCCTTCACGCGCAGGATGCGCGCCACGATCTGACCGAAGCGCCCGAAGCCGGCGATGATGACCGGAACATCGTGCTCCTCGATGGCGTCGTAGGGTTGCTGTGGCGGAGCAAGCCAGTGTTTGATGAAGGACTCGTGCGCAATCAGCAGCAAGGGACCCAACATCATCGACAGCGTCACGGCCAGAATGAGCAGATCGGAGGTCGCCGCGTCCAGGATGCTCTCGCGTGCCGCGAGCGTGAACAGCACGAAGGCAAACTCCCCGCCCGCCGGCAGCGCGAATCCCAGCCGCCGGGCCGAGTCGCCGCGCTGGCGGGCGAGCCTGCCCAGGGCGGTCACCGCGATGATCTTGATGAGGAGGAATCCGCCGGTGAGTGCGAGCAGCGTCAGCGGCTCGGACTTCAGCAGCCCCAGATTCGCCGACATGCCGACCGCGACGAAAAACAGCCCGAGCAGCAGCCCCTTGAAGGGCTCGAGGTCGGCCTCGAGCTCGTGCCGGAACTCGCTGTCGGCGAGCAGCACGCCGGCGAGAAACGCGCCCAGCGCCATCGACAGGCCCACGAGGCTGGCCAGGAGTGCGGTGGCGATGACGGTGAGGAGCGCCGCGGCGGTGAACACTTCACCCACCCGCACGCGCGCCACGATGCGCAGCGCCGGCCGCAACACCAGCCGCCCGCCGCCGATGACCACCGCGATCACGGCGAGGAGCTTCAGCAGCCCCGCCCACCAGGGTCCGCCGGCCGGGTGATTCCCCGCGAGCAGCGGCAGCAGCGCGAGCGCCGGCAGCACGGCGAGATCCTGGAACAATAGAATCCCGAACGCCGCGCGCCCGTACTGCGTCTTGAGCTGCCCGCGCTCGGCCAGCACCTGCAGGACCAGCGGCGTGGACGACAGCGACAGGCCGAAGCCGATGACGGCTGCCGCAAGGGGCGGCTGGCCCAGGGCCCAGGCCCCGGCGCCGAGCAGCACGGAGCACAGTGCCACCTGCGCGGTCCCGAGCCCGAACACGATGCGCCGCATGACCCACAGCCGCGTCGGCTGCAGCTCGAGTCCGATGATAAAGAGCAGCAGCACGATGCCGAACTCCGACACCTGCAGGATGCGGTCGATGTCACCGATGAGGTTCAGGCCCCAGGGCCCGATCACGAGCCCGGCGGCGACGTAGCCGAGGATCGAGCTGAGCCTCGCGAAGCGGAACAGCGACACCGCGACGACAGCGGCGGCCAGCAGGATGGCGGTTTGGGCGAGCGAGATCATGGAGCTGGCGCGATTCTGGCAGGAATCGGCAGCGTCGGCCTCAAGGCACCCCTTGAGTTCTGTCCGGCCGGTCCCCATGGCTACGCGATGCTCGATACCGTGCCGCCGGAGCCCTCGTCGACCGATCCTCTGGACGCCTATTCGGCCGCCGTCGTGGGCGCGGTCGATGCGGTGGGTCCGGCGGTGGTCAGCGTGTACGTGGGAGGCGCCGCGGAAGCGGCGCGGGCGCGCGGTGGCGCAGGCTCGGGGGTGGTCGTGACGCCCGACGGCTATCTGCTGACCAACGAGCACGTCGTGCAGCGCGTGGAGCAGGCGCGCGTCACGTTCGTCGACGGCCGCAGCGTTCCGGCCGTCGTCAGCGGCCGCGATCCGGCCACTGATCTCGCCGTGCTGCGCGCGCAGGCCGGGGCGCTGCCGTACGCGCACCTCGCCGGCACGCAGCGTCTGCGCGCCGGCCAGCTGGTCGTCGCGGTTGGCAATCCATTCGGGTTCGAGTCGACCGTGTCCGCCGGCGTCGTGAGCGCGCTCGGACGGTCGCTCCGCAGCCGCCACGGCCGGCTGATCGAAGGGGTCGTGCAGCACAGCGCGGCGCTCAATCCCGGAAACTCCGGCGGGCCGCTGGTGGATGCGCACGGCCGCGTGGCCGGCATCAACACTGCGATCATCGCCATGGCGCAGGGCATTGGCTTCGCCATTCCCGCGGCGACCGCGCAATGGGTGCTGACGGAGATCCTCACCCAGGGACGCGTGCGCCGCGCCTGGCTCGGTGTGGGCGCGCGCGACCGGCCGCTCGATCTGCGATTGGTGCGGGCGCTGGGCCTCACCGCTGCGCACGCGGTTGAAGTGCTGTCGCGCGAGAGCCAGGGACCGGCCGCGGAGTCGGACCTGCAGCCCGGGGACCTGATCGTGGCCGTGGACGATCAGCCGGTGGACGGGGTCGATGCGCTGCACCGGCGCCTGAGCCGCGTGCCGCCCGGGAGCGCGCTCACGCTGCAGGTCGTGCGCCGTACGCAGCGGGTGAACATCGCGCTCACGGTGCGCGAGCCGCCCTGAGGATCGGTCGAAGAACGCTCTTGCAAGCCCCTCGCGGGCCGGTATTATCGAAAACATAGTGATGGTGTAAGACAGTCGATCGACGGGAGGGCACGCCTCATCCCCGTCCGACCTCGACTGACATTCGCGGACCCAAGGGTCCTGCGGATCTCCTGAGCGCATGAATTGCCGGAAGTCTCGCCCAGCGGCC